>JAXDNH010000081.1:0-36081 GCA_034669525.1 Methylobacteriaceae bacterium | reverse complement strand
TCGCATTGCGAGCACGCCGGCGTTTGCGAGACCTCCCGGGCGCGAGGTTAGGTTAGCCTTGCGCGCGGGCGCCGTTCCCCGCCGCGTTCAAGACCGCTCATGAGACGCCCTCTTGGGGGCGGGGACGGCGGGGTATATAGGAAAACACTCCTAATATTATACTTGACGTACCCATCTCCAGGGAGTAGGTTGTTCGGACAAGGGGTTGGTCATGTCTGTCCTGAACGAACGCCATTTTCACAACGAGGAAGCAGCTTACGCCTGGGTTGAAACCCGCGTGTGGCCGGACGGACCCGTTTGCCCGCATTGCGGCGGCTTCGATCGCATTTCCAAGATGCAGGGCAAGAGCACTCGCATAGGCACCTATAAGTGTTACCAGTGCCGCAAGCCGTTCACCTGCAAGGTGGGAACTGTTTTCGAGGCCAGCCACGTTCCGCTGCGCATTTGGCTGCAAGCCATGTTCCTGCTTTGCTCGTCTAAGAAGGGCATTAGTTCGAACCAGTTGCACCGCACCCTTGGCGTGACCCTTAAAACCGCGTGGTTCATGTCGCACCGCATTCGTGAAGCGATGCGCGATGGCAAGCTTGCGCCCATGGGCGGCAGGGGCGGGATTGTCGAGGCCGACGAAACCTATCTTTGGGCAACCAAAGAGGAAAAGCCCCGCAAAAAGTATCTGCCGCCTCCCACTAAAGGTCGCCACTCCGGTCCCGCGAACAAGCGGGCGATCATTTCGCTTGTCGAGCGCGGCGGGAACGTCCGCTCGTTCCATGTCGAGAACGCGGACAAATTGACCGTCACTAAGATTGTGAACGAGAACCTTGCCCGCGAAACCCGGCTGCACACTGACGAAAGCCGCCTCTACTGGGATGCGGAGCAACACATTGTCGCGCACAAAACCGTGAAGCACTCGGCTGGCGAATACGTCCGCTATGAGGACGATGGCACCGTTCACACTAACAGTGTCGAAGGGTTCTTTTCGATCTTCAAGCGCGGCATGAAGGGCGTTTATCAGCAATGCGCTGAAAAGCATATGCACCGCTACCTTGCCGAGTTCGACTTCCGCTACAATAACCGCGTGAAGCTCGGGGTTGGCGACGTTGCTAGAACCGAAGCGGCGATTAGAGGCATCGTTGGCAAGAGGCTCACCTATCAAACGACTAGTGCGCGGTGAAATCCCATGGGTAATAAGCCCAAAGCTCGCGGCTCTCCGCGAAAAGCAGAAGCGAAGATCGAAGACCCGGCGCAATCCGAGCGGTTTATAGCGACCGCTCGAACTTTGGAATCCGACGAGAGCGGGGGGTCTTTTGAGGCGGCTTTCCATCGAATAGTTCCTTCTCGTTCGGGTAAACCAAAGGACAAAGATCGCGCATGAATGATCGGACAGCGGCGAAAAGTTCCGTCGCTTGGTCTCCTGTATATGTCTGCTTCGGGTGCATTGTGTCGTTCCGCCACGCTTGTTTGACGTGGTAGAGCAAAGTAAAATTTTCCGACCAAGCATTTCGAAGCTCACCTTTTTCCATGGCTTCGATCTTTGGTCTAATATCTGACAGAAGCTTCCCCCACTCCCGCGACGGGTTGGCTATCCCGAGGTTCTGCGAGAGCATTTGAACCGCGCCTTCCATAGTTCGCATTAGATGAAAGACGGCTGCGGTGTAGCGAGCCAGCGCAATGCACTTACCCGCCTCTGCAATGTCCTCTGCCAACGCGGAAAAGTGGTTATCGACATCAGTGCCGAACAGGGGTTCCTTCGGCTCAATATAAGCAGCCTCGGTATCGCTTAAGTGCCAGAAGTGGGATAGTCGACACTCATCGGAAAGGCGGTTTCCAAGTTCGTGTAAAAGGCGGCTCACCTCATGCTGGTAGACCATCTCTTTCGAGGTTGCGAAGGCAATGAGCCTATCGGCATGTGCTGCGCACATTCGAAGACCAAGCTTCTCAAATTCGGTCTTCCACCCTTTAAAATGGGGCAGGTCTTCGGCTCGTGTCTTTTCGTCCCTAACTGCAGTCGCATTTTCCTGATCCAATACGTGAGTAAGTCGTCCGACTTCGCGAGACACGAAAAGAAATCTGTCAACCTCGAATTTTATCATGTCCCAGAAGCTCCAGAGGCCACTGGCATGAGTCGCCCAGCCCCTACTCACGGTAGCACCTGGGTACGCGAAGTACAATACTGGGAAAACAATCAGGCGGAGTCAAGAGGCGATCCGAGCTTAAACGTGACCAACGGGCTTGGCATACGCGCTGCCCCCTAGATGAGGCCGACCGGGGCACGAAGGGCCCTGTGCCTGTGGGTGCCGCCGATGCTGTTATTCCGAAGCGGGCTTCAAAACGCGCGGCCGGGGATCAGGCACTTTGTATCTTGTGATCGGCAGAGCGCTCCACCCGGATAGGCCGGCTGGCACTTTATTGATCGCGTCTGGATGCCCCTCAACTAGTACCGTTGAAGGGGCACTTTCCTGCAACAGTGTGGCATTAGGCAAATTGTTGACCCGACGTGCAACCTCGGCTGACGACAGGCCGTCGGGGGCCATTCGCTGCAGGATCATCCGCTGTTGCTCAGCACCGGCCATCGTTCAACTCGTAAGCGGGTCAGAGGGTAAACCAAATCCTTCTAATTGCGCTGAGCCGCCGCCGGCTTGCGCACCTTCAGCGGCAGCGGGTCGCTTTCGAGCAACCCATAGAGCACGTGGTCCTGCCAGCTGCCGTTGATGCGCAGATAGGCGCGCGCGAAACCTTCGCGGCGGAAGCCGGCACCTTCGAGCAGCCGCACCGAGGCCTGGTTCGTCGGCAGGCATGCCGCTTCGATTCGATGCAGGCGCAGCGTCGCGAAGGCGAAACCGATCGCGGCGCGCACCGCTTTCGACATGTAGCCGCGCCCGGCATAAGGCGCGCCCATCCAGTAGCCGAGCGTCGCGGCCTGCGCGACGCCACGGCGGATCTGGCCGATCGTCAGGCCGCCGATGAGCACGTCATCGGACTCGCGAAATAAAAGCAGGGAGTAAGCCTCATCCTGCTCCATCTCCTCCGCATGGCGGCGGATGCGGCGGCGGAAGCTCGCGCGCGTGAGATCGTCGGCCGGCCAGGTCGGCTCCCACGGCATCAGGAAGACGCGGCTGCGATCGCGCAGCAGCGACCATGCATTGTGGTCGCGCATCTCGGCGGGACGCAGATAAAGCCCATCGCCGCGGACGAAGGTGGCGCTTTCGGACGGCGGGCCGAGGCGGAAGATGGCCATCGTCGTTTTCTACATCGCTCCGAGCCGCGCCGCGACATGAACCGGCGACGGTGCCTTCGAGACGGGGCCGATCGCAGCCACCGTAGGAACCGAGCGCAGGAGCCTGCGGCCTGCCGTGCGCACTTCGTCGATCGTCAGCGCGTCGATCTTCTCGATGATTTCGCTGCGTGGAATCACGCGGCCGAACACGGCGAGCTGGCGCGCGATCTGCTCG
Source organism: Methylobacteriaceae bacterium (assembly GCA_034669525.1). Classification (GTDB taxonomy): domain Bacteria; phylum Pseudomonadota; class Alphaproteobacteria; order Rhizobiales; family Beijerinckiaceae; genus JAFASC01. The sequence goes on along the minus strand of JAXDNH010000081.1, from coordinate 32,632 downwards.
GCACGCGCGCTCGACGATTCAAGCGCCGTCAAGAGCGACACTTTCATCTGCGCCTTGGCACGCGCGAGTTCGGTCTCGTCGAGGTTTTGCGTCGCTTCGGCCAGACAATCAAGACTGACCGCGACAAGTTCGGCAAGCTCGCGCCCGCCGCTCGCGGCATAAAAGCCGAAGAGGCCCGTATCGGAATAAGACCAGTGGAACGAATGGATGGTGTAGGCGAGGCCGCGCTTCTCGCGCACCTCCTGGAAGAGCCGCGAAGACATGCCGCCGCCAACGACATTGGTGAAGACATGCGCGGCATATTGATCTTCATTCGTGTAGCACACGCCTTCAAAACCAATGACAATATGCGCCTGCTCGAAACGCCGCTTCAGCCGGATGTCGCCGCCGGTATAAAGTGCGGGCGGCGTCTGCGGATGCGCAGCGAACGGCAGATGCTCGAAGCGCGCGCGCGCCTCATCGACAATCTTTGCGTGATCGACCGCCCCTGCCGCGGAGACGATGATCGTCTCGGCGCCGTAGTGCCGCGTGAGATAGGAGCGGATCGACGGCGGATCGAACGAGGCGACGCGCTTAGCCGTCCCGATGATGCGCCGTCCGATCGGCTGGTTTGCATACGCGGTCTCGCCGAACATGTCGAAGACGAGATCGTCGGGCGTATCCTCGATCGAGCCGATCTCCTGCAGGATGACGCTCTTCTCGCGTTCGAGTTCGTCGCGGTCGAAAGTCGAGTCGATCAGGATGTCGGCGAGGATATCGAGCGCGAGATCGGTGTCTTCGGCAAGCACGCGCGCATAATAGGCGGTCTGCTCGGTGCTGGTGGCGGCATTGAGATCGCCGCCGGCCGATTCGATCTCTTCGGCGATGGCGCGCGCCGAGCGCCGCCGCGTGCCCTTGAACGCCATATGTTCGAGGAGATGCGAGAGCCCGTGCTCGCGCTCGCTTTCATGGCGCGATCCGACGCCGACATGCACGGCGATCGCGGCGGTCTCGAGGCCCGGCATGTGATCGGTGACGATACGCAGGCCCGAGGGCAAAGTGGTGAGCTCGACGGTCGTGCTTGTCATGCCGGCAGACGCGCGGCACGGGCGCGCACGCGGATGTAATCGGCGACGAGGGTCTGATCCTTGGCGAGCACGTCGAAGCGCTCGCGTCCCTGCATGATTGCGGCAAGCCGCGCCGGCAAAGCCGGCTTGATGCCGGTTGCCTGCATCACCGCATCGGGGAATTTCGCGGGATGGGCGGTGCCGAGCGCGATCATCGGCGTGCGCGGGTCTTTTGCCAGAGCGTTCCGCGCGGCGGTGACGCCGACCGCGCTATGCGGATCGAGGATGTAGCCCGCTTCGCGATAAGTGCGGGCGATCTCGGCCCGCGTCGCGGGTTCGTCGACGCTAACCGCGTCGAAGTCGGCGCGAATCGCCGCGAGGTCGGACTGCGCGAGATCGAAGGCACCGGATTGCTTCAGCCGCGCCATGTAATTGCGCACCGCGCCGGCGTCGCGATGCGCCGCCTCGAACAACAGCCGCTCGAAGTTCGAGGATATCTGGATGTCCATCGAGGGCGATTGCGTCGGGCTCACGCTGCGGACTTCATAACGGCCGGTCGCCAGCGTGCGCGCCAGAATGTCGTTCTCGTTAGTGGCGACGATCAGCCGCTCGACCGGCAGGCCCATGCGCATGGCGATATAGCCGGCAAGAATGTCGCCGAAATTGCCGGTCGGCACCGCGAACGACACAGGCCGATGCGGGCTCCCAAACGCAACCGCGCTCGTGAAATAATAGACGATCTGCGAGACGACGCGCGCCCAGTTGATCGAGTTGACGCCGGTCAAACCGACATCGTCTCGGAAGACTTTGTCGTTGAACAAAGCTTTCAGGATCGCCTGCGCATCATCGAACGTGCCTTCGAGCGCGATCACGTGGATGTTGTCCTCCGGCGCGGTGGTCATCTGCCGGCGCTGCACGTCCGACACGCGGTTATGCGGATAGAGGATGAAGACATCGATATTGTCGCGGCCTTTGAAGGCCTCAATCGCGGCGGCGCCGGTGTCACCTGAGGTCGCGCCGACGATGGTCAGGCGCTGATCCCGCTCGCCCAGCACGTGATCCATCATCCGGGCGAGGAGCTGCATCGCGACGTCCTTGAAAGCGAGCGTCGGCCCATGGAAGAGCTCGAGGAAGAACAGATTGTCGTCGAGTTGCACGAGCGGGGTCACCGCCATGTGATCGAAGGTGGCGTAAGCGGCCTCAAGCATTGCCGCGAGCGGGCGCGCGTCGATCTCACCGCCGACATACGGCGCGATCACCGCCTGGGCGACCTCGGCATAGGAGCGGCCGGCAAAGCCGGCGATCTCCGCCTGGGCCAGCGCCGGGTAGACCTGCGGCACGTAGAGGCCGCCGTCGCGCGCGAGGCCGGCGAGCATCGCCTCGGAGAAGGTCAGCGGGGCGGTTTCGCCGCGTGTCGAAATGTAATGCAAATGCCTGCCCCAGTCGCAATCGTGAGGGCCGAGTTCTCTACCAGATTTGCCGTCGGTCAAGGGCGTCGGAGGCGGCTTCCTGCTTCCGCCGCGACCACGCCCACGCGACGAACACGCCGGCGAGTGTGGCGGCGAGGCCGAACCAGGTCAGCGCATAGGCGAGGTGACTGTTCGGGAAGGCGATCACGGTCGTGCCGCCGCGCGGCAGGGCTTTGGGGTTGCCGGAGAAATCCGCATCTACCGTGAAGGGCGCGACCCGGCTCAGACCGAAATGGTTGGCGATGGCGCGGGGGTCGCGGGTAAACCATTGGTTTTTGTCCGGCTGGTCGGACGGGGTGAAGAGGTTGCGCGGCTCCGGTTCGCGCATCAGGCCGGTGACCGCTACCTCGCCGGGCAGCGGCGCATGGGTCGAGCCGTCTTTGGCGACGCTCGGCACGAAGCCGCGATTGACGATAACCGCGCTGCCGTCGGGCAGGATCAGCGGCGCCAGCACGAGATAGCCCGGTCCCTCCCCCGGCTCGGGTCCGCTGCCGCGGAAGACCAGCGCCTCGCGCCGATCGAACCGCGCGCGCAACATGACGTGGCGGTATTCGTAGTCCTCGGGCTTCAGCGCCGCCCATTCGCTCTCCGGCGGCAGCGGGCCCGGCGGCGCTTTGGCGCGCGCCTCGATGCGCGCGATCAACGCTTCCTTCCAGGCAAGCCGGTGTAATTGCCAGATGCCGAGCGAGACCAGGACCGCAATCCCGGCAAGCGCCACCAAAGCCGGCCCGATGAGGCTCCGCAGCGCCGCAGACCTCGCCGCGATCAAATCTCCAGCCGCCCTTGCTCCGCCTTGTTGCGGTATTGCAGCGCGACGAGCACGCCCTTGGCAGGACGCAACAGCGCCAGGCAGACGATCACCGTCAGCGGCAGCGAGATGATGAAATGCACCCAGAGCGGCGGCTCATATTTAACGTCGACAATCAGCGCCAGGCCGACGACCAGCAGTCCCACGCCGAAGGAGACGAAAAAGGCCGGCCCGTCCGCGGTATCGGCGAAGGTAAGGTCGAGGCCACAGACCTCGCATTTCGGCGAAAGCTTCAGGAAGCCGCGGAAGAGGTGGCCCTGACCGCAACGCGGGCAGCGCCCCTGAAGCCCGGTCGAAATCGCCGGGATCGGAGGATATTCGTCATAACTGTTGCTGGATTGGTCCGGGCGCACGCCATTGATCTAGCGCAGCGCAGGATGAAAGGGAGCGCTCGCCCGGGCCTTTAACCCGCGTGCTCGGCCGCGACCGCACCCCAGGAGCCCCACACGTAAATGCAGGAGAACAGGAACAGCCACACCACGTCGACGAAATGCCAGTACCAGGCGGCGAATTCGAAGCCGAGATGCTGGCGGGGTGTGAATTGGCCGGCATAGGCGCGGATCAGGCAGACGATCAGGAAGATCGTGCCGATGAGCACGTGGAAACCGTGGAAGCCGGTCGCCATGAAGAACGTCGACCCATAGATCGAGCCTTTGAAGCCGAACGCGGCATGGCTGTATTCGTAGGCCTGGACGCCGGTGAAGCAGACGCCGAGAAGGATCGTCAGGATCAGACCCTGCTTCAGGCTCTTGCGGTCGCCATGCAGAAGGGCGTGGTGCGCCCAAGTCACCGTCGTGCCCGACGTGAGCAGGATCAGCGTGTTGAGAAGCGGCAGGTGCCAGGGATCGAAGACTTCGATCCCCTTCGGCGGCCAATGCCCGCCGGTAAACTCGACGCGCGAATACTGGATCGACTCGTGGGCGAAGAGGCTTGCATCGAAGAAGGCCCAGAACCAGGCGACGAAGAACATCACCTCCGAGGCGATGAACAGGATCATGCCGTAGCGATGGCTGATCTGCACGACGCGCGTGTGGTCGCCGGTCTCAGCCTCGTGGATGACGTCCGTCCACCACGCCGCCATGACGTAGAGGACGACGAGGAGGCCGATGATGAAGATGACGCCGCCGGCTTTCAGGCCGCCGATGGCAAGACCTTTCATCCACATGATGCCGCCGACGGCCATCAGGAACGCGCCGACGGCGCCTATGATCGGCCACGGACTCGGATTGACGAGATGGTAGTCGTGGTTCGGCTTCGAATGTGCGTCCGCCATGACGGTCCTCTTCCTCGTCCTTCTCTCGTGCCGGCCGTTAGCCGTTTCTCACCGAGCGCATTGTTTCGGTCAAGCCCGCGAGGTGCGGTTACGTTCCCGGGCGTATTCGAATGTCCGCCGACTTATCCGCAGCCTTGGCCGGCGCATTCTTCGATGCGAAAAATGTGTAGGAGAGCGTGACGGCTCCAACGTCCTTCATCGTCGCGTCCTGCTCGAGCGCCGGATCGAGAAAGAACACGACCGGCCATTCCGCGGTTTCATGCGCTTTCAGCGTCTGCTCGGCGAAACAGAAGCAGGCGAGCTTGTCGAAATAGCTGCCGGCCTGATCGGGACTGACATTGTAAGCCGCGGTCGCCGCGACCGTATGATCGGCAGTGTTCGTCACTTTGTAGAAGATCGTTGTGGTCTCGCCGGTGCGCAGCGAAATGGACGGCCTCTCCGGCGCGAATTGCCATGGCAGTCCCGGTGCGACATTGGCATCAAACCGCACGGTGAGGACGCGTTTGCCCGGCTCGTCGGGCGCGACACGCGCAACCTGCGTGGTGCCACCGTAGCCAGTCGCGGCGCAGAACAGCCGATAAAGCGGCACAGAGGCGAAGGAGAGGCCAACCATACAGGCGACCACGCCAAAAAAGATCAGCGCAAGGCGGCGGTGGCGGCGCCGATATCGCTTCCCTTCGGGCGAGCGCATCGTCACAGGGGCCGGTTGAGAACGCCGGGACCGAGTTTCACGATGGTCACGACGTAAAACAGCAAGGCAAAGAGACCGAGCGCCAGACCGATCGCAATGTTACGCGCGCGGCGGCTTTTTTCCTGCGCCGGGGTAAGAGCGACATCGCGTCTGATGAGCGGTTCCTGATCCACGACAAAACTCATTGCGCGGCGAAGGGCGCGAGACCGAGCCCGCGCTCCGCGACGATAACGGCCAACAAGAGGAAAAGATAAAGAATCGAGAAGGCGAAGAGCTGCTTTGCCGCGGTCTCCGCCGCTTCGCCATGGCGCAGCCGATAAACGCGAACCGCAAGCATAACGAACAGCATGCCCAAGGCGGCCGCAAGCACGCCGTACAGAACCGAGGCAAAACCCAGCGCGAATGGCAAGATGCCGAGCGGCGCCAGCAGAACCGAATAGATAAGAATCTGGAGCCGCGTATGATCGGCGCCTTTGACATTCGGCATCATCGGAATGCCGGCGCGGGCGTAATCACCGGATTTGATCAGCGCCAAAGCCCAGAAATGCGGCGGCGTCCACATAAAGATGATGGCAAAGAGAACGACACTCGCAATGCTCACCGAACCCGTGGCGGCGGCATAAGCTACGATCGGCGGCAGTGCGCCGGCGGCGCCGCCGATGACGATGTTCTGCGGCGTCGCACGCTTCAGCCACATCGAATAGATCACGATGTAGAAAAAGATCGTGAAGGCGAGCAGCGCCGCGGCCAGCAAGTTGGCGACGAGCCCGAGCGTCAGGATCGCGAAGGCCGCAAGAAGCAGGCCGAAGCCGAGCGCGACCTCGCGATCGATACGGCCCGATGGAATCGGGCGGCCGCGCGTGCGGATCATGATCGCATCAATGTCAGCGTCGTACCACATGTTGAGCGCGCCGGCGGCGCCGGCGCCAACGGCGATCGCCAGGAGCGACGCGAAGCCGATCACCGGATGAATGTGTCCGGGTGCCAGAAGCATGCCGGCAAGCGCGGAGAGCACGACAAGCGACATGACGCGCGGTTTCAGAAGCTGCACGAAGTCAGCAGGCGACGCGTTGCAGACATCTGCAACGGGTCTGCTGTCGAGCCGATAAGAAAGATCGCTCACCTTATCTCTTCATTTCACTCTTGCGAGCGCAAACCGGCTTTAATGATCCGAACCGGTGATGCGCGGCAGCGTCTCATATTGATGGAAGGGGGGCGGCGACGGCAGCGTCCATTCGAGCGTGGTCGCGCCCGCACCCCAGGGATTGTCGCCGGCGACGCGCTTCTTCGCGAAAGCCTCGTAGATAATGTAGAGGAAGACAAGCACGCCTAGAGCCGAGAGATAGGAGCCGTAGGACGAGACCTTGTTCCACAGGTGATAGACGTCGGGGTAATCGATGTAGCGGCGCGGCATGCCGGCAAGGCCGAGGAAATGCTGCGGGAAGAAGGTGACGTTGACGCCGATGAACATCATCCAGAACTGCGCCTTGGCCAGCGTTTCGTTGTACATGTAGCCACTCATCTTCGGGAACCAGTAGAAGAAGGCCGCGAAAATGGCGAAGACGGCGCCGAGCGACAGCACATAGTGGAAGTGCGCCACCACGTAATAGGTCTCGTGCAGCGCGCGATCGATGCCGGCATTGGCCAAGACGACGCCGGTGACGCCGCCAACCGTGAACAGGAAGATGAAGCCGATCGCCCAGAGCATCGGAACGCGGAACGAGATCGAGCCGCCCCACATCGTCGCGATCCACGAGAAGATCTTGATCCCAGTCGGCACCGCGATGACCATTGTCGCGAAGACGAAATAGCGCTGCGTGTTGAGCGACAGGCCGACCGTATACATGTGGTGCGCCCACACGACGAAGCCGATCGCGCCGATCGCAACCATCGCATACGCCATGCCGAGGTAGCCGAAGACCGGCTTCTTCGAGAAGGTCGAGACGATATGGCTGATGATGCCGAAGCCCGGCACGATCAGGATGTAGACTTCGGGGTGGCCGAAGAACCAGAACAGATGCTGGAACAGGATCGGATCGCCGCCGCCGGCCGGATCGAAGAAGGTCGTGCCGAAATTGCGGTCGGTGAGCAGCATCGTGATCGCACCGGCGAGAACCGGCAGCGACAGGACGAGCAGGAAGGCCGTCACCAGCACCGCCCAGGCGAAGAGCGGCATCTTGTGCAAGGTCATGCCGGGCGCGCGCATGTTGAAGATCGTCGTGATGAAATTGATCGCGCCGAGGATCGATGATGCGCCGGCAAGATGGATCGACAGGATCGCGAAATCCATCGCCGGACCGGGGTGACCGGTGTTGGACGAGAGCGGCGGATACATGACCCAACCGCCGCCGAAGCCATCCATGCCCGGCGCGCCCTCGACGAACATCGAGGTCAGGAGCAGGGTGAACGACGCCGGCAGCAGCCAGAACGAAATATTGTTCATGCGCGGGAAGGCCATGTCCGGCGCGCCGATCATCAGCGGCACGAACCAGTTGCCGAAGCCGCCGATCAAGGCCGGCATGACCATGAAGAAGATCATGATCAGGCCATGCGCGGTGATGAACACGTTGTAGAGGTTCTTCGCCGCATCGACCGCCTGCGAGGGATCGGCGTGATTAAGAATGCGTGCAAGCGTCGGAAAAACCTCAATGCCGGGGTCGGCGAGCTCGGCGCGCATCGCGATCGACAGCGCGCCGCCGATCAGGCCGGCGATGATCGCAAAGACAATGTAGATCGTGCCGATATCCTTGTGGTTCGTCGAAAACATATAGCGACGCCAGCCCGTCGGGTGAGCGTGCTCTTCGTGGTGTCCTTCGACGATGGTGGCCATTTGTGAATCGTCCTTGGGAAGTCCGGGTGTAATTAGTGCGCGGTTTCTGCCGCGGCGACCGCGACAGGGGTGCTGTTCGAGGCGAATTTCTTCTTCGCGTCGGCAAGCCAGGCCGCGTATTCCTGCTCGCTGACGACGCGGAAGGCGATCGGCATGAAGGCGTGGTCCTTGCCGCAAATCTTGGAACATTGCCCGTAATAGGTGCCTTCCTTCTCCGGCTTGAACCAGGTCTCGTTCAGGCGGCCGGGCACGGCATCGATACGTGCGCCGAAAGATTGAACGACGAAGGAGTGGATGACGTCGGCCGCGGTGACCTGAAGCCGGACGGTCTTGCCAACCGGAATGACGGCTTCATTGTCGACGGCGAGCAGCCGGATGTCGCCGGGTTTCAGATCGGCGTCAGGCTTCAGGAGGGAGTCGAAGCTGAAGCCGCCGCCCTGATCCTGCGGATAATCGTAGGTCCAGTACCATTGCTTGCCTGTGACCTTCATCGTGATGTCGGCGTCGGGCAGGACCAATTGCTTGGTCAGCAGCCGAAACGAGGGGATCGCAATTATGACCAGGATGAGGACTGGAACGACCGTCCAGGCAACTTCAAGCAAGCTGTTATGCGTCGTGCGCGAGGGAACCGGGTGGACCTTCTCGTTGAACTTGAGAACCACCCAGACGAGAAGGCCGAGAACGAAAAGGCAGATGACGGTAGTGATCGGCAATAAGAGCCAGTCGTGAAACCAGTGCATCTCGTGGGCGATTTCAGTGGTGCCGCGCTGGAAGCCCATTTGGCCGGGAACGGCATGACCCTCGCCCGAACCCTCGGCGAGCGCGAGACCGCCCCAAGCCGACAGTCCCGCCGCTATGCCAATCACACGAAGAAGCGCGGTGTCTTGTATCGACGACAGCTTGCGAAAGATCATGGAAATATCGCCGCTCCCGACCAGCGCGAGCGCCGTCTGAAAGGCCGCCCGCTATGGAATGAGGTGAATCCTCTTCTGTTCTCGTTCCAAACTACAAACAGGGTCCCGACGCAACAAGTCATTCGGCGCATCCCGTTGCGGCAAACCGGCGCGGGTTTCACCGGACTGAGCCGCGCTTGAACAGAGTGGGACGCTTTGCTACTCAGCTGAACGCTCGGCTGCCGCCGAACGCCGCGCCGCGATTCGGCCCGACTCCGCCGCTATTGCCCTGCCCGTCATGTTCAAGGCTCACATAAATCGCGCGATGCGAAAGGGAATGGGGCGGATTTCACTCCGCGCGCTGTCGGCGTGCCTCATGGCCTGCGCGCTGTCGCTCGGCTGCGTTCTCCTCGGTACGCCGGCCCAGGCGCAGGGCGTCGTGAAATCCAAGCACGGCGACTGGGAGCTGCGCTGCGAAACGCCGCCGGGCGCAAGCCGCGAACAATGCGCGCTCCTGCAAAGCGTCGCCGCCGAGGATAAGCCCAACGTCAATCTCGTCGTGATTGTCCTCAAGACTGCCGACGGCAAAAGCCGGCTCCTGCGGGTGATCGCGCCGCTCGGGGTCCTCCTGCCGAACGGCCTTGGCCTCAAGATCGACCAGGCCGATATCGGGCGTGCCGGCTTCGTGCGCTGTCTGCCGACCGGCTGCGTGGCGGAGGTCATCATGGAAGACAAGCTGATCGATCAGATGAGAACCGGGCAGACCGCGACGTTCATCATCTATCAGACGCCCGAAGAAGGCATCGGCATTCCTCTGAACCTTGCCGGGTTCAAAGACGGCTACGAAAAACTACCCTGACACGCATGGACATTCCGACGGTGATCCGCCTTACGCGTTCGTTGCTCCTCCCCGTCTCGATTGCCGCAGCGTCTGTCGTGCTTGCCGGGCCGGCCGCAGCCCAAAACAAAGAGTCGGACGAGGGTTTTTTTAGCCGGTTCTTCAGCCGAGGGAAGACCGAGTCGAGCTCGACCGATAGCAAGCAGCAGACGCTCGACTGTCCCGAAATCCGGGTCACGGCGGGTGAATCCTCGTTGCGTGTCGGCGGTCAGGAGTCCACCAGTGTCCGCCACCAGTTCTCGATCGGCGACGTCGCCCGCGAATGCGGGGTTGCCGGCAAGGAGCTGACCATCAAGGTCGGCGTGAAGGGGCGCGTTGTGCTCGGCCCGGCGGGCTCGCCCGGCAGCTATTCCGCGCCGCTCAGAATCGCCATCCGCCAGCAGCAGGGCGAAAAATTCCTCGCAAGCAAGGTCTTCAACGTCGGCGCGACAATCGCGCCCGGGGCATCGCGAGGCGAGTTCACGGTGGTCACCGAACCGTTCGCGGTGCCGTTCACGACCGAGCACGCCGCCGACGATTACGAAGTCGTCGTCGGCTTCGGCAAGGACGCCAAAGCGGCTCCTGTGGAGAAACGCAAGCGCCGCCAGGGGAAGCCGGGCGCCGCCAGCGCGCAGGATTGACTCGCATCCGCGCCCTTGTCAGGGTCGCGCCCGTCAGATCAAAGACCCCAAGCGGAAGAGACCGGCGACGTGCCGGCGCCGAAGGCGCAACCGCCCCGGAAACGCTCAGGCACCAGGACCGCGTGGGGATGACACTCTGGAAAGCGGCGCCCCGCTGAGGGCGGGCGCCCACCGACGGGGGTAACCCGGGCCGAGGCCACGGGGAAATCTCTCAGGTCCCGGGACAGAGGGGGCGCACGCTCGGACGGTTCCGCCGTTCGCTTTACGTTGCGCCGCCGCCCGGAGTGTTAATGGCAGATCTCGCCACGGCTCCCAAAGAGACGCTCGCCAGAACGCCGCTCTACGAGCTGCATGTCGCGCAGGGCGCGCGGATGGTGACGTTCGCCGGCTATTCGATGCCGATTCAGTACAAGAGCGGCATCATTGCCGAGCATCTGCACACGCGCGAGAAGGCCGGGCTGTTCGATGTGTCGCATATGGGCCAGGCGGTGCTCTCAGGCGTAGAGGCGGCGCGGGCCCTGGAGACGCTGGTGCCGGCCGACATTGCCGGGCTCGCGCCAGGGCGCCAGCGCTACACGCAATTCCTTGATGAGAACGGCGGGATTATCGACGACCTGATGGTGACGCGGCTTCCGGGGCGCGAGGAGCGGCTCGGGCTGGTGGTCAATGCATCCAATAAGAAGGCGGATTTCGCCCATGTGCGGGCGAGCCTGCCCGACCTGAAGCTGGAGATGCTGGCCGAGCGCGCGTTGCTCGCGCTGCAGGGGCCGCAAGCCGCCGAGGTTCTCGCCAAGGTGCTTCCAGGCGTGGAGACCATGGCCTTCATGTCATGGCGCGAATTCGATTGGGACGGCATACCGCTGTTCGTCTCGCGCTCCGGCTATACCGGCGAGGATGGCTACGAGATTTCCGTGTTGGCCGAGCAGGCCCGCCCCTTCGCGGAGCGGCTCCTGTCGGATGATCGGGTCGCCCCAATCGGCCTTGGCGCCCGCGATTCGCTGCGGCTGGAAGCCGGGCTCTGCCTGCACGGCCACGACATCGATGCGGGCACGAGCCCCGTCGAAGCCGGCCTCGCTTGGTCGATCCAGAAGCGGCGGCGCCAGGAGGGCGGCTTTCCCGGCGCCGGGCGCGTCCAGCGCGAACTCGTCGAAGGTCCCGCCCGGCGGCGCGCCGGTCTCGAACTCGCGGGCAAGGCCCCCGCGCGCGAAGGCGCCGACGTGACGGCGCCGGACGGCCGCAAGATCGGGCGCGTCACGTCAGGTGGATTTGCGCCGAGTCTCGGGCGCCCAATCGCCATGGCCTATGTCGAAAGCGATTTCGCCGCTCCCGGGACAGATCTCAACATCATCGTGCGCGGCACGCCGCTCACAGCGCGCGTTGTCCCCATGCCCTTCGTTCCACACCGCTATTTCCGAGGCTGACTCATGTCCGACATCCGCTACACCAAGGATCACGAATACGTTCGGCTCGATGGCAACGTCGCGACTGTCGGGATCACGGATTATGCCCAGTCGCAGCTTGGCGACATCGTTTTCGTCGAGCTGCCGGCGATCGGTAAAACGGTCGAGAAAGGCGCGGAAGCCGCCGTCGTCGAAAGCGTAAAAGCGGCGAGCGAGGTTTATGCGCCGGTTTCGGGAGAAGTGATCGAGGTGAACCGCACGCTCGAAAGCGATCCGGCGAAGGTCAATTCCGACCCGCTCGGCGATGGCTGGTTTGTGAAACTTAAGGTCACGGAGTGGGGTCAGTTCGAGGCGCTGATGGATAAGGCTGCATACGACGCTTTGATTGCGGCACTTGGCTGAACGAGGAGCAGCGATGCGCTATCATCCGCTAACGCCAGAAGATCGCGCCGACATGCTGGCGCGGATCGGTGTTGATAATATCGAGGCTTTGTTCGCCGATGTGCCTGCGGACAAGCTGTTGCGCGAGCCCCTGCCCTTCGCGCCGCACAAGTCCGAACTCGAAGTCGAGCGCATCCTCTCCAAAATGGCGGGACGTAACGTTGCCGCGTCGCAAGTGCCGTTCTTCGTCGGCTGTGGCGCCTACAAGCATCATGTGCCGTCGGCCGTCGATCATCTGATCCAACGCTCGGAATTTTTGACGAGCTACACGCCCTATCAGCCCGAGATCACGCAGGGCACGCTGCAATATCTCTTCGAATTCCAGACGCAGGTCGCCGCCCTGACCGGCATGGATGTCGCCAACGCGTCCATGTATGACGGGTCGACGGGGACCGCCGAAGCGGTGTTGATGGCGCATCGCATAACGAAGCGGCGCAGGGCCGTGCTGTCCGGTGGACTGCATCCGCATTACGTCGAGGTCGTGCGGACGCTGTCGCAAATGGCGAACGATAATGTTGTCAGCCTCGCGCCTGATGTACATGCTCGCGAAGATGTAGTCGCGGCGATCGACGGCGATACATCCTGCGTCGTGATCCAAACGCCTGACGTGTTCGGCAATTTGCGCGATCTCTCGGCAATTGCCGACGTGTGCCACGCCAAAGGCGTGCTGCTCATCGCGGTCGTAACCGAAGCGATTTCGCTTGGGCTGTTGAAATCGCCGGGCGCCATGGGCGCGGACATCGTCGTCGGCGAGGGTCAGTCGATCGGCAACGCGCTGTCGTTTGGCGGACCTTACGTGGGGCTCTTTGCCACCCGCGACAAATATGTGCGGCAGATGCCCGGCCGTTTGTGCGGACAGACCGTCGACGCCGAGGGCCGCCGCGGTTTCGTGCTGACATTGTCGACGCGCGAGCAGCATATCCGCCGCGAGAAGGCGACGTCGAACATCTGCACGAATTCGGGGCTCTGCTGCCTTGCCTTCACCATCCACATGACGCTGCTCGGCGAGACGGGACTGGAGCGGCTGGCGCGCGTCAACCACGCCAATGCGGTGCTGCTTGCCGATGCACTGAGCGGTATGACCGGCGTGGACGTGCTGAACGAAACGTTCTTCAATGAATTCACGATCCGCGTGCGCGGCGATGCTGGCGATGTTCTCGGCCGGATGGCTGAGCGCGGCGTGCTCGGCGGCGTCCGCGCGTCCCGGCTGTTGCCCGGTGCCGGACTCGACGATCTGATCATTGTCGCAAACACGGAAGTGAATGCGGACGAGGATCGAGCCGCGTTCATCGATGCGCTGCGATCATCGTTGCAAGGCGGAACTCACTGATGCTGCACACGCAAGCGCGGCACACAAAGGCTACCGACCATCAGATGCAGGCCAAGCAAACCTTCACCCGTAATCGCGGGCTGGATCTCGAAGAGCCGCTTCTCTTCGAGATCGGCCGCGCCGAGGTCACTGGCATCGATGTCGAGGAGCCGGCGACGACAAAGACGCGCCTCGGCCGCCTCGAACGCAAGGAGCCGATCGGGCTGCCCGGCCTCTCCGAGCCGGAAGCGATCCGCCATTACGTGCGCCTGTCGCGCATGAATGCGGCCATCGACGCGAATACCTATCCGCTGGGCTCGTGCACGATGAAGCACAATCCGCGCCTCAACGAGAAGATGGCGCGACTGGCCGGCTTCGGCGATATCCATCCGCTGCAGCCGCAATCGAGCGTGCAAGGCGCGCTCGCACTCATCGAGGCGCTCGCTAAAAACCTGCTCGATCTCACCAACATGAGCGCGGTCGCGATGTCGCCGAAAGCCGGTGCGCACGGCGAACTCTGCGGCATGATGGCGATCAAGGCGGCGATCATCGCGCGCGGCGAAGAGGCGAGCCGTCGCACCGTGCTCGTGCCGGATTCGGCACACGGCACTAATCCGGCGACGGCAGCGCTGCTCGGCTTTGAGGTGAAGTCGGTGCCCGCCGATGCCGACGGCGACGTGCATCTCGATGCCGCGAAGGCGCTGATGGGTCCCGATGTCGCGGCGATCATGCTGACCAATCCGAATACCTGCGGCCTGTTCGAACGCGACATCGTCGAAATCGCGCGCGCGGTGCACGAGGCCCGCGGCTACTTCTACTGCGACGGCGCCAATTTCAACGCGATCGTCGGCAAGGTGCGGCCGGGCGATCTCGGCGTCGACGCCATGCACATCAATCTGCACAAGACCTTCTCGACGCCGCATGGCGGCGGCGGACCCGGCGCGGGGCCTGTGGTCTTATCGGAGCGGCTGGCTCCTTACGCACCCGTACCGTTCATCGTGCGTGATGGCGAGGCGTTACGACTGGTCGAGCACACAGAGGGCACGCACTCCTTCGGCCGCATGACCGCGTTCCACGGTCAGATGGGCATGTTCGTGCGCGCCTATGCCTATATTCTTTCGCACGGCTCGGACGGTCTGCGGCAAGCTTCCGAAGATGCGGTGCTCAATGCCAATTACGTGCGCGCCTGCCTTGCGGACCTCATGTCGCAGCCGTTCGGCGAGCGGCCGTGCATGCACGAGGCTTTGTTCGACGATGCGTGGCTGAAGGGCACCGGGGTAACGACGCTCGATTTCGCCAAGGCGATGATCGATGAGGGCTACCATCCGATGACGATGTATTTCCCCCTCGTCGTGCACGGCGCGATGCTGATTGAGCCGACGGAATCGGAATCGCTCGCCGCGCTCGATCTGTTCACCGCGACGCTTCGCGATCTCGCCATGAGCGCGAGGCGCGGCGAAACCGAGCGGTTCACCGGCGCCCCCTATCTTGCACCGCGCCGCCGTCTGGATGAAACAGGGGCGGCCCGCAAACCCGTGCTGAAATGGTCGCCGCCGGTACCGATCCGCGACGCGGCGGAATGAGAGAAGACGTGACCGACCTGCCCGACATCGCCTCGCTCCCGTTCGAAGCCGCCATGAAGGAGCTCGAAGAGATCGTCGACCGGCTCGAGAAGGGCAATGTGCCGCTCGAGGAGTCGATCGTCATCTACGAGCGCGGAGAAGCGCTGAAGAAGCACTGCGACGATCTCTTGAAGCGCGCCGAGGCACGGATCGAGAAGATCACGTTCGGCGCCGACGGCAAACCCAGGGGCACCGAGCCGTTGGATTTGGAGTAGTGGGCTCCCGCCGCGGGACTCCGGCCGTCCGGCACGCTTAACGCCGCCTTAAGCGGACATCTGCAATTTTAAACAGTTCGTTCACCGCGTGTTGACCGCGGTGGTGTGTGTACTCTTGCGTCACGAGTAGCTCATGTCCGAGTCCCGCGTTGTTCCGCCCGCGCCCCGCTCTTCCGCCCATGTTCCCCGCGACCTGCTCGCGCGCCTTTATCGCGAGATCGGCATCTCCGCGGTGGCAGCCGCCTTGCAGGTGCAAGTGGACAAGCCGGAGCCGAGCGCGCATATCGAGCGCCCGGCCCCGAGACTCCCGAAGGCGACTGGCCTGGCTGCATGATGCAGCCGCCGCCTCTGACTGGAGAGGCGGCAAAGGACTGATATGCTGACCCGCCGGCATTTTCTGCAAGGTTTTGGCGGGCTGACCCTGGGAACGGCGGCGCTCGGCTCGTACGCTTTTGCCATCGAGCCCGGGCTGATGCTGGAGGTGACGCGCTACAACGTCACCCCCGCCGCCTGGCCCGCCGACCTCACGCTGAAAATCGCGATCATTGCCGATATCCATGCCTGCGAGCCGTGGATGTCTGCCACGCGCATTCGCGAGATCGCCCAAGTCGCGAACGCCCTTGACCCCGATCTGACGGTGCTCCTCGGTGATTTTTCCGGCGGCCACAAGTTCGTGACCGGCCCAGTCATGCCGGATCAATGGGCGGAGGCGCTGTCGATTCTGAGAGCCCCGCTCGGCGTCTTCGCCGTTCTCGGCAATCACGATTGGTGGCACGGCCCCCTGCCCGGCATGAAGCCCGACGGGGCCGAGGGCGTACGCCGCGGGCTTCGCCAGGCCGGCATCCGCCTTCTCGAAAACGACGCGGTGCGACTGACTTCTAACAGCCAGCCGTTCTGGCTATTAGGCCTTGCCGATCAGATGGCTTGGTGGAGCTTCCGCACCGGTGCCCGCAAGGGCGCGGATGATCTCGCCGGCACGCTGCGGCAGGTGAAGGATAATGCGCCCGCCATCCTGCTCGCGCATGAACCCTACATTTTCCCGAAAGTGCCGGACCGCGTGGCGCTGACCCTCTGCGGCCACACCCATGGCGGGCAGGTGAACCTGCCGTTCATTGGCCCGGCCATCGCCGAAGAGCGGTTCGGGCGGAAGCTCGTCTATGGGCATTCGAATGAAGGGCCGCGTCACATCGTGGTGTCGGCAGGGCTCGGCACATCGATCGTGCCGGTGCGATTCATGCGTCCGCCGGAAGTGGTCGAAGTGACGGTGAACGGGCCGGCCACAAAAGGCGCGCCGCTCCTGCAGTCCTAGGCCGCGAGGCTGCCGGCTTCCGCCAGTTTGGCGAGGTGATGGTCGGCATCGCCGAAGAGCACGTCGATCATGCTCGCGCGCTTGAAATAGTGCCCGACCTTCAATTCCATCGTCATGCCAACGCCGCCATGCAGCTGGATGGCGCCCTGCCCGACGATTTTCGCCGAGCGGCCGACCTGCACTTTCGCGGCTGAGATCGCCCGGCGGCGCACCTCGGGATCGTCGGCGGCGGACGTCATCGTTGCGAACATCGCCATCGAGCGCGCCTGTTCGAGCGCGACAAACATGTCGACGGCACGATGTTGCAGCGCCTGGAATGAGCCGATCGTCACGCCGAATTGTTTGCGCGTCTTGAGGTATTCGACCGTCAGCGCGTGCATTTCCGTCATCGCGCCGACGGCTTCCGCGGCAAGCGCGGCGATCGCCTCGTCGACAACCCGCTCGATGATCGGCAGCGCGTCCTCGCCGATGACGCGGTCGGAGGGCACTTCAACGGCGGCCAGCGAGATTTCCGCCGCGCGCAATCCGTCCTGAGTGGGATAACCACGGGGCGACACGCCTTTCGCATTCGCATCGATCAGAAACAGGCCGATGCCGCTGCGATCGCGCTGTCCACCCGACAAGCGCGCGCTAACGACCAGCGCGTCGGCGGAATCGCCATTGAGAACGAGGCTCTTCTCGCCCTCGAGCACATAGCCGGAGCCGCTCTTCTTCGCGCGCGTTTCGACATCGGCGAGATCATAACGCGACTGGCGCTCGCCGTGCGCAAAGGCAAGGCGCATATCGCCGGATGCGATTTTCGGGATGAACTCGCTCTTTTGTGCGTCGCTGGCGCCGTGGCGCAACAGGCCGCCGCCGAGGATGACGGTGGCGAAATATGGCTCCAGCACGAGCCCGCGTCCGAACGCTTCCATGACGATCATCGTCTCGATCGGACCGCCGCCGAAACCGCCATGTTCTTCTGCAAACGGAATCGCAAGAAGACCGAGATCGGCGAACTGCTTCCAGTTGTCGCTGCTGTAGCCCGCTTCGCTTTTCGCGAATGTCTTGCGCTGCTCGAAGTCATAGCGGTCGCTGATAAAGCGATCGACGCTCTCTTTCAGGAGGCGCTGTTCTTCGGTGAAGTCGAAATCCATCCTAGGCCTTGTTTTGATTAAGCCCTCATTCTGAGGAGCGCTCCCGCACGGAAGCGCGTCTTGAAGGATTGTAGTGGTGACCTACAGCCCCAATATCGCTTTCGCGATGATGTTCTTCTGAATCTCGTTCGAGCCACCGTAGATCGAGACTTTGCGCGTGTTGAAATAAGTTGGGGCGATCGTCGAGGCCCAATCGGGTCCGATCGGCGGCTCGTTCCACCCTTCTTCTTCTTCGTGCTCCTGCCGATAGGGCAGTGCGTAGGGGCCGACGACTTCCATCAGCAATTCGGTCGTCGCCTGCTGGATTTCCGAGCCTTTGATCTTGAGGATCGACGAAGCGGGATCGGGCTTGCCTTTGGCGCGCTTGGCTTCCGCGGCAACGACACGCAGCTGCGTCATTTCCAGCGCCTTGAGCTCCACTTCAACAGCGGCAAGCTTCTCGCGGAAGCGCGGCAGCTCGATCAACGGGCGCCCGTGATCCATCGTCGCCGACGCGAGCTCGCGGATGCGGCGCAGCCGCTCCTTCGAGACGCCGACACGCGCGATGCCAACCCGCTCGTTGCCGAGCAGGAACTTGGCGTAATCCCAGCCCCTGTTTTCCTCGCCGACACGGTTTTCGAGAGACACGCGCACGGCATCGAAGAAAACCTCATTGACCTCGGCGCCGCCATCGATCGTCACGATCGGGCGCACGGTAATGCCAGGCGTTTTCATGTCGACGAGGATGAAGGAAATGCCTTCCTGCCGCTTCGCGGCTGCCATGTCGGTGCGGGCGAGGACGAAAATCCAGTCGGCATATTGCGCCAGCGTCGTCCAGGTTTTCTGGCCGTTGATGACGTAATGATCGCCATCGCGTTTCGCCGTCGTTTTCAGTGAGGCGAGATCGGAGCCGGCGCCGGGCTCCGAAAATCCCTGGCACCACCAGTCGTCGAGATTGGCGATGCGCGGCAGAACCTGCTTCTTCTGCGCATCCGAGCCGAACGTGTAGATCACCGGCCCGACCATGCTGACGCCGAAGGGCAACGGCGAAGGCGCCGGCGCCTGCTGCAACTCATCGAGGAAGATGTACTGCTGCACGGGCGTCCAGCCGGTGCCGCCATATTCCTTCGGCCAATGCGACACCGCCCAGCCCTTCTTGTTGAGGATGCGCGTCCATTGGACGAGTTCATCCTTGCTGGTGTGACGGCCCTCCTTCAGCTTCTCGCGGATCGCGCGCGGCAGATTCTCTTTGAAGAAGGTGCGGACTTCATCGCGAAACGCGACTTCCTCGTCGGTGAAGCGCAGGTCCATGGTTTTCCTCCGGACGAACCGTGTCTTTAGTTGATTTCGAAGAGGCCGGCGGCGCCCATGCCGCCCCCGACACACATCGTCACCACGACGCGCCTGGCGCCGCGGCGCTTGCCTTCGATGAGTGCGTGACCGGTGAGCCGCGCGCCGCTCATTCCATAGGGGTGGCCGACCGCAATCGCACCGCCATTGACGTTGAGCTTTTCCGGATCGATGCCGAGCCGGTCGCGGCAATAGATCACCTGCACCGCAAACGCTTCGTTCAATTCCCAGAGATCGATGTCGGAAACTTTCAGCCCGTGCCGCTCCAGGAGCCGAGGCACCGCGAAAACAGGTCCGATCCCCATCTCATCCGGCTCGCAGCCCGCCGCAACAAAGCCGCGGAAGGTGCCGAGCGGCTGTAATCCCTTTTTCTCCGCAAGCGTCGTATCCATGACGACGCAGGCCGACGCACCGTCGGACAGCTGGCTCGCATTGCCGGCGGTGACCGTCTTGTCTTCGCGACGCACCGGTTTCAGAGAGGCGAGTCCTTCCGGTGTCGTGTCGGGCCGCGGTCCTTCGTCCTGGCTCACCGTCACGTCGCGATGTGACACCGCACCGGTGGCTTTGTCGGTGACCGCCATCCGCGTCGAAATCGGCGCGATCTCCGCATCGAAGCGGCGCGCCTGCTGCGCCGCGGCGGTGCGGCGCTGACTCTCCAGTCCGTACGCATCCTGCGCCTCACGCGAGATGACATAGCGCGCGGCGACAACTTCGGCCGTATCAATCATGGGCATGTAAACTTCTGGTTTCATCGCGACCAGCGCCGGATCGCGCTGGTGAAACGTATTGCGATGATCGTTCTGCACGAGACTGACCGACTCGACGCCGCCGGCAACAGCGGCAGTTACGCCGTCGAACATAATCGAACGGGCAGCGAGCGCGATCGCCTGCAAACCTGACGAGCATTGCCGGTCGATGGTCGTTCCGGCGATCGTCACCGGTAGTCCCGCGCGCAGCAGCGCGCGACGCGCGACATTGCCGCCGGTTGTGCCTTCCTGCAGCGCGCAACCGAGGACCACATCTTCGATCATGTCCAGCTCGATGCCGGAGCGTTCCACGGCGTTCTTGATGGCATGCGCCGCGAGCGTCGGGCCGTCCGTATCGTTCAACCCGCCGCGATACGCCTTCCCTATGGGCGTACGGGCGGTCGAGACGATCACGGCTTCCGACATGGGCTTCCTTCCTGTTCGGCAATGGTGCGGCGGCATCCGCGCCGGCTTTAGGCGCGACAGATGGGGCTCACGGGTTCGGGATTTGACGGGAAAACTAGGTTGTGGTGCATTTCGTGTCAACGCATTCGCCGGGCGTCCGGATCTTGGCCCGGACCGAGAAGAAGATGCGTGGGACCAGGGGAGGTATGGGCTTGAGTCACCTGAAGCAGGGGACCGGTGGAGTGCGCCCGGCAAACGCGCTTTTGCAATCAAGCGCCTGACGCGAAAGTCATCGTGAGCGAGGCTTCCCCGTCAATTGCGCCACTGCTTGCCGTGAGAGACGTCGCCGTGCGGTTCGACGGAATCGTGGCGCTCGACGGCATCTCATTTGATATGCAACAGGGGCAAATCCTCGGTCTCATCGGGCCGAATGGCGCCGGCAAGACAACCCTGTTCAATTGCCTGAGCCGGCTCTACACACCGACGAGCGGCGATATCCTCTTCGAAGGGCGTTCCATCCTCGATCGACCGGCGCACCGAATCGCCGAGCTTGGCATCGGGCGCACATTCCAGAACGTCGCGCTGTTTCAGCATCTTTCCGTTCTCGACAATGTGCTTGTCGGCAGGCACGCCAAGACCCGCAGCGATTTCGCCAGCGACGCGCTGCGTCTGCCCGCGGTCCGGCGCGGCGAAGCGGCGATGGTCCGCGAAGCGCGCGATCTTATTGCCTATCTTGAACTTCAGGACGTAGCGGATCGCATTGTCGCCGGGTTACCATTCGGAACGCAAAAGCGCGTCGAACTCGCGCGTGCACTTGCATCGCGCCCGAAGCTCCTCCTGCTGGACGAACCGGCCGGCGGTCTCAATCACGACGAGATCGGCGGGCTCGGCCGGCTGATCCAGCAGATCCGCGACGACCGCGAGGTGACGATCCTTCTCGTCGAGCATCACATGGGGCTCGTCATGTCGATTTCCGACAACGTCGTTGCCCTGAACTTCGGCAAGAAAATCGCCGAAGGTCCACCCGCAATCGTGCGGCAGGAGCCCGAATTGATCCACGCTTATCTCGGGACCGGCGCATGAGCATGTTGCTCGAAGTCAAGGGACTCGTTGCGGGCTATGGCGGGATCCCCGCGCTTCACGGCGTTGATTTCAGTCTGGAGGAGGGCGGCGTCACCACCTTGCTCGGCGCCAACGGCGCCGGCAAAACGACAACGCTGCGCGCGCTTTGCGGCATGATCCGAGCCCGCGGCGATGCAAACTTCGCCGGCAAGCGTCTGATCGGCATGCAGACCGAAGACATCGTGCGGCTCGGCATCGCGCATGTGCCGGAAGGACGCGGCACGTTCACGCGCATGAGCGTCGAAGAGAACCTACAGCTCGGCGCGATGACGCGCCGCAACGGCGCTGATATCAAGCAGGACATCGAGCGCGTCTACGATCATTTTCCGCGGCTGCGGCAGCGGCGAATGCAGCAGGCGGGTACGCTTTCGGGCGGCGAGCAGCAGATGCTTGCGATCGGCCGCGCGCTGATGCTCCGGCCGCGGCTCATGCTGCTAGACGAGCCGTCGTTTGGACTGGCGCCGCTCGTCGTACGCGAAATGTTCGATATTCTCGGTGGCCTCAATCGAAACGAGAAGGTGAGCATGCTTCTCGTCGAGCAGAACGCCTCCCTTGCGCTGTCGCTTGCTGACACCGCTTATCTCCTGGAAACGGGACGTATCGTGACGTCGGGACCGGCGGCGCAAATCCGTGAGGATGAGGGCGTGCGCCGCTCTTATCTCGGCTACTAGGGGGGCTCATGGAGCTTTTTTGGCAGCAGATTCTCGCGGGCATCGCCACTGGTGCGATCTACGCCTGCATGGCGCTTGCTGTGGTCATGATCTACCAGGCGATTGATCATCTGAATTTCGCGCAAGGCGAAATGGCGATGTTTTCGACCTTCATCGCGTTCCAACTGATGCTCTGGGGGCTCCCATATTGGGTTGCATTTCTGATCACCCTTGTCGTTTCTTTTATCGGCGGCGTTTTGGTCGACCGGGTCATATTCAAACCGATCCACGACGCGCCGATTTTGAGCCACGTCGTCGTCTTCATCGCGCTGCTTGCGATCTTGAACAGCACCGCCGGCTTCATCTGGGACTTCACGGTCAAGAGCTTCCCCTCGCCTTTCGGTTCCGCGCCGCTCTTCGGCTCTTCGCTGATCAGTGCGCACCAGGCGGGAATGATCAGCGTCACCCTGCTCCTCCTGGTCTTCCTCTTCGTGTTCTTCCGCTACACCCGGATCGGCCTCTCGATGCGCGCCGCGGCCGCCAATCCGGCTTCGGCGCGGCTCGTCGGCGTCCGGGTCGGCTGGATGAATGCGCTCGGCTGGGGCATGGCCGCGGCAATCGGCGCCATTGCCGGCATATTGATCGCGCCGGTCGTGTTCCTCGAGCCGAATATGATGATCTCCATTCTGCTCTACGGTTTCGCCGGCGCGGTGCTCGGCGGCCTGACAAGTCCGGCCGGCGCGGTGCTCGGCGGATTCATGGTTGGCGTGGTCGAGAATCTCGCCGGCACGTTCATTCCGGTGATCGGCGGCGAGCTCAAACTGCCGATCGCGCTGATGCTGATCGTCGCGGTCCTCGTGTTCAAGCCGAGCGGACTGATGGGCCGCACTGTCGTGCAGCGGGTGTGATCGCAATGGCTGTCCCGGTCGAAAGCACCCTCTCAAGCACTGCAAGCGATGCCGTTGCGGCAGCGGAGATGCCGCGCAGCGTGCGTCGCGGCGGCTCTATCGCCATGGTTTCGGGCATTCTGTTCGTGGCGATCGCAATCGCGATCCCGCTTCTCTTCAAGAATTTCGTCGTATTCCAATTCACGCAAATGCTCGTCTACGCGATTGCGATTTTAGGCTTGAATCTTCTCACGGGATTTAACGGACAGTTCTCACTGGGCCACAGTGCATTCTACGCACTTGGCGCCTACACGGCCGCGATCCTGATGGATCAGTATAGTGTGAGCTACATCTGGACCTTGCCCGCGGCAGGCATTGTCTGTTTCGTTGCCGGATTCCTGTTTGGACTGCCGGCGCTGCGCCTCGAAGGCATCTATCTGGCGCTGGCGACGTTCGCGCTCGCGATCGCGACACCGCAAATCCTGAAGCTCTCGCCGCTCGAGCACTGGACCGGCGGCGTGCAGGGCATCGTCATCATCAAGCCCGATCCGCCGCCCGGCGTGCCGCTCAATCAGGATCAGTGGCTCTATTATTTCACGCTCGCGGTCGCACTGCTCCTTTACATCCTCGCGCGCAATCTCGTGAAAAGCCGCAGCGGGCGCGCCCTGATGGCAATCCGCGACAACCCGATCGCCGCGCGATCGATGGGGGTTAACCTCGCCCTCTACAAGTCGCTCGCTTTCGGCACGAGCGCGCTTTATACAGGCATTGCCGGTGCGCTCGGGGCGATCATCGTTCAATTCGTTGCGCCCGACAGTTTCACGATCGTGCTCTCGATCGCCTTTCTGGTCGGGCTGGTGGTTGGCGGGGTCGGCTGGCTGCCCGGGGCTATTTTCGGCGGGGCTTTCGTGCTCTTCGTTCCCAACATCGCCGAAGGGGTATCGAAGGGCCTCTCCGGCGCGGTCTACGGGATCATCCTGATCCTGTTGATCTATCTGATGCCGACCGGCGCCGCTGGCTTCGTTCGTGCCGTTCTGTCGCGCGTCAGTCGCGTGCGATCCTGATCCAACTCTCACGATGGAGGATGACGTACATGCTGTCTTACAAGGTTAGCCGACGCGGCATTGCCGCCGGAATTCTCGTCGCTGCCGCTCTCGCCGCATCCGGCGCCGCGGCGCAGAAGAATTACGGCCCGGGCGTCACCGACACCGAGATCAAGATCGGCAACATCATGCCCTATAGCGGCCCGGCCTCGGCCTATGCCGTGATCGGGCAGACGGAAGAAGCCTATTTCAAAATGATCAACGATCGCGGCGGCATCAACGGCCGCAGGATCAATTTTGTGAGCTACGACGACGGCTACAGCCCGCCGAAAGCCGTGGAGCAGGCGCGCAAGCTTGTCGAAAGCGACGAGGTGCTCTTCATCTTTAACCCACTCGGCACGCCGTCAAATTCCGCGACGATGAAATACATGAATTCCAAGAAGGTGCCGCAGCTCTTCGTCGCCACCGGCGCGACCAAGTTCAGCGAGGATCCGAAGACCAATCCATGGACGATGGGCTGGCAGCCGAGCTACCAGAGCGAGGGAAACGTCTACGCGAAGTACATCCTGACCAACCATCCGAATGCGAAGATCGGCGTTCTCTATCAGAACGACGATTACGGCAAGGACGTCTACAAAGGCCTTAAAGATGGGCTTGGCGACAAGGCCAAGTCGATGATCGTCGCGGAGGCCACTTACGAAGTGACCGAGCCGACGATCGACTCGCAAATCCTGAAGCTCAAGGCGTCGGGCGCCGATCTCTTCATGGATATCACCACGCCGAAATTCGCGGCGCAGGCGATCAAGAAAGTTGCGGAGATCGGCTGGAAACCGCTCCACATCCTCAATAACGTGTCGATCTCCACCGGCTCGGTATTGAAACCGGCGGGGCTCGAAAACGCCAAGGAAATCCTCTCGGCGGGATATCTCAAGGATGCGACCGATCCCAAGACGAAGGATGATCCGACGCTGAAGGATTATTTCGCGTTCCTGGACAAGTATCTGCCCGACATCGACCGCGCCAACGGCAATCTCATTTATGGCTACGGCGTTTCGCAGACGATGGAGCAGGTTCTCAAGCAGTGCGGCGACAATCTCACGCGCGAGAACATCATGAAGCAGGCGGCCAATTTGAAGAATTTCGTGTCGCCGGTGTTTCTGCCAGGAGTGAAGGCGAACACCGGACCGAACGACTACTTCGTGCACGAGCAGCTTCAGATGATGAAGTTCGACGGCCAGTCCTGGCAGTTTTTCGGCCCGATCATCAGCGCCGAAGCGAAGAGCTGATCACTGGCCGAATGTTAAGCTAAACGAGGCGCCGGAGAGCATCCGGCGCCTTTATGGTTTGCGCGCCGAGTGCTAGAGAGAAGGCATGACCAGAACCTATGACATAGCGGTCATACCCGGCGACGGCATCGGCAAGGAGGTCGTGCCGGAAGGCGTGCGCGTCCTTGAAGCAGCAGGCAGAAAATTCGGCTTCGAGCTGAAGCAGACGTGGCATGACTTCGCCTGCTACGATTATTACGCCAAGCACGAACGGATGATGCCGGAGGATTGGCAGGAGCTACTCGGCGACAAACGCGCAATCTATTTCGGGGCGGTCGGCTGGCCGGAGAAAATCCCGGATCACGTTTCGCTGTGGGGCTCGCTGATCCTCTTCCGCCGCAACTTCGACCAGTACGTCAATCTGCGCCCGGTGCGGCTGATGCCAGGCGTAAGATCGCCTCTGGCCGACCGCAAGCCCGGCGACATCGACTTCTATGTCGTGCGCGAAAACACGGAGGGCGAATATTCGTCGATCGGCGGGCGCATGTTTCCGGACACCGATCGTGAGTTCGTGGTGCAGGAAACAGTGATGACGCGCTACGGCGTCGACCGCGTGCTGAAATACGCCTTCGATCTCGCCCAGAGCCGCCCGAAGAAGCACCTGACCTCAGCGACCAAGTCGAACGGCATCTCGATCACGATGCCGTACTGGGATGAGCGCGTCGAAGCGATGGCCAAGAATTATCCTGGCATCCGCTGGGACAAGTATCACATCGATATCTTGACCGCGAACTTCGTGCTGCATCCGGACTGGTTCGATGTGGTCGTCGCCTCGAACCTGTTCGGCGACATCCTTTCCGATCTTGGCCCCGCCTGCACCGGCACGATCGGCATCGCCCCGGCCGGCAACATCAATCCGGAAGGCGTGTTTCCCTCGCTTTTTGAGCCCGTGCATGGCTCGGCGCCCGACATTGCCGGCCAGGGCGTCGCCAATCCGATTGGACAAATCTGGTCGGGCGCGATGATGCTCGATCATCTCGGCGAACGCGATGCTGCGGCGGCGATCGTCGATGCGGTCGCGCGCGT
Source organism: Methylobacteriaceae bacterium (assembly GCA_034669525.1). Lineage (GTDB taxonomy): Bacteria > Pseudomonadota > Alphaproteobacteria > Rhizobiales > Beijerinckiaceae > JAFASC01. The sequence continues at coordinate 6,139 of JAXDNH010000081.1, read as the reverse complement.
TCTCTCCGAGCGGACGCTTCGCACGCGCGACCTCGGCGGCAATGCCGACACCGAGACGTGCGGCGTGGCGGTCGCGGAGGCGATCGGGTGATGCGGAATAGAATGTGACAAACGACATTCTCTACGATGTCCGCGATCGCATCGCATATCTGACACTGAACCGGCCGCAGGCGCGCAACGCGCTGACATTCGAAATGTACGAGGCGCTGTTCGACATCACCGTCCGCGTTTCCCCCAACCCCGACATCGCAGCGCTGGTCATCACCGGCGCCGGCGAGAAGGCCTTCGCGGCCGGTACCGACATTGCGGAATTTCGCTCGATCAAAACCCCCGAGGACGCACTCAATTACGAAAGGAGGATCGATCGTATCCTCGGTGCACTCGAGACCTGCCCAAAGCCGATAATCGCCGCCATTTCCGGCGCCTGCACAGGCGGCGGCGCGGCGATCGCCGCCTGCTGCGATCTGCGCATTGCCACCGCCGACATGCGCTTCGGCTTCCCGATCGCGCGCACACTCGGCAATTGCCTGTCGATGGGCAATTACGCGCGCCTCTGCACGCTGTTCGGCCCTGCACGGACCAAGGATCTGATCTTCACCGCGCGTCTCATGGGTGCGGAAGAAGCAAAGTCGGCGGGCTTCATCGCGGAGATCCTAACCGACAACGTCACCCTCATGAAGCGCGCCGGTGAGCTCGCGACGCTGGTCGCGGGTCACGCGCCATTGACGCTCAGCGCGACAAAAGAGGCGTTGCGCCGGCTCGCCGCCGAGCCGCCGCACGGCGACGATATCATCACGCAATGCTACATGAGCGAGGATTTCAAGGAGGGGATGTCTGCCTTCCTCGAGAAGCGCCCGCCGAAATGGCAGGGCCGATGAGGCTCGGCGTCAAGCACCGCTGAATCTTTTTGGCTGCTGTTCGCACCACGCGAAGACCAGGAAAGTTCTATTGCAAAGCAATGCGTCGAATCCCGTGGGGTTCCTTCTGCCAGTTTCTCGAAGATACTAGAAAGGTGCGTAGCAGTTACAACCAGCGAACACTTTCACACATCTCTACCGAAGACCGGACGGCGGCTTTGAGGAGCCGGAGCGTTGCGAGGGCGCGGCCGTTGTCACTAATTTCGCTCACAGACGGCCTGCAACCCTTCCCAATCGAACAGGAGCACATTGTTTATGTTATCGCACATTCAGAGTGAAACTATCGCACATGGCAACTCACTAATTGGCAGATGAGCGAAGCGCTTGCTTGCCATGCACCTTAGGACGGGGCTCAGCAATCGCGCACCTGAACGGTCAGCAATTCGTTCTGCCAACCTGCTCGCCATAGTAGCCTAATTGCACCTAAAGCCTCCGCTTGAAGGGGTCTAGTTTGCGGGGGCCTCAATCCTCGCAAGCAAAAGTCCCGAAGCGCCTCGCGGAAACGCGATGACGCGCGTCGCTCGTAGCGATCAAGGCGCATATGCTCTTTCATGATTCCGGTCCATGTGAGCTGATGCTGCCCCCAATCGGCGCCCGCCGCTCCGTTAAAACGGGTTGCGGCAAAGACCACATCAGGCGTGCGTTTGCCCTTGAGCAAAGCGAAAGCCGCACCAACATCTTTCGTACGGATCCTTGGCTTGACGAGCTTCACAGGGTTGAGGAGGAGCTCGTGTTTCGCTCGCCTTATCCGCATCAAATCAAGTTTTGCTGCCCCAACGCGTCGCACCAGATTGAGGTGCAGCGCACTTGCGCCCTCCTCGGCAATGGGACGCGCCAGGAGGTTTCATGGTCGAGTGGCACAAGTGGGGGTCCGCTGATAAACGATCGCCGCGCTCGCGGAGACTTTGTTTCGGAGCGGATTCATGGTCTTCGATCGTATGAATCCGTCGACCGATGGGCAGGTCATTTACGCGGTGCGGATCGACGCTCCAAGTTGATTCGTTGGCGCTTAGGTGGAATCCGCTCGGATTGCAGTGCCCTCCGCGTTCCGACGGGCGGCCGCAATGACCTTTCCCATTGTGGAGCCAACACCGAACCAACGCAAATGCGGTTGCGAATGCGAAGGGAGGGTGCAACACCGAGTTTGCGCTGCGGTTCTTTGCGCGGCGTAGGTTGTTAGCCTGCGGTCGACTTTCAGCGGTATATCTCCTCTCGCTTATGTCGTTGCGCCACTGCAATTTCGCGAGCGTCCGTAACAGCTTTCCCGAATGCTCATCCGACCCGATGAGGTCCTCTCGGAAAAAGTCCTAGGAAGCGTCGGAGGTACGAAGGTGTGAGACGCTGCCGGGCCGAGCTTGCCTGCCGGCCCCATCCGAGCGTATTGCTATGACTGACCGTCGGACCGCACGTCGCACCCTCGCTGATTTTCGGGGAACGAACCAGAAAACGTGATATGAACTTGCATGCCCTTCTTGTCGAATTCGAGTACGACATGGCCGTCAGGCCTTGCGACGTTACCGACTCGTGCGATGGTCGCTTGTTGGCAGTTGCATTCGAGTCAATGACGGTCAGTTGCGAGACAACCGGCCGCGCATTGGCACATTTCGATTTGGCTGGCGGATTTCCGCCAGGCTTCCACCCCATTTTTGGGCTTAGCACCCCTGAACCCTGGGGGGTGTGGAACGATGGAAGGCGAAGCTGTTTTTTGTTATGCCTCGATCAAGGTTTGGCATCTTCCTTCGGATACCGCTTGAGCATCGAACACCACATATTCGAGGGCGAATCCTCTATTCGCGCTCGTGTCCGTGCGAATGGTCAACACATGGGAGAACTATCTTTCGTTACAGAAGGCAAGGCCGAAATCGTTATCCCGGCGGAGCACATGCCAGCCGCCATTGGCGCGACGTCAGCAAATATTTCCCTCGGCTCCGCCGCGGAACCCGAATTGAGCGTGATTATAATCAACTATAACCGCTGGGAACTCACCACTGCATGTATCATTTCGATTTTGAGTTCTAACGTAAAGCAACCCTACGATATCATCATCGTCGATAACGGAAGCAATGTTGCTAAATTCGCCGAGCTGGCGAGCGCGGAGTTACCAGTTGAGATTAGACGCCTGGATGAGCGTCGCTCGTTCGGCGAAGCGAACAACTTTGCCGCCGAACGCGCCCGTGGCTCACGATTATTATTACTCAACAACGATGCATTCGTGCAGCCCGACTGCATTAATCAACTGTACGACGCGCTCGATATCTTAGACGTGGGTGCAGCCGGCCCCGTGTTCGAGGAACCCGATGGGCGACTTCAAGAAGCAGGAACGTCGCTCGGCGCAGACGGCAATGTTACGATTCGAGACTACAGCCATTTGGCTACGCCACGCGACTTGCCAGCCGTTTGCAACGTGGATCACATATCAGCGGCTTGTTTGATGGTTCGGAAAGATGATTTCATAAGGCTTGGCGGCTTCGACCTGGCGTACGAACCTGCCTATCATGAGGATGTTGACCTCTGTTGCCGTTTGCATGCGACGGGACAAAACGTCGTTTTGGTGCGCGGCGCGCGCGCCGTTCACATTCGAAATGCCACACGTGAGACGCTAGCCTCCTCCGACCCAGTACTGAGCGCACCTGCGCGAAACTTGAAAGTTTTTCGCTCTCGTTGGGGAAAGTGGCTGTGGACGAGAGATGCCTGGGACTTGCCACCCGCTGAAACACTTCAGCTCAGCAATTGGGAGGGGCAGCTCGCTGCGTTTCGTGACGAACCTGTAAATGCGGTCTTCTCGACGGAACCCCTTGCCGACGCTCATACCGCTCTTGCTATCTCGAGCGCCCTGTCGACCGTTCACCCGACACTTTTTAGCACGGAGACGCCATACAGCATGCTGAGGTTGTTGCGCCTCGGACGAGATTTCTCGCTGCCGCTTGACCAGGTCGCAACAGCCAGTATGGGCTCTCTCGGCGAGCGTCACATCGAGATCTTTGTTCAGAGTACATGCCTCATACCTCCCGAGACCGCCAGCTATGGCAAGCGTCGATTTCTACATTGTCCGATGCTGATCCGCGCCGAAAGACTTACAGACGAGGAGAGGAGGGTCCGCGTCGAGGCACTATCAAACTTCGAGGCGATTATCACGAATTCGGAAATCTCGCAGCGAAAGTTGCTTGCCCGTCTCAACTACATCGGAGCGCCTCACCTTCCCATTGTTGTGATGCAGCCTCCTGTTGCTGCAGCCTCGTTGACCGATCCCGGAACAAAACAAGACCTGATCGTCAGCATCGGCCAATTCCGCGGGGGACCGGGAGGCGGAACGCACGGCCCCATTTTGCGTGGCTTTCAAAATTTTCAGCGCAACGCAAACGCGCGGGGATGGGAACTCGTTTGCATGGGTGAAGTCTATAACCAGGACGACCTGAGCTATTTCAACCAGTTAGCGCTACGTGCCGCAACATGGGGTGTACGCTGTTTGGCCATGCCGAGCGAGCGGCAGAGGAGGGAGCTGTACAGGCGCGCTAAGGTCTGCATATCAGCCGCTGGTTTTGACTTGAGAAATAATGATGAGAACCGGATGAGGCCGTATTCGGGCGTAGCGATCGGCAATGCCATAGTCCAGGGCTGCCTTCCCGTGGTGCCTGCAGGCGGTATCGAAGCGGAATTGTGTGAGAGCTTAGGAATGCGCTTCACGTTCCACCTCGCCGAGGAAATTGAGGAGCAAATTTCCCTAGCCGTAAGCTTAGCGCGCTGCGAGGATGCGGTCGCCGATCTGCGACGTCGTGCGGCAAGCCTCTCGGTAGAAGCTTTCGTCAAGAACTGGCAGCAGATACTGGGGCAGCAACACGCCTCGAGCCCTCCTATCCCAGCTCGCACGGCGTCGCGGTGAGCAATGGAAACTGATGAACCGCATTCCCGCCAAGTATACGCACCTCGCGAACGACCGCAAAGCTAAACTATCGAAACGGCGGTAGAGATAGGCTTGCCGCCTTTCGGCCATCTTCTCCTGACATTATGCGCAAGCGCGTCCGCAACTAAGGCTTCAGGAAACTTGCCCCCCATCGAGAGTAGATGCGTTGGGTGGTGCAGGCAGACCATCCGCGGCCAGTCTCAGCAAGTGTCACTACGAAGAATTAGCCGGGTATGAACGTTCCGCGTGTTTTCCAATTCCATTCCGGCTCGGCGGTCGGCGACGCCGTGACCAATTCCCTGCTCTATGTCCACGAAATCTTATCTGACTACGGCATCGAGGCCAAGATATTTGTTGAACATCGTGATCCGCGCCTAAGTGACCGGCTCTCGCTTATTGGCGAATTTCGGCCGCGCTCTGATGATCTATTACTGATCCATCACTCGATGGGCCATGATATCATGCCCTTTTTGAGAGCGTTACCCTGCCGAAAAATTCTCATTTATCACAACGTAACGCCTCCGAGCTTCTTCGATCAGGATCCCGTTACGCGCAAGTACGCGACTAAGGGTCTGCAGCAAGTGGAAGAATTGCGAAAATTCGTAGCGGGTGCGGTCGCCGTGTCCGGTTTCAACGCCGAGGAACTGCGTCGAAGAGGCTACGACGACCCCGTCGTAATCCCCTTGCTGCGCGATTTCACCAGCATCCGTTTCGCCGACTTTAATCCCGCAATGCATTATTTCGAAGCGCCGCGATATCAGGTGCTGTTTGTCGGTCGGATTTCAGCCAACAAGGGACAACTGCATCTCATTAACTTTTTAGACCAATATCGGGACACTTTTGAGTATCCCTTATACTTGACCCTTGTTGGATATATAAAGGAAGGCGACCCCTATGCTTCCGAATTGTTGAAAACGGTGGAAAGAGCGGGTTTGCGTGACCAGGTCTCTATTCCTGGGCACCTTTCAGAAAAGGATTTGTACGGGCACTTCCGAGCCGCTGACGCATATGTCTCGTTCAGCGAGCACGAGGGTTTCGGCGTTCCACTCCTGGAAGCAATGGCTTTCGATGTTCCGGTGGTAGCGTTCGAGGCAGGCGCGATCGCGGATACGCTTGGGGGAAGTGGTATCAAACTAAAGACCACCGAGCCGCATGAACTGGCCGAGCAGTTGCATCGAATATTTTCAAACCGTTCTCATCGCCGTGAAGTCATACGAGGGCAGCGCAAACGCCTAATGGATTTTGAGCGCGGGGCGATTGGGGCGAAGCTCATAGAATTTCTTGGGCCGCACCTGCCTACAAGCGCCGTGGCGCGTGCGCC
>JAXDNH010000080.1:0-29173 GCA_034669525.1 Methylobacteriaceae bacterium | reverse complement strand
GAGCACTACGTTGACATCGTAGGGGTCACAGGTTCGATCCCTGTCGCGCCCACCATGATATCGGTGGCTTAGCAGAGGCTAGGACCACCTCCATAGGAAGTAGCAACTTTCTACCAACTTAGTCGGGTATCCGGCGCAATCTCGGCTATTGGCCCTTTATGGCTCGGCAGCGCGGCTGCCGAACCTAGGCGGCTCGCTTCCGGCCGGCTGCCGCTCCAGTCTGCTATTGCATGCACCTGACCTGAGGCTTCGCTCAGTCAAGAACGGTGTTGGAAAGAACGTTTCCAGATGCGTGCGAGCTCGCGGGATTTCTCGCTCCTTTCTCTCGCTTAGACTGATCGGATGTTAGCCGACCCCGCCTGAGACGGAGAGCATGGATCGCAGAGCGCTTCATGGCATTGAAGAGATCGTGGATTCCATTCCGTCTGGCTGCGACGCGGTCAGCCCAGAGTTCGATCCTTTGCACGTTCCGTAGTAAGTCTTTCGTCCCTCGGTTACGTTCTTTCCGCGCACTATGCGAAGAGCCTTTGGCCCTGTGCCTGGATGATCTTCGACAGCCAGTCCAATCTTCGGCTATGTTTGGTGATTAGTTAATCCCGTCTGACGATCCGATCCATTCATTTAGGTGACGCGATGTCCAAAGTAGAAGCCATCGGGCGGTTGAACACGGTAGCACTTTTCAGCGGTCACATGATCGACGCGCCCCATCGAAAGCCGCCGCGGTTCCCCCCGGACAAGGAGCCCTACGCCGCTGCTGCAATCGCAAATGCGCTTTCGCAAATTGGTGTCACCCGAGGCGATCTCGCAATTTGCGGGGGCGCTTGCGGCGGCGATCTGCTGTTCGCCGAAGCGTGTCTAGCGCGAGACGTACGGCTTGAAATCTATATTCCGTTCGAGGAGCCGACTTTTCTTGCCAACTCGGTGGATTTCGCCGGCGGCAATTGGCACGAGCGCTATCTTGCGGTTAAATCAAGGGCGACACTGCATATCGCGCCCGACGACCTGGGCCCGCTGCCGGCTGACGAGAACGCTTACGAGCGCAACAATCAATGGATGCTGGAGAGAGCGGCGCGGTTTGGCGGCGACAGGATGGCCTTCATCTCCTTGTGGAACGGTCAGGGGGGCGACGGCCCCGGCGGAGCGCAACACCTCATGGACGAAGCGCGCCGCAGCACATCGCGGATTTACTGGCTGGACACCAGAAAGCTGTGGGATTGAGGGAATACTGAAATGCCTGTTTGTTTCATGATCATGCCGTACGGCCGCAAGCCGACCCAGGCCGAACCTGGACGCGGGCCGGCCGAAATCGACTTCAACGCGCTTTGGGATCGCGGCTACGTTCCCGTCATCAAAGAGCTGGGCTATGAGCCGGTTCGCGCCGACCAGGACACCGGTGCACTGATCATCGGCCAGATGCTGGAGCGGCTCTACTTCGCCGATCTCGTGCTGGCGGACATGACCATCCCGAACGGCAACGTCTATTACGAGATCGGCATCCGCCACGCGGCGCAGAAGACGGGCTGTGTCCTGCTTGCGGCCGACTGGTCGAGGCAGTTGTTCGACGTCGTGCAGATGCGCACCGTGCGCTATCCGCTCCCCGAGGGCAACATCACCAACGACACCGTCGCCGCCCTCCGGCCTAGCATCAAGGAAGGCATCGGGTCGCTCCGCGACGGGCTCTCGCCGATGCACCAGTCGATCCCGGGCTATCCGGCCAATGTCGACCCGGCCAAGGCGACTACGACCAAAGATCAGCTCACGGAACTCGCGGCATTCCAGACCAAGGTGCGCGAAGTTCGCGCCGCAGCGCCAAACATGCGCATGCAGCTCGCACGGGCGCTGGTCGCCAGCGAGGGAAATCCGCCTGCGACCTATCCGACCGCACTTGCATTGCTGCTGCTGCTGCGTGACAGCGTCAATGCGCCGGCCGACTGGAACGCCGTACTCGAATTCGTAAGCGGCCTTCCGAAGAGGTTCGCGGACGAGCCCGAAGTCCAGGAAATTCGCGCGCTCGCGGCCGCGCAGTCCGGCAATGATCTCCGCGCCATCGCCGAGCTTGAAACGCTGATCGGGATTGCGGGGCCGACACCCGAACGCCTTGGCTTGATGGGCGGTCGCTACAAACGTCTTGCCCGTGCGGCCGCGTCCGACGCGGAAAGGCGCCAAGCCCTCGCCAAGGCGATCGATTGTTACGAACGCGGCATGGAGCTCGATCTCAATGCCTATTATTGCTGTAGCAACCTGCCCCGCCTATATCGAAGTCGCGCGCGGGCAGGCGACGAGGAACGCGCACAGACGTCCTTGCGGTTAACGATCGCCGCCTGCGAACGCGCCAGACGGCTGAACGTGGCCGACGATTGGCTGCGTCAGACGCTGCTCGCAGCGGCTTTCGACTTCGGCGACCCCGACAAAGCCGAAGAGCTGGCCGACGCCGTGATGGACGAAGGCCCGGCGGCATGGAAGGTCGACAGCATGCTGGCCGACCTCAAGGCCAGTGTCGTGCAGGTCACCGACGGGGCTAAGAGCGCACGGCTCTCCGCCGTCATCGACCGGATCAAGGTAGGCTAACGGCCCGGGCGCGACACGACGGCGCCTTTACCTCCCGGCCGGGTGATTTCGACGCTCGTTCGCTTCTCGATCCCAAGAGCAGCCAGCGCACGCGCGATCAGCAGCCGCTCGACCTCATCAAAGTTGATACCTTCCTTCGATCCAACGGCCGAACGATAAACGCGTACGTTGCCCATCAATTCCAGACTCCTGACTCGTCGGTTCCCGGCGCGAGCTCTGCGTGTAGGGTCGCGGGTTCGATCCCTGTCGCGCCCATCATAGAGTCAGTGCCCTAAAGCGCAGTTGGCATGCGACTTGAATGTGTCGCGCCGGAGGGACTCATGGATCGCCGTACATTCATCAAGTCGACCGGCGCTGCCGCCGCGGGCGCAATTGCCGCCCCGGCCGTCTGGTCGCCCGCTCGCGCGCAATCGCGCCAGGAGACGCTGCTCATCGTTTCCGAAAGCGGGCCGAACAATCTCGATATTCATGGCGTCGGCACCAACGTGCCCGGCTACGAGGCCTCGTGGAATTGCTACGACCGGCTGATCTCGCATGAGATGAAGACGCTGGAAAACGGCGTCAAATATTACGACCGCGACAAGTTCAAGCCCGAGCTCGCCGAAGACATGTCGACCGGCGACATGTCAGTGACGTTCAAACTGCGCAAGGACGCGACCTTCCAGGATGGAACGCCGGTCACCGCCAAGGATGTGAAATGGTCGCTTGATCGCGCCGTCACGGTCGGCGGCTTCCCAACCTTCCAGATGAAGGCGGGGTCGCTGGAGAAGCCCGAACAATTCGTCACTGTCGACGACCGCACGATTCGCGTCGATTTTATCCGCAAGGATCGCCTCACGATTCCGGATCTCGCCGTGATCGTGCCGTGCGTCGTGAATTCCGAGTTGGTGAAAAAGAACGCCACCGCCAACGATCCCTGGGGCCTCGAATATACCAAGCAGAACACCGCCGGCAGTGGCGCCTATCGCGTGGCGAAATGGACGCCGGGAACGGAACTCATCTTCGAGCGCAATGACAAATGGACCTGCGGTCCGATGCCGAAGGTGAAGCGCATCATCTGGCGCATGGTGCCGTCTTCCGGCAACAGGCGCGCGTTGCTCGAGCGCGGCGATGCCGATATTTCATACGATCTGCCCAACAAGGATTTCGCCGAGCTGAGGTCGAACGGAAAGCTCTCGATCGTCTCGACGCCTTACTCCAATGGCGTCCAATATCTCGGGATGAACGTGACGAAGCCGCCTTTCGACAATCCGAAGGTGCGCCAGGCCGTGGCTTACGCCATCCCCTATCAGAAGATCATGGACGCCGTGCTTTACGGGCTTGCCAACCCGATGTTCGGGAAGCCCGAAGGCGCACCGACGGAAGTGAAATGGCCGCAGCCGACATCATTCGTTACAGATGTGGCCAAAGCGAAACAGCTTATGCAGGAGGCCGGCTACGCCAACGGCTTCGAAGTGCCGCTCTCCTTCGATCTCGGCTTCGCCGTCGTCAACGAGCCGCTCTGTATCTTGGTCCAGGAGAGTCTCGCCGAGATCGGCATCCGCACGACGATCAACAAGATACCCGGATCGAACTGGCGCACTGAACTCAACAAAAAAGAGATGCCGCTCTACACCAACGTCTTTTCCGGCTGGCTCGATTATCCCGAATATTTCTTCTTCTGGTGCTATCACGGCAGCAATTCCGTCTTCAACACGATGAGTTACAAGAACCCGAAGATGGACGAACTGGTCGAAGGCGCGCGCAACGCCGCGGCAACCGGCGACACCCCAACGTACGACAAGGACGTGAAGGGATTTGTCGACCTCGCATTCACAGACGTCCCGCGCATCCCGCTTTTTCAGCCATATTCGAATGTCGCGATGCAGAAGAACGTGTCGGGCTACGAATACTGGTTCCATCGCAGGCTGGATTACCGCGCGCTCGTCAAGGCCTAGCGGCGCAATCGCAGGGGAATTTGCTCCATGCGCTCCATTGTCCTCAAGCGTCTTGCGACGGCGATCCCAAGTCTCCTCGGCGTCATCGTCGTCAGTTTCCTGCTGACGCGCGTTCTGCCGGGCGACACCGCTTCTTATTTCGCGGGCCCGGCCGCGACGCCGGAGGCAATCGCCGAAGTGCGCAAGCAGCTCGGTCTCGATAAAGGCCTGCCAGAACAGTTTGCGCGCTATGCCGTCGATCTCGTCCATGGCAATCTCGGCAACTCGCTGACGACGGGTCAGCCGGTCGTCACAGAGATCGCCAATCGGCTGCCTGCCTCCGGCGAATTGACCCTGCTCGGCCTTCTCATCGCGCTCTCGACCGCCGTACCGCTGGGCATTCTTGCTGCGGTCCACGAAGGATCGTGGATCGACCACCTCTGCCGCGTGATCGTAACGACGGGCGTTTCCCTGCCGGTTTTCTTCACCGGGCTGCTTCTCGTCTACATCTTTTACTTCCAACTCGGCTGGTCGCCGGCGCCGCTTGGCCGGCTCGATGTGTTCTACACCGCGCCACCGCAGGTGACCGGCTTCTACCTCATCGATTCGCTGATCGCGCGTGACTTTGAAACATTCCGCGCCGCGTTCGCGCAGCTGATTCTTCCCGCCGCGACGCTGGCGATCTTTTCGCTGGCGCCGCTGGCGCGAATCACGCGCGGCTCCATGCTCGCGGTCATGGGTTCGGATATCGTGCGCACCGCGCGCGCGAGCGGGCTCACCTCGAAGACGGTGATCCTCACCTATGGCTTCCGCAACGCGATGCTGCCGGTCGTTACCACCCTTGGCATGGTGTTCTCGTTCCTGCTTGGCGCCAACGTACTCGTGGAAAAAGTCTTCGCCTGGCCGGGCATCGGCTCTTACGCCGTCGAAGCGCTGATTGCGTCGGACTACGCGCCGGTGCAGGGCTTCGTCCTTGCGATGGCGATCCTCTACGTCGCGCTCAACCTCATGATCGATCTGCTCTACGGCGTGATCGATCCGCGCGTGAGGCTTGAGGCATGACGGCGCTAGACACGCCGGCAGTCGAGGCCGCCGTTCCGCCGGCGACCGGCCTGTCCGCGACATTGCGACATGCGCGCCATGTCGTGACGGGAAATCCGATCACCGGCTTCTCCTTCACGCTGTTCATTCTGCTCCTGATCTGCGCTCTGTTTGGTCCCTTTCTCGTTCCCTACGATCCCTTGGCGACGAACACCGCGGTCGCATTGAAGCCGCCGTCGCTGCATCATCTCATGGGTACGGACCAGCTCGGCCGCGATCTCTTGAGTCGTGTCATCGTCGCAACGCGGCTCGATATGGCCGTCGCGATCTTCTCCGTCGCGCTCGTGTTCGTGCTCGGCGGAATTTCCGGCATCGCGGCGGGTTATTTCGGCGGCTGGACCGATCGCATCGTCGGGCGGCTCTCCGACACGATCATGGCGTTCCCGCTTTTCGTGCTTGCCATGGGCATCGTGGCCGCGCTCGGCAACACGGTGACGAATATCATTATCGCCACCGCCATCATCAATTATCCGCTCTACGTGCGCATCGCGCGCGCCGAAGCGAACGTTCGGCGGAATGCCGGTTTCGTGCAGGCGGCGCGGCTCAGCGGCAACGGCGAAATCCGCATCCTGCTCACGCAAATCCTGCCGAACATCCTGCCGATCATGATGGTGCAGATGTCGCTGACGATGGGCTACGCGATCCTCAACGCCGCCGGCCTTTCCTTCATCGGCCTCGGCGTGCGGCCGCCGACGCCGGAATGGGGGATCATGGTCGCGGAAGGCGCCGCCTTCATCGTCTCTGGCGAATGGTGGATCGCGCTCTTTCCCGGTCTCGCGCTGATGCTTGCCGTCTTCTGCTTCAATCTGCTTGGCGACGGATTGCGCGACATCGTCGATCCGCAACGGCGCACGTGATGCTCGATACCGTTCACAAGCCGCTGCTCGATATCCGCGATCTCACGGTCGAATTTGCCACGCGCCGCGGCACGGTGACAGCGGTGCGCAACATCGACATCAGCGTCAACAAGGGCGAGACGCTCGGCATTGTCGGCGAATCCGGCTCGGGCAAATCGGTCACGTCTTTCGCGGTAATGCGCATTCTCGATCGCGCCGGGCGCATCGCCGACGGCAGCGTCACCTTCTCGGGCATCGACCTGCGCACCGCGAGCGACCACGACATGGCCGACATGCGCGGTCGCGAAATGTCGATGATTTTTCAGAACCCGCGCGCCGCGCTCAATCCGATCCGCAAGGTCGGGCATCAGATCGAGGACGTGCTCTTACGCCACGTGCAGGCGGTGCGCGCCAACGTCAGAGAAAAGGCGATCGATATTTTGAGGCAGGTGCGGATCGCCCGGCCGGAGGAGCGCTACCACGCCTATCCTTTCGAGCTTTCCGGCGGCATGTGCCAGCGCATCGTGATCGCCATCGCGCTTGCCTGTAAGCCGCAGCTGCTCATCGCGGACGAGCCGACGACCGGCCTCGATGTCACAACGCAAAAGGCAGTGATGGAGCTTGTGCTCGAGTTGACGCATCAACGCGGCATGTCGACGGTCCTGATCACGCACGATCTTGGCCTCGCCGCCGCCTATTGCGACCGCGTTGTGGTCATGCAGAAGGGAGAGGTGGTGGAAACCGCCCCGTCCGCAACGATCTTCAAAACGCCCGCGCATTCCTATACGCGCAAGCTGATGCGCGCCACTCCGCGTCCCGGCGCGACCCTCCGCGACCTGCTTGAGGAGGGGCGGCCCGCGCCGGCGGCAGCGAGCGTGCAGAGCGACGGCAGGCCGCTTCTGAAAATCGACAATCTCGTCAAAGAATATCCGCGCCAGGGTATCACCAAAACGATGGCGCAGTTCTTCGGGCGCAAAGCGCCGGCCACCACCGAACAGCCATTCCGCGCTGTCGATGGCATCAGCTTCGAGATCATGCGCGGGCAGAGCGTCGGACTTGTCGGCGAGTCCGGCTGCGGCAAATCGACGACGTCGATGATGGCGATGCGCCTCCTCGATCCAACCTCGGGTTCGATCATTCTCGATGGCGAGGATATCGGCGCCATCCCCGCCCGCGCCTTCGCGAAATTGCCCGCACGCAAGCGCATCCAGATGGTGTTCCAGGATCCCACCGACAGTCTCAACCCGCGCTTCACGGCTATGCGCGCCATCACCGACCCGATCCTGCGGCTCGGCGATGTCAGGGGCGGCGATGCGCTGCGCGCGCGTTGCGAGGAGCTGGCGCAACTTGTCGGCCTGCCGCGCCACTTGCTCGATCGCTTCCCGCATCAGCTCTCCGGCGGTCAGAAAGCGCGCGTCGGGATAGCACGAGCGATTGCGCTTCATCCCGAGCTTGTTATCTTGGACGAGCCGACCGCCGCGCTTGACGTATCGGTGCAGGCGATCGTGCTCAATTTGCTCGATGAACTGAAGGCACGGCTTGGGATGAGCTATCTCTTTGTCAGTCACGATCTGCACGTCGTGCGTCTCTTGTGCGATTACGTCATCGTGATGAAGAACGGTCGCATCGTCGAAGAAGGCTCAGCCGAGCAAGTGCTCGAAGCGCCGCAGGACGAATATACGCGCGAGCTTATCGCCGCAATTCCGCATCCGCCGGTATGATGTAAGCTCAATGAACTCGGAAAAACGAGCTTCCGCTCCGGTAGCCGATTCTGTCTCTCTGAAGCTGCAGGTCGATGCGGCCATCGCCTCCGCCCGACTGCCGGTCGACGCGGAATGGCGCGCGAGCATCGACGCGCATTTCGAGGCGATCGCCAAGGCCGCGGCACTCGTCATGGAATTCCCGCTCGAGGATGAACTCGATGCCGCGCCGGTCTTTTCCGCATGATCGACGGTTCGACAAGCGCGGCGGAGATCGCAGCCAAAGTTGCGTCCGGCGCAGTCAATGCTCGCGCCGTTGTCGACGCGACGCTCGCGCGCATCGCAGCACTCAATCCTAAGGTCAACGCGTTCACCGATGTCGTTGCGGACCGTGCCCGCCAAACCGCCGATGCGCTCGACGCACGCCGTGCGCGCGGTGACGCGCTCGGGCCGCTTGCCGGCGCGCCCTTCGCAGTCAAGAACCTCATCGATATTGCCGGTCTGCCGACGCGTGCCGGCTCGAAGATCAACCGCGATCTGCCGCCCGCCAGGCGCGACGGCGCCCTCGTCCGCCGGCTTGAAGCGGCAGGCGCGATCCTCGTTGGCGCGCTGAACATGGGGGAATACGCCTACGACTTCACGGGCGAGAATGTGCACGACGGTCCCTCGCGCAATCCGCATGCACTCGATCACATGACGGGCGGATCGTCCGGCGGATCGGGCGCGGCGGTCGCGGCGGGGCTGGTGCCGCTGGCTCTCGGCTCCGACACGAACGGGTCGATCCGCGTCCCGTCCGCTTTCTGTGGTTGCTTCGGACTGAAGCCCACTTACGGCCGGCTGTCGCGCGCCGGCAGTTTTCCCTTCGTCAGCAGTCTGGATCATCTCGGGCCGTTCGCTCGGTCGGTCGCCGATCTCGCTGCTGCCTATGATGCCATGCAGGGCGGCGATCCCGACGATCCTGTCGCAACGACGCGTGCGATGGAGCCGGCGCTGCCGGACATCGAACGCGGCACGTCTGATCTACGCATTTCCAGCGCCGGCGGTTATTTCGCGCAATATGGCGAGCGCGATTGCTTCGCTGCTGTGTCGAAAGTCACGCGCGCGCTCGGCGTTACACGCACGGTCGAATTGCCGGAAGGGGGTCGCGCGCGTGCCGCGGCTTACGTTATCACAGCCGCGGAAGGGGCGGCATTGCATCTCGATCGCCTGCGTCAGCGCGCGGCCGATTTCGATCCCGCCGTTCGCGACCGGCTGATTGCCGGCAGTGCCATTCCGGCGAGCTGGGTCATCAAAGCCCAGCGGTTTCGCCGATGGTACCGGGAGCGTCTACTGCAATTGTTCAACGAGGTTGATGTCATCCTCGCACCCGCCACGCCGTGCCGCGCACCAAAGATCGGGCAGACCACCTTCGTGCTCGACGGCGTGACAATGCCGGTGCGCCCAAACATTGGCATTTTCACGCAGCCGATCTCGTTTGTTGGTCTGCCGGTGGTTGCGGTTCCGGTTTGGGTCGACGGCGGCTTGCCACTCGGCGTGCAGGTTATCGCAGCTCCGTGGAAGGAAGCGCATGCCTTGCGTGTCGCGCGCGCGCTGGAACAATCTGGAATCGCACAGGCGCGCGTCGCCTCGCTTTGATCCAGACTTTCCCTGTTGCGTCTGGTTGACGCTGCGTGCTGCATTCAATCATCCGTCGAGGACATTCACAGGAATGTATGTTTGGCACTTGGCACCTCAGCCCGGCTCGTGATTTCATGAAGCCAAGCGGTCGAGGAGCAACACATGGACGTCGACATTCCAGAGGTGAAGAAGGAAGTCGAGGCGGCTTTCGCGCTTTACGAGACGGCGCTCGTCACCAACGATGTTGCGACTCTGGAAGCGCTGTTTCGCGACGACCGGCGCACCTTGCGCTACGGGATTGCGGAGAACCTTTACGGCATGCACGAGATTCGCGCTTTCCGGCGAGGCCGCTCGCCGAAGGGACTGATGCGCGAACTCGATCGTACTATCGTCACCACTTACGGCCACGATTTTGCCACCGCAAACACGCTGTTCTACCGCGACAGCGCGCCGGGCAAGGTCGGCCGGCAATCGCAGGCGTGGGTGCGTTTCGACGATGGCTGGCACATTGTCGCCGCGCATGTCAGCATCATCGACAAGCCCGCGGAATAGTCACGCGGCGGCGCTTTGGGCGAGGAACGCGCGCCAGCCGCCGAAATGGGTGATGTCGCGCGCCCCTGCGGTCGCGGCAGCCTCGACAAGAAAGCCCTTCACTTCGCTGCCATCCGACAGAACGATCGTGCCGAAACCGAGCGGCGGCGGAATGCTTGCGACGAAGCGGCCGAATCCATCCGGCGGCATCGCCCAGATTTCCGCTTCGATGCTCGCGCCGCCTTTGTCGACGCGAAGCACACCTGGACGCGGAATCGCGCCGGGCAAAAGGAAGCAGCGGTAGGTCGCAGCCGTGTCCACCCTCCGCACAAATTTTCCGCCAAGCGCAACAACATCGCGATTGAGTGGAAGACCGCGCATATGCGCGCCGAACAGCGCGACTGCGATCGTGTCCGAATCCCGAGGCGCCGGCGGAAGTGTCGAGCGGCGCGCGGGAGCTGTTCGCCCCGCACCAGGCGGCAGACGCGACGCCGCTTCGTAGGTGTGCGCCAAACCTGCGAGAAATCCGTCGCGTCCTGATGGCGCGAGGAAGGTCACGCCATAAGGTTTTCGTTCGGCCGTGATCAGCGTCGGAACCGCGAGCCCGCAGAGATCGAGCAGATTGACGAAGTTGGTGTAGGTGCCGAGGCGGGAATTCAGCCGCACATTATCTGCTTCGACTTCGGCGAGCGTGTAGAGGCAAGGCGCGGTCGGCAGCAGCAGCGCGTCGAAGTCGCTCCAAAGCGGCTGCACCTGCGCCCGCAATTCGGCCAGTCGATAGAACGCGCGGAAAGTCTCGGCTGCGCTGCGCGATGCGCCGGGCTCGATGATGGCCCGTGTGATCGGATGGATGGCATCCGGATCGCGACGTGCAAGTTCCTCAATGACGCTCCAGCGCTCCGCGACCCAGGGGCCCTCGTACAGCAAACGTGCCGTTTCGCCGAAGGGCGCGAAATCAACCTCGATCAGAACGGCGCCGAGGTCGCGCGCACGGGCGAGCGCGATGTCATAGGCCTGCGCCGCTCCCGCATCGCCGAAAAAGTCGCGGTCTTCCGACGCGAGCACACCGAGGCGTACGCCTTTCAAAGAAGCGTCAGGCGATTTGATCGGAATTCTGCGCGAGAACGGATCGCCGGTGTCAACGCCGGCAACAACGCGCAGGACGCTCCACGCATCGGCGACGGTCAGCGCAAAGATCGACACGCAGTCAAGCGTGCGGCACGCCGGCACCACGCCTGTATTCGGGACAAGCCCAAGGGACGGCTTCAGGCCGACAATGTTGTTAAGCATGGCAGGCACGCGGCCCGAGCCTGCCGTGTCCGTGCCAAGCGAAATCGGTACGATGCCGGCAGCAACCGCGACGGCAGAGCCCGAACTCGAACCGCCCGGGATGAGATCACCGCGCAGCGCGTTGCGCGGAACGCCGTACGGCGACCGAATGCCAACAAGCCCGGTCGCGAACTGGTCGAGATTGGTCTTGCCAATGACGATCGCGCCTGCCGCCCGCAGCCGCGCGACGACCGTTGCCTCTTGCTTCGGATTGTAAGCGAAAGCCGGGCACGCGGCCGTCGTCGGCAGACCTGCGACGTCGATATTGTCCTTGATTGCGATCGGGATGCCGTAAAGCGGGAGATCGCGCGCGCTGCGTTCCAGCGAAGCGGCCTCGGCAAGCGCATCTTCTTCGTCGCGCAGCGTGATGAACAGCGCCGGATCATTGTAGGCGCGAATGCGCTCATATGTGCGGGCGATTGTCTGGCGTGGAGTCACCTCGCCGGAGCGATGCAAGTCCAGAAGCTCGGGCAGCGCCACCGGTTCGATGTCGATCGTCATGCGACCGCTTCTGTACGCTTGCTTGCCGAAAGCGCAACGAGAAAGTCTTCGGACGTGGAGACCCAGCCGAAAATGCCGCCCTGCGCCTTGATCATGGCAAGGCCTGCGTCATGGAAGTGGGGGAAGTATGACGCGCAGCAATCCCCGAGCACGATGCAGCGATAGCCACGGTCGTTCGCCTCGCGCACGGTAGTATTTACGCACACTTCCGTCGTGACACCGCAAACGACAAGCGTATCAATCGCGTTGTTCCGTAGTAGGAGCGAAAGGTCGGTCTGATAGAAGGCGCCTTTGCCCGGTTTGTCGATCACCGGCTCTCCCGGCGCGGGATAAAGCTCGGGAATGATATCATGACCCGGTTCGCCGCGCACCAAGATGCGGCCCATCGGACCCGGCGCGCCGATGCACATCGACGGCGCGCCGCGCTCGATCTTGGCGCGCGGCGCGTCCGACAAATCCGGGCGATGGCCTTCCCGCGTGTGGATGATCAGCATCCCGGCATGCCGCGCCGCGGCGAGCACTTTGCGGCACGGCGCGACCGCGGCGGCGAGTCGCGACACATCGTTGCCGAGTGCCTCGCCAAAGCCGCCAGGTTCGAGAAAATCGCGCTGCATATCGATGATGATCAACGCTGCCCGCGCAGTGTCGACATCGATCGACGCCGGCTCCGCGTCTATCCTAATTCGCGTCGCCGGCATCACGCATGCCCCGCCATGTGGCGGCCGATCTCATGCGCATCCGCGCCGGCCCCAGGCGTCTCGTAGACGATCTTGCCCTCGCACATCACGACGATCCGGTCCGACAATTCGAGGATTTCGTCGAGGTCTTCCGAAATCAGAAGTACGGCGCTGCCCGCATTCCGCGCGGCGACGATGCGGGCGCGGATTTCGGCAACGGCCTTCACGTCGAGGCCGAAACAGGGATTGGCGACGATAAGCACTTCGACATCGCCGTCGAGCTCGCGCGCCAGCACCGCGCGCTGCACGTTCCCGCCCGACAGTGCGCCGATCGGCGCATCGGGCGACGGCGTGCGGATGCCGAACATCTCGATCATCGTGCGGCCGCGCTCAGTCATGCGACGGCGATCGAGCCAAAACCGCCGCGCGCCGGAATCGGTACGGTCGAATGTGCGCAGGTTCAGATTCGAGATAACACTCATGCCAGGCGCGCAGCCATTGCGCAGCGGCTCTTCCGGCAGAAGCCGCACGCCTAGCGCGTGCATTTCATCGCGGCGGGCATGATAGCCTTGATCGGAGACCCTGATCTCGCCCGCAGCAGGCGGACGCTGGCCGCCGAGCACTTCGACGAGCTCACGCTGGCCGTTGCCCGAAACTCCGGCGACGCCGACGATCTCGTGCGGCCGGACACTGAGTGCATTGACGTCTAATCCCGGACGTCCGTGATCACCGGCTGAGCGAAGTTCGCGGATATTCAGTCGTGCGCTCGCCTCCGGATTCCGCGTGCGCGCGAGCGTCACCGGCGTGTGCGCTTCGCCGATCATCATCGTCGTCATGTCGGCCGGGGTGAGCTCGGCGACCTTGCCGCCGCCAGCCATCTTGCCGCGGCGAAGCACGGTCACGTCATCGGCGAAGGCCATCACCTCCTTGAGTTTATGCGTGATGATGATAATTGTCAGCTCTCGCGCATCGGCGAGGCTGCGCATGAGGTTCAGCACGTCCTCCGCTTCCGGCGGCGTGAGCGTCGAAGTCGGCTCGTCGAGCACCAGCAGCCGGCGGGCCAGATAAAGCTGCTTCAAGATCTCCGCCTTCTGCCGCTCGCCCGCCGCGAGCGTGCCGAGCGGAATATCCAGCGGAATCCGGAACGGCATGCGCGACATGAATTCGTCGAGGCGCTTGCGCTCCGACTTCCAATCAATGACGAGCGGCACGTCGGCGCGGGCCATGACGAGGTTCTCAGCCGCCGTCATTGACGGGACGAGCGTGAAATGCTGGTAGACCATGCCGAGACCCAGGCGATCGGCATCCTGCGGCTGCGCGATCCTCTCTTCCTTGCCCTCGATCAGGAAATCGCCGGCATCGGCGCGGTAATAACCGAGCAGGCATTTGACAAAGGTCGATTTGCCAGCGCCGTTTTCGCCAAGCAGCGCGTGGATCGTGCCCGGCTGCACTTTCAGCGAGACATCCTCGAGCGCGGTGAACGCGCCGAAGCGCTTCGTCACTCCCGCCGCCTCGATGCCGATCGCGCGCATTTCAGAGCGCCGCAAGGAGGGCGCTGCTGTCCGCAACCGCGCCGAAAACACCGCCCTGCATCTTCACCATCTTGATCGCGGCATCGTGGTTGCCGCGATCGGTCGCGCCGCAGCAATCCTCAACGAGCAGACATTCGAAGCCGCGATCGTTTGCCTCGCGCATCGTCGTATGCACGCAAACGTCGGTCGTGATGCCGGTCAGCACGAGGTTGCGGATGCCGCGCGTGCGCAGGATCAGCTCGAGATCGGTCGCGCAAAACGAGCCCTTGCCGGGCTTGTCGATGACAATCTCGCCCGGGGCCGGCGCAAGTTCCGGAATGATCTCCCAGCCGGGTTCGCCGCGTACGAGAATGCGGCCGCATGGACCAGGATCACCGATGCCCGCGCCGATCTGGCGCGAGCGCCAGCGCTTGTTGTCGGGAAGATCGCTTAAATCGGGCCGATGTCCCTCGCGCGTGTGGATGATGTGATAGCCGGCCTTGCGCATCGCCGAAAGCACACGGCGGATCGGCTCGATTGGCGCGCGCGTCAGCGACAGATCGTAGCCCATCGTGTCGACATAACCGCCGGGCCCACAAAAATCCGTCTGCATGTCAATGATGATGAGCGCGGTGTTCTGCGACCACAGATCGCCGTCGAACGGCCAGCCATAGGGATCGGCGCAGACATAATGGTGATCGGAAAGTTCAGTCGCGGCCGAGGTAGTTGCGCTGTCGTCGTGCCTTAGCTTCTCAAGTCGACCCATACCATTCTTCCCTCATCGCACGATCGAGAGTTCGCCCGGCGCGCCGCGCATCCGCCGTCCCGGTGCGACAGCGATGAACATGAGCACGAGCGTCAGCACATACGGCGCAGCGTTGAATAGGTAATAGCCTTGGCTGACGCCGACCGTCTGCAACGAGGGCCCGAGCGCGCCCGCCGCGCCGAACAGCAGCGCCGCGCCGATACAAGCAAGCGGCTCCCAGCGAGCAAAGACAACGAGTGCAACGGCGATGAGCCCCTGCCCTGAGGACAGTCCTTCATTCCAGCTGCCGGGATAGACAAGCGACAGGAAGGCGCCCCCAACCCCGGCAAGCGCGCTGCCCGCGGCCGTCGCCGCGAGACGCACGAGGTTGATCCGCAATCCCATCGCGCGTGCGGCGTCGGCGCTGTCGCCTACAATGCGCACGACCATGCCTGCGCGCGTGTTTTGGAACGCCCAAGTCATGAAGATTCCGACGAGCACACCAATAAAGAACAGCGGGCTGACATCGAGTGCGCTGCGTATCTGCGGCGAGTCCGACCAGAAGCCGAGCGGCAATGTCGGCAGAAGCGGCGCGGAGGGCTGCACATACGGCTTGCCGAAGAAGAACGCGATGCCGGTGCCGGCGAGCATGATCGCGATACCCATCGCGATATCATTGATGCGCGTGAGACTGCAAAGACCCGCATGCAGGGCGCCGAGCAAGGCGCCGCAAATCGCGGCGACGAGCACGCCGAGCCATGGGCTGCCCGTGTGGTACGAGGCGGCGTAGGCGGTCATGGCGCCGAGCACGAGCACGCCTTCGTTGCCGAGATTGATGCGGCCGGATTTCTCCGTCAGGCACTCGCCGAGACTGACAAAGAGGAAAGGGGTGGACACGCGCAACGCCCCGGCGAGCGTCGCGATGGCGAGGGTCGAGAGCGCGCCGCTCGCCACTCAGGCGCTCTTCCGCGGCTGGAACCAGGCGATGCGGCCGTAAAGCGTCTCGCTTGCAAGAATCGCGATGAAGATCATGCCCTGCAGGACGAGAACGGTCGCATCAGGCAGTCCCATACGGCGCTGCACGATGCCGCCGGCCGCATTGATGCCGCCGAGCAGCAGCGCCATCGGGAGAATGCCGAGCGGGTTCTGGCGCGCCAGAAACGCGATCAGAATTCCCGCATAACCATAACCCGCGGCTAGCGATGCATTCGCCTTGCCGTGCACGGCGGCGACTTCGATCATTCCTGCAAGACCGGCGCAAGCGCCGCCGAGCGCGCAGGCAATGACGATCAGCCAGGCGACGGGCAATCCCTGCAATTGCGCGGCGCGCAGATTGTCGCCGGTGACGCGGCAAGCGAAGCCGAAGGAGGTGCGATAGATCAGGATGTAGAAGAAGATGCAGGCGAGAATGCCGATGAGCAGCCCCGGATGTACATCGGTGCCGGGCAGGTGACCCAGCATGTTGACCTCGCCGATGTCGCGCGTCGACGGTTTGTTCAAACTCGCCGGATCGCGCAGCGGACCTTCCACGAGATGATTGAAGATCGCGATCGCGACGTAAGCCATGAGCAGACCGACGATCGTTTCATTGAGGCCGCGGCGGGCGCGCATGAGGCCGATCAGCCCGATCCACAGCCCACCGACCGCGCAGCCGGCGATGGCCATGACGAGAGCGACGCCGAAAGGCGGCAGAGCGGAGACGAGCGGCGCGACGGCCGCCGCTGCAAGGCCACCGAGCACGACAGCGCCTTCCCCGCCGATCACGACGAGACCAAGCTGCGCCGGCAAGGCAACGCACAATGCGGTGAGAAACAGAGGCGAGGCGCGCTGCAACGTGTTCTGCAATGAGAACGAACTGCCGAATGCGCCGCGCCAGACCAGTGAAAAGAAATCGCCGGGCGACTTTCCGAGACAGATCAGGAATAACGAGAATGCCGCCGCGGCGGCGACAAGCGCGAACATCGGGATGACCGCGCTCTCAAGCCGCTTGCGCAGCCAATAGGTATGGTCGCGCCCGCTTTCGGCGGCGCGCAAGGCCCCGGTCAGTTCACGTGGAAGGGAGACGCTTGTCACCGCGTCACGCGAGCGCGCCGATCACTCCCTCGACGAGGTAATTCATCTTTTCGAGTTCGATCGCGGTCTCCTGATATTGCTGTCCCGCGCTCGCGACCGTATTGCCCTTGTTGTCCTTGAGCGGCCCTTTGATGACGGCATAACCGCCCTTCATCATGTCCGCTTTCACAGCATCGAGCTGCTTACGCGCAGCATCCGGCACGGCGGGACCGAAGGGCGACATTTTCACGAAATTCTCGGCCAATCCGCCGCGTACGAAATTCGGCAGTGGTTCCCCTTTCAGCGCTTTCTCCGCGAACATCTTGTACACGGTCGCCCAGTTCCATTCGGCGCCCGTCAGATACCCTTTCGGGGCGAGCTTCGCCTGATTGGCGTGATACCCGCAGACATAGATGCCGCGCCGCTCGGCGGTCTCGACGACAACTTTCGGACCATCGACGTGGCAGGTCACGACGTCGACACCGCTATCGACCAGACTGTTCGTTGCCTCCGCCTCCTTCACCGGCATCGACCAGTCGCCGGTGAAGATCACCTGCGTGACGATATCAGGGTCGACGGATTTTGCGCCGAGCTCAAAGGAGTTAATGTTCATGAGAACCTGCGGAATCGGCTTCGCCGCGACGAAGCCGAGCTTCTTCGATTTCGAGACATGCGCGGCGGCGATGCCGTTCAAGTATTGGCACATGCCGATATAGCCGAAATACGAGCCGGCATTCTTCGGATGCTTCGCTTCATCCCAGAGCCCGCCGCAATGGCGGAACGGAATGTCCTTATATTTCTGCGCCATCTTGACGACGTGCGGATCGAAATAGCCGAAGCTGGTCGGGAAAAGCAGCGTCGCGCCATCGAGCTCGATCATGCTTTCCATGGTCTTTTGCACGTCCAGCGTCTCGGGGACTTTTTCCTCTTCGATGAGTTTGATCGCGGACATTCCCTTGAGGGCCGCGGCGCCTTCGGCGTGAGCTTGGTTGTAACCGTAATCGTCCTTCGGCCCGACATAGATGAAGCCGATCGTGAGATCCTTGGCGAAGGCGCGGCGGGGCGTAAGCCCGGCGGCGAGGGCCAGCGCGGAGCCGCAAGCGCGGAGCATGAATTGGCGGCGATCGGTCGAACGAGCGGACACGAGATGAGCGGAAGGGAGGCGAGCGGACATGGGCAATTCCTGTCGGCGAAGAGGACAGCAGCGATTTGCAAGCCTCAGGCCAGAGCATGAGGACTGGACCCCAGTTCTGAATGCCGTAAGCTTGGGCAGCGCAAAGGGAGTCCGCCTAATCCATAGGCAAGAGAGGGAATGCTCGTGCTCAATAGACGGGAACTGCTCAAGCACACCGTCGGTGCCGCCGCCCTCGGTAGTGCTGGTTTTTCCGGCGCCGTCGGAGCGTTGGCAGCGGACACGATCGAGCTGCCCTTCGGCAATGGCGAACGAGCGCTTGTAAAATACCCGCAGAAGCGACCGCTCATCCAGATGACGACGCGTCCGCCGCAACTCGAGACGCCATTCCCGGTGTTCAGCGAGGGCGTCATCACGCCGAACGATGCTTTCTTCGTCCGCTACCATCTTGCGGATATTCCGCTGCGCATCGATCCCGACACATTTCGCATCGAGGTAAAGGGCAAAGTGACGTCGGCTCTGAGCCTGTCACTTCAGGATATCAAGACCTCTTTCGAACCGGTTGAGATCGTCGCGGTGAACCAGTGCTCCGGCAACAGCCGCGGCTTCTTTGAACCGCGTGTGGCAGGCGGGCAGCTCGGTAACGGCGCAATGGGCAATGCGCGGTGGAAGGGCGTGCCGCTGAAAGCCGTGCTCGATAAAGCGGGCGTGCTGGCTGGCGCCAAACAGGTCACATTTAACGGCCTCGATGGTCCGGTCGTGCCGGAAACACCCGATTTTGTGAAGGCCCTGGATATAGATCACGCCCGCGACGGCGAGGTGATGATTGCGTATGCGATGAATGGCGCTGATCTACCACATCTCAATGGATATCCCGTTCGACTCGTGGTGCCGGGCTATTACGGCACCTACTGGCTCAAGCATCTGAACGAGATCACCGTGATCGACGCGATCTACGATGGCTTCTGGATGAAGTCTGCATACCGGATTCCAGACAATGCCTGTGCCTGCACGCCGCCCGGACAGGCGCCTGTGTCGACAGCGCCGATCAACCGCTTCAACGTGCGCTCCTTCATCACGAGCATGCAGAACGGTGCGACGGTGAAGGCGAACGCCGATACGCTTGTCAAAGGCATCGCCTTCGATGGCGGCTATGGAATAACGGACGTTCTTCTGTCGACCGACGGCGGGAAGACCTGGACGGGGACCGAGCTTGGGCAGAACCTTGGGAAGTACTCCTTTCGGGAATGGCAGGCTGCAATCCGCCTGCCGCCGGGCACACACGATCTCAGCGTCCGGGCGATCAACCCCGTCGGCCAGTCTCAACCGTTGGAGCCGCTGTGGAATCCGGCGGGCTATATGCGCAACGTCGTTGAAACGCTCCGCATTCGGGCGACGTGAGAAGGCCCTTCACGATGAAAATCACCTCCACCGCCGCCTTCCTTGCCCTCCTCCTTCCGGGCATTGCGAGCCTCGCGGGGGCAGAACCGCTGACCTACGACTTGCCGGAGGAAACGGCCGTTCTCAAGCCCGGGCCGGGGCTCGATGCAGCGCAGAGCAATTGCGTGGCGTGCCACTCGGCGGATTATATCGCCATGCAGCCGCCGAAGAGGGGAAAGGCGTTCTGGGATGGCGAGGTCACCAAGATGATCAAGACCTACGGCGCCCCGATCGCGGAGGCCGACGCAAAGACGATCGCCGAGTATCTCGCCCAGACGTATTGAGCGGCGGCAATAGGCGACGCGCCGGATGTAATTGGCTGGCCGGGGGTTCGCGGCTTTTCAAGATCTCAAGGAAATATGGATGCCGTCGCGGCGTCTTCTTTTCTGAGCTAGGGTGTGCTGATTCAGCCCATCGAAATGGAGGTAGGAAAAATGACGAGCTTTTTTCGCGCTACACTCGCCGCCGCCGCGGCCCTCGCCGCGATTGCAGGCGGTCCGGCCCTTGCCGAAACGATGTCGTTCAAGGCGGACCTGAAGAGTGCGCCTGGAGTTTCGCCCACCACGGGTCAGGGAAACCTCGCCGCAACCTACGACACGGAAAGCCGCAAGCTTTCCTGGAAAGGCACGGTGTCGGGCCTGAGCGGCAATCCAACAGCGGCCCATTTCCATGGCCCGGCCGACTCCGGCCAGAACGCCGGCGTGTTGCTGCCTGCGGCCGGCGTTAAGGCGGGCGATTTCGAAGGATCGGCAACGCTGACAAACGATCAAGCCAAGGTCATCACCGCCGACAAGACCTATTTCATGATCCATACGCCGGCAAATCCAGGCGGCGAGGTGCGCGGGCAGGTCACGAAGGGCAAATAGCCGCTCGGCGACCCGACGAATGCGGCGGCTCTATTCCATCGCACTGATCGGAATTGCTGTCATATTCACGGGCATCCCCGGCTTGGAGGCTCAGGCCGAGGAAATCGTGTTTCGCAGCGTCGTCGATGGCTCTGCGCTCGATATCAGGCCCAAGCCCGGCGAGAGGGAAACGGACGCCGTCAGGAAATTCAAGAGATCAGGCCGCAATCCGTATATCGGCCGAAAGGCGGCGCTCCGCGAGGGGCGCCGCCTCTACCAAGCCCGTTGCCAGGGCTGTCATTTGCGGGACGGAAAAGGACGGCTGGGTCCGAGCCTCATTACAGACCAGCCCGAATATTCGCAGAGCAAGACCGACGTCGGCATGTTTGAGATCATTTATGGTGGAGCGACTGGCGCCATGCAGCCCTTTTCTCTGCAAGGCTTGCGTCAGGACAATATCCTGAAGGTGATGGCCTACGTCACAAGCTTGCGGCGCGCCGCCTCTCCCACGGATCGGCAGGCGCCGAAGCAACAATAAGCTCAGTCAGAGCCGCAGCGGCAGCGTCGTCCAGCGCGCACCGTTTGCGCCTTTGGCGTAGATCAGCGCTCTGCGATCGCCGGCCGCGGTCATCTTCTTCAGCCGTTCCTCCAATTCCGCCACGTTGCGGATGTCCTCCCGCTGCACTTTCAGGATCAGGTCGCCCGGTTTCAATTTCGCGCCGCTGGCGGCGGTGTCGTCGACAACCTGCGTGACAACAGGACCTTCGGTTGCCGGATCGAGGTGGAATTGCGCCCTGAGGTCATTGTTCAGATCGGCAAGCTCAAATCCCAGGTCACCAAGTTTCGAGTAAAGCGGTGGGCGCATCATCTCGCTGTTGTAGGTTTCCCAGATCTCCTGCGGCCATTCCTTCACAGTCACGGGAACGACCTTGTCCTCGCCGCCGACGGTCCAAATGCTGAGCAGGAGAGTCTTGCCGATCGCCATCGAAACGGCACGATTGAGCACGCGATAGTCGATCAAGTGCTCGTCGGCGAACGCTTGGATGATGTCGCCGACCTTCAGCCCCGCCTCGTCGGCGGGACTACCGGGCGTGACTTCCGCGACGATCGCACCCGACTGCATCGGGATTTTCAAGGCTTCCGACATATCGGCGTTGACGGTCTGAATTTTCAGCCCAAGCCAGCCGAGATGCGGCCGGCCGTATTGGCGGATTTGGTCCAGCATGAAGGCGACGTCGTTCGACGGAATCGCGAATCCCAACCCGATCGAGCCGCTTGTCGAAGACTCGGAGAAAATCTGATTGTTGATCCCGATGACCTCGCCCTTCACATTGAACAGCGGTCCTCCGGAATTGCCGTGATTGATCGCCGCGTCGACCTGAATGAACTGATTGTACGGCGTACCATAGAGATCGCGGTGCAAGGCGCTGATGATGCCTGAGGTGACCGTGCCTTTGAGCCCAAGCGGATTGCCGATCGCCAGAACGCGATCGCCGACACGTATTTTGTCACTATCGCCGATCTTGATCGCCGGCAGCGGATAGCCGACATCGACCTTCAGAATGGCGAGGTCGAAGCCGAGGCCCTTGCCCAACAAACGCGCATTGGCGCTCGTGCCGTCCTGGAAATGGACGGTGATCTCGTAGGCATTGTCGATGACGTGCCGATTGGTGACGATGAGCCCGTTCGGATCGACGATCGATCCCGAGCCGACGATATCGACAATGTGCGGCGCGTAGGAGACGTTCTTCGCCTCCTTGTCCATCATCGGCATCTCGCCCATCCCCTTGACGGAGATGTTGACGACGCTCGGCATGACTTTCGCCACGACATCGGCGAAGGAATCAAGTTCCCCTGCCCGGGCCGGAGCTGCCATGCCCAAAGGAAGGAAGGTCAGAAGGCCGGCGGCAAGTAAAACAAGCTTGAGCCTGTTCATGAGATTGCTCCATCTGTCCGCACAATAGCTCATCCGCGGAAAGGAACCCTATCCTTGGCGGGTGGGCGGCACGTTGCAAGTCATACCAATTCACGCGCGGTCACAAAGACTTTAGCACCTCCTCGCGGGCGAGGCGAACGAACCAGCCGGCCTCAGCCCGGGCCTTTGCTGGTCACTCGATCTTTGCCCCCGAGAACTCGACAACCTTTCGCCACTTCTGCGTCTCATCGGCAATGAGCGTACCGAATTGCGCGGGCGAAAGACGCAAGGGAGTACCGCCGAGATCGGCGAGCCTCTTCACCATGTTCGGATCGTCCAGAATGTCGTTAATCTCCTTATTTAGCCGCGCGACAACCTCCGCCGGTGCATGCTTTGGAGATCCCACGCCAAACCAGGCGCTCGCCTCGTAACCGGGGACGGTTTCGGCCACGGTCGGCACATCGGGCAGAGCCGGAGCGCGTTCAGAGGTTGTCACTGCCAGAGCCCGCAAGCTGCCAGCGCGGACATGTTCGATCGACGACGGCAGATTATCGAATAGGACATCGGCGTGACCGGCCAGCAAGTCCGTGAGAGCCGGGCCTGCGCCCCGATATGGCACGTGGAGCATCTTGGTGCCCGTCATCGCCTGGAAGAGTTCGCCCGACATATGCACTGAGGTGCCGATGCCGGACGAAGCCATATTCAGTTTGCCGGGATTGGCCTTGCAGTAGTCGATAAACTCAGCCACGGTTTTCACAGGAAGTTTTGGATTGATTTCCATGATATTGGGCGACCGCGTGATCCCCGCCACCGGCGCAATATCCTGAACGAAGTTGAAGCTGAGATTCTTGTAAAGACTGCTGTTGATCCCGTTAGCCGGGTTGACCAGGAGCAGCGTGTAACCGTCGGGCTCGGCATTCACGACCATCTTCGTGCCGATGTTGTTTCCCGCGCCAGGGCGGTTATCGATATACACATTTTGGCCGAGACGTCGGCCCAGTGGCTCGGCGACAATTCGCGCCAGAACGTCTGTCGTCCCTCCCGGAGGGTAACCGACGACCCAGCGTAGGGGACGGGCAGGATAAGTCTCTGCAAGCGAGGCCCCGCCTGATAGTGCTGCAATTGCTCCGGCACCCAGCACCGACCGTCGCGACGGCTTCAGGATCATGTATTCTCCTCCTCCCCCAAATTCTTGCAAATACGATTGCAGAAAAGCAAGCTTTAGACTCGACCATCTCGGATGGAGTGCTCGTTTGCATCCGCGGAGAATTATACGTATGCGGTGATGCAAACGGAATGATAGGCTTCCCTCATGCTCGGTCACACTCGCCTCGCAGGGCTTGTGGCGATCACCGTATGGTTTACGGCGGTGGTTCTGTCCACGGCGGGCGCCTCTCAGGACGTGTTTCGCGGGCACGGCGGCCCGGTACGGGCGCTCGCGGTTGCGCCGGAGGGCGCCACCGCAATTTCCGGAAGCTTCGATCAGTCCGCCATCATCTGGAGCATCTCGACGGGCAGTGCCATAGCCGTCCTGCGGTTCCACGACGGCGCGGTGAATGCCGCCGCAGCAATTCCGAACGGCCGCTTCGCGACCGCCGGCGAAGACGGACGCATTGCAATCTGGAAAACTGGCGAATCCGCTCCGTTGCAAACATTCGAAGAGCACGATGGACCGATTGTCGCTCTCGCAATATCGCCCAATGGACAGGAGATTGCGTCCGCATCGTGGGATGAAACCGCCAGCGTGAGATCACTGGCGAACGGCCAATCCAAAACATTCCGAGGTCACCACGGGAATGTGAATGCCGTCGGTTTTCTGCCGGACGGGAGACTGGTCTCGGCCGGCTATGACACGACGCTGCGGATTTGGCAGAGGGAATCGGAGTCCGGCCCGGCATCGGTCGTGACACTTGGGTCGCCGGTGAACGCTCTCACGGTTTCGAAGCAGGGAGAGATCATCATCGCAGGCGCCGACGGCGTGGTGAGTTTCTTTGACTCCGAAGCGAAGCTCAAAGCATCTGTCGAAACGCAGGAGGTGCCGATTACGTCGGTTGCGCTTTCGACCGACGATTCAAGAATTGCCGCGGCGTCGATTGGCGGTACGATCACGATTATTGACCGACAGACAGCGAAAGTGCTGTTTCGAATCGCCGGGACCAAGCAGCCGGTTTGGGCCCTCGCGTTTCGGTCTGACGGCCGTGAGCTTCTGTCGGGTGGCAACGATCGCCTGATACGGCGCTGGAACGCAGCGAATGGCGAGCCCATCGGCAATGTTGCCGAGAATTCACCCCCGGACATATTGGCGCAGTATGCCGGCGACCGCGGCGCAGAACTGTTCCGCGCCTGTGTTGCGTGTCACACGCTGAAGCACGATGCGGAAAACCGTGCCGGCCCTTCGCTCAATCATGTTTTCGGCCGGCGCATTGCCACGGCGCCCGGATATAATTTTTCACCGGCACTGAAGAAGCTCGATATCATCTGGAACGCGGAGACGATCGGTAAGCTCTTCGAAATCGGCCCTAGTCGATATACGCCCGGCACGAAGATGCCGGAGCAGCGGATTGAAGATGCGGCAGACCGCGCTGCTCTCATCAGATTTCTGGAACGGGCGACTACGAATTAGGGCGCGGGTCGAGGGCTTCGCCGGATACCGAGGTTTCGACCTTCTGCGCGGCACGCTCGGCGAGATAATCCTCACTCATGCGCACTCTTGGGCGTTCGGGTGCCGCATGCGGGTCGAAGCTTTCGTTGACCACGGCCTGCACGCGGCAATCCTCGCACATCATCAGAACGCGGGCGCGGCTCTGCCCCATGCCGCCCGAGAACATCCAGTGCTTGCCCTGCAGTTTCTCAATCACCCTTTCGACGCTGGAACGTGTGCCGAACGGCTTGCGGCACTCGACGCATTGGAACGGCTCTTCTTCTTTGACAATCCTCGCAGGTGCTTTCCATGCGGCGAAATCGATCTGCGGCCTCAGCGTAATCACGTCTTCCGGGCAGGTTGCCGCACAGAGGCCGCATTGGACGCAGAGCGATTCGGCAAAACGCAGCATCGGCCGCTCGGCGTTGTCGCTGAGCGCATGCGTGGGGCAGGCGGAGACGCAGGAGAGACAGAGCGTGCAGCCGGCAATATTTATGTCGAGACTGCCGAACGGCGCGTCGGCGGCAAGCGGCACGACGTCGAGCGCGCGAGGTGCGACGAGGTGCAGTTCGCGCAAGGCGAATTCGAGCACGCCGCGCTTTTCACCTGCAGGCATGAAGCTCGCCGGGGTTGGAGTGGGCGTGCCCAGAGCCGGAGCCGCAAGAGTCGCCCCCAATGCGTCCGGGTCATCAGTCTGGATCAGCGTGACAACCGGAGCACCGCTCACTGCGCCGTAACCAAGCGCCTGTATGATCGTCTCGGCCAGAGCGGCTGTGCGCTCCAATGCCACGATGTCGTGCTTCGGTTTGGCGCGGGTCAGGAAGCGCACGCCGACTGCCCCATAAGCGAACAGCGCGGCGACCGCCTCCAGACCGACTTGCGTGACCTCATTGACGCGAACGGGCAGTACATTCGCCGGAAGCCCGTCGCCGAACCGCGCGAGCGCTTCGATCAGGGGTTCGCCGTGATCACCGTCGTGGAAGAGGATTACGCCATCGCGCCCGCCGGCATTCCGGTATGTGAGCATCAGCGTGCGCAATCTGCGCATCAGCGCATCGGCGGGCGGCAGCGCATATTCGGCAGCCCCGGTCGGACACACCGAAGCGCAACTTCCGCAGCCCGCACAAACATAGAAGTCGATCGCGACATGATTGCCGGCGGGCGAAATGGCGCCGGTCGGGCAGACATCGAGACAGCGTGTGCAGCCGGTGATGCGCGAGCGCGAGTGTGCGCAAAGCTCGGAATGGAAATCGACAAAGCGCGGCTTGTCGAATTCGCCGACGAGATGGCTCGCCTCGAAGAGGAGGCGTTCGACTGCGATCGGGTCCCGCGGATCGGCGCGCAGATAGCCGCTTCTTAGTTCATGTGCGGTGAAGAGCGGCGTGCCGCCGGACAAATCCAAGATGAGATCACAATGCGATGTCGCGCCGTCGCGTGCCGTGCCGAAGATGAGGCGCGTTCGGGAATAAGGCGCGGGAGCCGCGTAGTTGTTGATGCGCAGCTCGAAGGCGCCGAGATGACCTTTGGCGCTGACGATCGTGCCCTGCAGGACCGGAAAATCGTGGGCGCGGCGGGGCGCGATCTCGCCCGGCTTCGTCAGGAGCACGGTCACATCGAGGTGATCGGAAAGCCGCTCGGCGGCGGCGATCGCGACGTCGTCGCGCCCATAGATCAGCGCGACGCCTTTGCTCTCAAGCGCGACCAGGGCGGCGACGGGCATCGGCTCGGCGGCGGCCGCAAGCAGCGCCGCGATCTTCGGCCCGGCGGCGTCGCCGTCGCTCGACCAACGCGCATATTCGCGGATCTTTGCGTCTTCTTCCAATCTAATCCCTTGGTCCACAGCCCGTGCGGCTTCTCGCATTTTTCGGCTCAAGGTTATACTGGAATATGGAATTAGTACTTCCGGAACACGCACTCGATGAGCGCCACCGCAGCCCGCCTGCCGCTGCCGGATCTGCCGCCGACCTACCAGCTGGTCGTCCTGCGGGAGCGGGAGGATGCCTTTCGGCACGCCTGTAATCTCGCCGCGCAAGCCGGAGCGGGCACTTTGGTCTGGGCGCGGCGCTTTGATCTCCTGGAATTTGCCGTCGTCCTCGAACCCGAAGAGCCCCTCGGCTCGGCCCGGCGCGCCTTTTTTGCGGGGATGAATGCTCTCGCCGATGCCGTCGGGGCGGCCTGCCCGCCGGACAAGCCGGTCGAATTTGCGTGGCCCGGCACGCTCCTCTTCGATCGCGCTCGGCTCGGCGGCGGCCGTCTCGGCTGGCCGCTTGATTGTCTCGAGGAAGAGAGCCCGGATTGGCTTGTGTTTGGAGCCATGCTTCTTGCTTCCAAACCTGGTTCGGGCGACCCGGGCCTCACGCCCGAATCGACCTCGCTCGAAGAGGAGGATTGTGAGTTCTCGCACGAAGCATTGCTCGAGAGCTTCGCGCGCAATCTGATGCGCGCCTTCCATATCTGGAACGAACGGGATTTTGCGCCGATCGCGGGCGATTACCTGTCGCGTCTCTCCCAACCGCAGGAGAAGGCTGGCGCCGGAATCGCCGCCAACGGCGACCTCATCCTGACGCGCGCCGGATCGGTCGAACGCGAACGCGTGGCCTTTCTGCCTGCGCTCGAGCAAATTGCATGGCTGGATCGGACAACCGGCCGCCCCCGCCTATGAGCATAAAGCTGCCGCGCACGATCCGACTCGATCCGTCCGACACGTTCGTGTTCGAGCATCCGGCCGAACCCGGCGAATGGGCGGTCACCGGCTCTTTCCTGTTCTTGGACACGGACGCCGCAACTCTGGCCGGAAAGACACGCGCCGCTTTCCGCTCGGGCTTTCTCGGCGTGTGTTCGTTCGGGTTTTCGACGCTGGTCGTGGTAAGCGAGGCGAGCGCGCGCGAACGCGACGAGGCGGTCGAACTCCTGGCAAAACGCATCCATCAAGAACTCGGCGCGCCCGACATGGACGCCGCGCGCACGGCAGCCGCTGAGGAGATCGCATTCGCGGCATCGCTGTGCAAAGACGAGGTCAATACAATCATCGCAATGCATCGGACGCTGGAGGACGGCAACATTAAGGAGCAGTTCCGGACCTTGCGTCCGCGCGAGCGGGCTCACGCCGGTGCGGATTCTCTTCACACGTTCGCGCGTGCCTTCCAGTTCGTCGAAACAGAAGAGGAGCCGGAAGAGCGGGTTGACCTCGCGAAGCTCATGCGAGGAGCGCGTTTGTGAGGGAGTTCTGGGTCTCAAGTGGGCATCACCTGACCCGCAGAACCGAAGGCGGCGGTCTTGCGGTGACAGACGAACTCATCCTCGCTTATCTCGCGCGGCCGGAACTCATGCCGCCGCCGGAAGCGAAAGCGGCCGAGCGCGAATTGCATTCCGAGCTTTTGGCCGCGCCTCGTCGCACCGTGACGGAATCCACCATCGCGGCGCTCGACGATCCCGATGCGCGCGAGAATTGGCAGATCATGCTGGCATTCCGGGATAGGCTCCTCGCCGCGCATTCAATCGAAGCGGCCTATCTCGATCTTGTCCGCAACGGAACGGGCAAGACGCCGCCGCTTTTTCTCAACCAGCTCGTCCATATCATCCTGCGCAACGCGCTCGACGAATGCGAGGACCCGTATGTGCTGCGGGCCGGCGAACTCCTGTTCCGATCGCAGCGCGTGTCGTTTCACAATGGGGCGACGCTGCTTGCGGATGCCGAAATCATCGAGTCACAGGAGCACGGGACCCCCTCGCCGCTCCTTGCGATGTTCGCACAAGAGCCGGCAAGCGAACTTGACGTCATCAGCGGGGAGAACGCCTGGACCTATTGGAGCCGCTCGGACGCATTCACGATGGCGCTCAATATCGGGTCCGACCGCCTAGCGCGCGAAGCTCTCGCGCGGGTGATCGAAACGTGGGTGCGCCATTTGCTGAACACCGAAGTGCAGGTCGAGCCGCTCTCAGCGATCGACGATCCGGACTGGCGCTGGTTTGTCGGATTGGATGCCGAAGCAACGCAGATCGGCAACGACCTTTGGCGAGGCGAGACGATCGGAGAGGATGCGCGCTCGCGCGTCCTGGCGACATTCCGCCTTACATTCCGCGACATCGCCTATGTGGATGAGAGAGTCGGCGACC
>JAXDNH010000079.1:0-20780 GCA_034669525.1 Methylobacteriaceae bacterium | reverse complement strand
GCACTGGTGAAAGCACTGGAGGAGACGAAATATACGGGCACGCGCGGTGAAATCACCTTCTCCAAAGAGCCTGGTTACAAGAATCACCAATGGCTCGACATCCCTTACGTCACCTTCCAGGTGACGGAGATTGGTCAGAAAGTGGCCGACACGCCGCTTGTCGAGCAACCCGGTCAGCCGTTGGATCCGTCGAAACTCGCCCGGCCATAAGCGGGCGCTGAGATTTGCTGACCGGCGCGCTCGCGGCCGATCTTGCCGTCAATGGACTCGTCACAGGCCTGTTCTATGGCCTGATGGCGATAGGCCTCGCGCTGATCTTCGGCGTGCTGCGGATCGTCAATTTCGCGCATGGCGAATTCTACATGGTCGGGGCTTATGCCTATACGATCGTGGCGGCACGGCTCGGCGTGCCGCTGGTCGTGGCGCTGCCAATAGCCTTTTTCTTCGGGGCGGCGCTCGGCTGGGTGGTCGAGCGGACCCTCATGCGGCCGCTCTACGCGAATATCGGCTCTTGGGGGTTGATGCGCGACGAATACGCCGTGATCGTCACGTTTGGGCTATCGCTGCTGCTCGTAAATCTTGTCGACAAGGCGATCGGACCTTACGCGTTCCGTGCGCCGGCGCTGGTCAGCGCGAGCCGCATTGTCGTCGGCCCGGCACTGATGAGCGGACAGAAGGTTGCCGCCGCAGGCGTGACGCTTGCCGTTCTCGCGCTAATCGCGCTGTTCCTGCGCTTTTCTTATTGGGGCCGCGCGGTCCGTGCGGTGTCGCAGAACCGGCTTGGCGCGTCGCTTGCGGGAATCGACGCGACGACCGTGTCATCGCTGGTGTTTGCGCTTGCTGGCGGCCTCGCCGCGCTGGCCGGCGCGCTGCTCTCGCCGATCATCAATGCATCGCCGGACGTCGGTGCGTTTCCCGCGATCAAGTCTTACGTGATCGTCGTTCTCGGCGGCATGGGGTCGATCCCGGGGGCGTTTATCGCCAGCCTGCTGCTGGGACTCGTTGAAAGCTTCGGCGCGGTACTCGTCTCTTACCAGTACCGCGACACGTTCGGTCTGGTTCTCCTGATCCTGTTCCTCCTGTTCCGGCCGCAGGGCCTGTTCGGCGAACGGGGACGCGAGGTCTGATGAGCGGCGATATCAGACTCAGACGCGAATTCATCGCGACCGCCCTGCTGCTCGTGCTGTTGGGCCTGCTGCCTCTCGTCACGCGTGACGTCTACTGGCTCGGCGTGCTTGTCGTCTCCGCCTATTTCGCGATCCTGGCTTCGTCATGGAACCTGCTCGCCGGTTTTACCGGGCAGTTCTCGCTGGCGCCCGCCGCCTTCGCGATGATTGGCGCGTACGGGGCGGCACTCTCTGCCGCCTATTACAATGTGCCGCCAATCATCGGCCTTTTCATCGGCAGCGGCGCGGCCGGGCTCATCGGGCTCATACTCGGCCG
This sequence comes from Methylobacteriaceae bacterium, assembly GCA_034669525.1. GTDB lineage: Bacteria > Pseudomonadota > Alphaproteobacteria > Rhizobiales > Beijerinckiaceae > JAFASC01. The sequence continues at coordinate 19,337 of JAXDNH010000079.1, read as the reverse complement.
CATTGTGATGCGCCTCAAGGGGCCGTACCTCGCGCTCACTACGTTGAGCTTCGCCGAGATCGCGCGGCTCGTCGCTTCGAATTCGATCAACATCACGCGCGGCGACCTTGGCCTGCCGCTCGAACCCTGGTTCAACAATCGCGTGATCTGGTTCTACGTCTTCTTAAGCGCGCTCGCCTTCGTCATCTGCGGCTTGTATCTGCTGCTGCGCTCGAAGGCCGGTTTGTTCCTCGAAGCAATCCGCGATGACGAGATCGCCGCCGCGCGCTCCGGCGTGCGCATCGTCTTCTGGAAGACGGCGGCGTTTGCAATTTCCTCCGCGGCGGCGGGATTTGCCGGCGCGCTCTATGCCTATTTCGCCTCGCTGGTGACGCCGGAACTCGGCCTCGTGCAGCAGACCGGGCTTGTCGTTTCGATGACCGTCATCGGCGGCATGGGATCGCTTATCGGTCCCGCGGTCGGCGCGTTTCTTGTCTATGTCACATCGGAGTGGTTGCGCGATGTCGGCGGCTGGCAGCTCGTCATCTTCGCGGCGCTGGTCATCGTCTTCGCGCGTCTTTTCCGCACGGGCCTCTGGGGGCTCGTAACCACGGCGCTCGCACCGCGGCGGCGAAAACTCGCATGAGTTCCCTCCTCTGCGTGGAAAGCGTGACAAAGCGATTCGGCGGCCTCGTCGCGGTCGGGTACGTCAGTTTCGACATTGCGCCCGGCGAGCTTGTCGGACTGATCGGCCCGAACGGATCGGGCAAGACGACGCTTCTCAACATCATGTCGGGTCACCTCTCCAGCGATCAGGGAACGATTAGTCTCGAGGGCGAGCCGTGTACCGGCCAGAAACCGCAGAGGCTCGCACGGCGCGGGCTGATGCGCATGTTCCAGCTGACGCGCATCTTCCCGCGCATGAACGTGCTGGACAATCTGCTCGTCGGCGGACGGGCGCTGGGACTGACCGCGCCGGAAGCGCGCGCGCGTGCCGATTTCCTGCTCGAGCAATTGCAGCTCACGCATGTGCGCCATCTCGATGCCGGCCAGCTGTCGGGCGGGCAGATGAAGCTGCTCGAATTCGGCTGTTGCTTCATGCGCACGCCACGGCTTGCCCTGCTAGACGAGCCCTTCGCCGCGATTCATCCCACGATGAAGGAGATCATGAGCACCTTCATCCGGGCACGGCATGCGGAAGGACAGACATTCGTGCTTGTGAGCCACGATATGCCGGTCATCGTTGAGCTTTGCCCGCGGTCGATCTGCATGAATGCCGGACGCGTTCTTGCCGATGGCAAGACCTCCGATGTGCTCGCCGCGCCGGCGGTGATAGAGGCCTATCTCGGAGGGGCGGCTGCGTGAGCGCGATCCTCCGCATGGACAAAGTCACCGCCGGTTATATCGGCGACATCGATGTATTGCGCGACGTCGATCTTACGGTTGAGGCGGGGACGATCACCGGGCTCATCGGGCTCAATGGAGCCGGCAAGTCGACAATCATGAAGACGATCTGCGGCTTTCTACGACCCAAAGCCGGGGCAATCCGCTATGACGAAGCGGACATCACCGGCCTGCCACCCCACCGCTTGCTGGAACGCGGCATTTTTTACATTCCGCAGGAATCCAGCCTTTTCCGGCATATGAGTGTTGCGGACAATCTGCGTCTTCCGCTGGAGACGCGGGCGCGCCGCAACAAAGCCAACGGCAAATTCAGCATCGCCGATCGGCTCGCCGAGTTCGACCGGCACTTCCCCGCGCTGAAGGAAAAAATGTCCTCCCCTGCCGGCGATCTCTCAGGCGGGCAGCAGAAGCTGGTCGAGTTTGCCAAGGCGCTGGCGATGAAGCCGCGGCTCTGTCTGATCGACGAGCCCTCGATCGGGCTGTCCCCAAAAATGGTCGAGGACGTGTTCGGCCACATCAGGCTCTTTGCCAGCCTTGGCATCGCCATCCTCCTGGTCGATCACAATGTCCGGCGGGTTGTTGGCATGTCCTCGCGTATCTATGTCTTGAGCCTCGGCGCGATCACCGCCTCCGGCACGCCGCAAGATTTCGCCGGTGACTTGCACGAGCAGGTCAAAGGCTGGCTCGGCATTAACTTTTAGAAGGCTCATGTCCCAACCCGAACATTTCGATGTGCTGATCGTCGGTGCCGGGCTCTCGGGCATCGCTGCAGGCTACCATCTAAAAACGAAATGCCCGGGCAAGTCTTATGTGATCCTCGAAGGTCGCGACGCGATCGGCGGAACATGGGACCTGTTCCGTTATCCCGGCATTCGCTCCGATTCGGATATGTACACCCTCGGCTACAATTTCCGCCCCTGGCGCGAAGCGAAAGCGATCGCCGACGGGCCTTCGATTTTGAAATACGTGCGCGATACCGCGCAGGAAAACGGCATCGACACAAAGGTGCGCTTTCACCATTGCGTGATGCGAGCCGAATGGTCCTCGCACGACGCACGCTGGATTGTCGAGGCGCAGCGCGGCACCGAGACTGTGCGCTTCTCCTGCAATTTTCTGTTCATGTGTAGCGGCTATTATGATTACGCGAACGGCTATCTGCCGGAATTCCCGGGTGCCGGTACTTTTGCCGGCAAGCTCGTCCACCCGCAGCATTGGCCGGAAGACCTCGATTACGCGGGCAAGCGTGTTGTCGTGATCGGCAGCGGCGCGACTGCGGTCACGCTCGCCCCCGCAATGGCCGAGAAAGCGGCGCATGTTACCATGCTGCAGCGCTCGCCGACTTACATGGTTTCGCGGCCGTCCGAAGATACGATCGCCAACTCGTTGCGGCGCAAGCTTCCGGCGATGCTCGCCTACCAGATAACGCGCTGGAAAAATGTGCTGCTCGGCATGTGGTTCTTCCGTCTGGCGCGGCGCAAACCGGAAAAGGTGAAGGCGGCGATTATAGGACTAGTCCGCAAGCAGCTCGGACCGGACTACGACGTCGCAACGCATTTCACGCCGCGTTACAATCCGTGGGACCAGCGCCTCTGCCTCGTTCCGGATGGCGATCTCTTCCGCGAGATCAATGCCGGACGCATGTCGATTGTCACCGATCACATCGAGCGCTTTACGCAGAGCGGCATAAAGCTGAAATCGGGCCAGGAACTCGACGCCCATATCATTGTGACCGCGACGGGTCTGCAGATGAAGCTATTCAGCAGCCTTGATGTCACTGTCGACGGCACGCATGTCGATCTGTCCAAGACGCTGAGCTACAAAGGCATGATGTTCAGCGGCGTGCCGAATTTCGCCGCCACCTTCGGCTACACCAACGCGTCGTGGACGCTGAAGGCCGATCTTACCTGCGAATATGTCTGCCGGCTTTTGCGCTACATGGACCGACGCGGCTACCGCCAATGCATGCCGAAGCGCGATCCTTCCGTCGCGGAAGTGCCGTGGCTCGATTTCACTTCAGGCTATGTCCAGCGTGCGCTGCATCAGCTACCCCGCCAGGGCGCGAAGAAACCGTGGCGGCTCTACCAGAACTACGCGCGTGACCTCCTGGCGCTTCGCTTCGGCAGCGTCAGGGACGGCGCTATGCAGTTCTCAAAGTGAGGGAGACGGAGGAGCACCCGGCGCCTGACTGTAGGAGCCGTTGCTCCAGCCGATCTTCTTATGGGTGCCATCGCAAAACGGCTTGGTATTAGAGGCGCCGCAGCGGCACAGCCAAAACGGGTTGCCGGGAGGCGTAATCACCTGGCCCTGATGATCCTTGATCACCACGTCGCCGGTTACCTTGGTTGAGCCATTCTTGCTGATCACCATATCGACTGCGGCCATGGATCACCTCCTTCTGGTTAAGCGGTCAATGTCTCCTTCGCGCCAACTGTTAACGTCGGCAAGCGTTCCGGCCAGCAGCGACGCCGTTAAGCTACAATCACGAAATTCGTGGACGTGCGGCAACCGTTTTCCTATGGCCGTCTTTAGCTCGGGCCGCCCAGGCGCGCGAGTGAGTGAAAGCGTGAGTAGTCCCATGCGTTACCTGACGACAAGTTTCGCTGCCGCATTGAGCGCCGGTGTCGCGCTCGGCATGACCGCATCGGCTTATGCAAACGGGACGACTCGCCACGATCACCGCCACGCACACGCGCCTGCTCATGCCAAAGTCGCCACGCCCGCCGCCCGCCTCGTGCACATGCGCGTCCAAGCGAAATTGCCGGCGGCCGCCTATCCCTACGCCTACGGCTATGTGCCTGATTACGCTTACTATGTGCCGACGCGCGTGTTTCGCTGTTACCCGGCACGGCAGATGGTGGAGGATCAGGTGGGGCTCATCGTCGGCTACGTACCGCTCCGGACCTGCGGCTGACCTACGCTTCAGATATGCCCTAACGCCGCAAGTACGCTCTTCGGCGTGATTGGGATGGACGTGATCACGGCGCCAAATGGCGCGAGCGCATCATTAACCGCATTCATGACTGCGGCCGCCGCGCCGGCTGTACCGGCCTCGCCGGCGCCTTTCGCGCCGAGTTCGGATTCCGCCGTCGGTGTTGAGACGTGCCCGACCTCGATATCCGGCATCTCGGCGGACATCGGCACGAGATAATCGGCCATGTTGCCGTTGAGAAGCTGGCCCTGCGCATCGTAGATGCAGTGCTCGAAAAGCGCCGGCCCGAGCCCTTGCACGATGCCGCCACGCACCTGCTCGTCGACAAGCTGGGGGTTGATGATCGTCCCGCAATCCTCGACCGCCCAATGCCGCAGCAGCCTGATAAAGCCGGTCTCGACATCGATCTCGACGAGTGATGCCTGGATGCCGTTGGTGAAAGCAAAGGGATATTGCTTCGGCACGTAATGGCGCGTGACGACGAACTCGGCCTGAATCCCGGGCGGCAGCGTGTCCGGCCGGAAGTAGGTGATCCGCGCCACTTCCTCGAGCGGCATCCGCTCGCGCCCGGTCGCGGCATCGACGACGGCGCCGGCGCATATGTCCAGATTGGCCGGCTGCGCTTGCAGGATCGCGCCGGCGACCGCGAGCACGTTCTGCCTGAGCGCCTTGCCGGCCTGCCAGGCGGCCTCGCCGCCGATCCCGGCCGCACGCGATGCCCACGTGCCGCCGCCGTAGGGCGTGTTATCGGTATCGCCGGTCGTGACCCGCACGCGCTCGATGGGGATACCGAACGCGGTCGCAAGAACTTGCGCGGTGACGGCTTCGGCGCCTTGGCCCTGCTCGGTGACGCTGGAATGACAGATCAACGCGCCGCCGGCATCGAGCTTCACGGTCACGCCATCTTGCGACGAAATGCGTGCACCGCCGACTCCATAGAACGCGGCACTCGGATTGGTGACCTCGATGAAACTCGCCAGTCCGATGCCGCGATAGATGCCGCGCGCGCGCAGTGCAGCTTGTTCCGCGCGTAGTGTCTCGTAATCCATCATCTCGAGGAGTTTCGCCATAGCGGCTTCGTGCGACAGCTTCTCGAACCGCATGCCGGCCGAGGAGACGCAGGGGTAGGCGTCGTCGCCAATGATGTTGCGGCGGCGAATCTCGACGGGGTCCATGCCGATCCTGCGCGCGGCGAGATCGATTAGGCCCTCGGTCACCGAACAGGCGATCGGGTGGCCGACGGCACGATATTGACAGGTGACGTTCTTGTTCTGGAACACGACGCGCGCCCGGGCGCGATAGTTCGGGCATGTATATTGCCCGCCGGTGAAATTGACGACTTGGTTCGCCTCGATCGCGCTTGTCCGCGGATACATCGAATACGGTCCGATGCCGGTCAGATCGTCGATCTCGAAAGCAGTGATCTGCCCGTCATTCATGACGCCGATGCGGCCGCGCACGCGATGATCGCGCGCATGGATATCAGTGACGAAGCTCTCGATGCGATCGGCAACATATTTGACCGGACGGCGTAGAAGCTTGGACAGCGCCGCACTCGCGACTTCATCAGCGTAGACATGCACCTTGATGCCGAACGAACCGCCGACGTCCTTGCAGACGACGCGCACATTGTGTTCGGGTAAATCGAGGTGCTTTGCCAGCACGTTCTGGATCATGTGCGGCGCTTGCGTACCTTGATAGACTGTGAGCCGCCCATCCCCCGGATTGTAATCGGCAAGGCAGGCGCGCGGCTCGAGCGTCACGCCGGTGTGCCGGCCGAAGCCGAATGTTGCTTCGATGATATGATCGGCCTCCGCGAAGGCGGCGTTGACGTCGCCGGCAACATGCAGGCGCTCCCAGGCAAGATTGTCGCCGAGTTCGGGGTGGATTACAGGCGTCGCGGGATCGAGTGCCGTTTCCATGTCTGTAACGACCGGCAGCTCTTCATATTCGACGTGAACAAGTTCGGCAGCGTCTTCGGCTTCGGCGCGCGTGCGTGCCACAATTGCAGCGACGGCCTCGCCTTGCCAGCAGGCCTTTTTTATCGCGATCGGATGCTGCGGCGCAGATTTCAGCCCTTTCAGATGGGTAAGCACACCGATCCAGGGGGTACAAACCAGCGCAAGCTCCGCACCGGTTACGACCGCGAGCACGCCCTTGTGTGATTTCGCCGCGCCTGTGTCGATGCCGAGAATGCGCGCATGCGCGTACGGCGAGCGCACGAACGTCACATGGCCCATGCGCGGCAGAACCATGTCGCTGACATATTGGCCACGCCCTTGTGTCAACCGCTCGAGATTCGGGCGCGGCACGGCGCGGCCGATATAGCTGTTCGGCCGATCGAGAAAGGTGAGGCCTGTCTCAGTCACTCACCGCCCCCTTCCGATGGCGCTTTTCGGCCGTTGCTTCGATTGCATCGACAATGGCATGATAACCTGTACAGCGGCAGTAATTGCCTGCCATATGTTCGCGGATGCCGTCCCGGCTTGGCGAGGGTTGACGCCGCAACAGATCGTCCGCAGTGATGATCATGCCGGGCGTACAGAACCCGCATTGCAATGCGTTGCGAACACGAAAGGCGTTCTGGAGATCGGCGACCTCGCCACTGTCCGATAGGCCTTCTATCGTTTCGACGTGGCTGCCCTCGCATTGTACAGCGAGCATGAGACACGAGCGCACAATCTCGCCATCGACGCGCACGGTGCAGGCACCGCACACGCCTTGCTCGCAGCCAAGATGCGTGCCGGTGAGACCCAAATCCTCACGCAGAACATCGGCGAGATGACGGCGCGGCGCAACGCGCAGCATAACGGCCTCTCCGTTAAGCATGAAGGAGAGCTCACGCTCGCTCATGCGCGGGCTGCCGTTTGCAAGCAATGCTGCAGTTCCGGAAGCAGCGCTGCGACCGCACGCCGAAGGAGAACACGGGCAAGATGCATCCGCATTGCGGCACTGGCTTGCAAATCGTTGATTGGAGCCAATTCCTCGTCGAGTGCTGCAGCGGCTTCCTCGAGACACGCCGCGTCGATCTGCCGGCCGATAATACGCGTTGCTGCCGCAGATGCGAGTATCGGGCGGGTGCCGACCGCGAAGAAAGCGGGCTTCAGGTCGTGCAGAACATTGTCGACGACTTCCGCCTGGCATGCGATGCCCACAAGCGCATAGTCACCGACACGTCGCGCCAATTCCATAAACACATACCGCTCGTTCTGACGCGCGATCGGGATTTCAACCGCCGTGAGTATCTCCCCCGGCGCAATCGCCGTCTCATAAAGGCCGGTGAAGAAATCCCCCCCCGGAACGCGCCGCTCCCCCGCCGCACTTGCGAGCACGATTTCCGCTCCAAGCGCAACCATGCAGGCAGGGAGCTCGGAAGCGGGATCCGCATTGACCAGACTGCCGCCCATCGTGCCCCGATTGCGGATGGCCGGATGCGCTATGTGGCGTGCTGCCTCCTTCAGTAGCGGGGCGTGCTCCGCAATCAACGCAGCACGCTCGATCTCCGCGTGACGCGTCAAGGCGCCGATGCGCAGCTTGTTTGCGCGAAGAGAAATCCCCTTCAGCTCATCGACATCGTTGATGTCGATCAAAATTGCCGGCGAAAGAAGACGCAGGTTGAGTGCCGGAACCAGACTCTGGCCGCCGGCGAGGAGCTTGGCGCCCTCGCCATATCGTTGAAGCGCGGCAAAGGTCTCCGCCTGCGAAGTCACGCGGCAATAGTCGAATGCGCGTGCCTTCAATTGAGCGCCAGCACGGGCGCTTTAATAATCGCCCGCCACGTCACGCCTTCCTCCGATTTTCTCTTCGACCGGCAGCTTTTGAAGAATGCTGGGCTTGGCAAGCGCCACTCAAGCGCAGACGCTCCGGCAATTGCGTGAGGCTCCCGGCCGAAAGATTGCCGAACGACACGCGCAAGTGCTCCTCCTGGCCCGGCCCGAAATAGGTGCCCGGGATCAGCAGCAAGCCGTTCTCGACAGCAAGCCGCTTTGCGACCTGCTCCGCCGGCAAAGCCGCAAAGGGATGGCGGACATACGCAAAGAAAGCACCGAGCGAGTCGATCGTCCAATCCTGAAGCTCACCTAGCGCCGAACGGAAATTCTGCGCCTGTTCGCCGAAGCGCCTGCGATTTTCGCTCCGCCAATGGTCGAGAGCACCCAAGCCCCATGTGAGAGCCGCCTGACCGGCACGCGCCGGACAGATTTGCAGGCAATCCTGAATCTTGAGGACTTCGGGTCCGAGTTCCGCCGGGTAGATCATCGCGCCAAGCCGATGGCCGGGCAAAGCAAAGGACTTCGAGAAGCTATAGAGTCCGAGCACGTTATTGCGAAGCGTCCTGTCCTGAAAGATCCGGTGCGGCCGTGTTGCATCCTGCGGCAGGAAATCGCGATAGGTTTCGTCCAGGATGAGCCAGAGTCCGCTGTCACGGCAGAGCGCGGCGAACGCTTCGATAATCGAGGGCGGGTAAATCGCTCCGGTTGGATTGTTCGGGGTTACGAGGACAACGGCGCGAACCCCTGCGTCGATGAGGTCGGCGCAAGCTCCCGGGTCGGGTATGAAGTCCTTTGCCGGTGAGCATGGAAGCACACGCGCTTCAATCCCGAGCATGTCCAGGGTCATTTTGTAATTGAAGTACCACGGCGACGGTAGAATGATCGCATCGCCTGCCTGGGCGACGAGCATCGCCGCAATGACGAAGGCCTGATTGCACCCTGCCGTGATCGAGACCTCGCTAGGCCTGATGCCGGCGCCATAAAGTTCCGACACATGGCCGGCATAAGCGACGCGAAGATCGTAATCGCCCGGCACCGGCCCATAGAGGGCGGCGGCAGGCGACTGCGCCGCGGCCGCGAGCCGCGCCAAAAGTTCGGGCGGTGGTGGATAGGGTGGCGCGGCTTGTGAGAGGTCGATGGCCGGACCTTTGCCGCCGTCGTAAGCTGCGAGCCAAGCGCGCGATTCGAGGATGGCGGGGCTGGCCGTCGCCATCACAAGCGGATTTATTCGGGAAACCATGCCCCTCCCTGCCCTGCGGCGGAACCCTGATCGAAACTGAAGTCTTTTGGTACAGGCGTTCAGCTTCGAGGGCATAATGCGGTTTCTCGCGATCGGCGATACCTGCGACATGGCCTCGATGTATGTCCGCCTCAGCGAGCAGGGCCACGAGGTGCGGATTTTTGTCTCGGAACCCGGATGCCACGATGTGCTCGCCGGCATGGTGGTGCGGACGCCGGACTGGAGGCAGGAGCTCGATTGGATCCGGGAGGGTGGAGACGACGGCATCATCCTCTTCGAAAACGTGTCGCACAATCGCGGCACGCTGCAGGAATCGCTTCGCCGCGACGGCTTCCATGTTGTCGGCGGCAGCGCCTATGGCGATCGGCTCGAGAACGATCGCGCCTTCGCGCAGAAGACGCTTTCAGACCTCGGCTTTCCGATCTGCCAAATTCACGAATTTGCTACGCCGGAAAGCGGGCAAAGCTTCATCTCACAACATCCCGGACGCTATGTCCTGAAATTCAACGGGCATGGTTTCGCCTCAGCGGACAATTACGTCGGGCGGATGCAGGACGGACGAGACGTGAAGGCCGTGATCGCGGCCAGATTCAAGCAGTTTGACGGAGATGAGGCCAGTTACGTGCTCATGCAGCATATGAGCGGCATTGAGATGGGCGTCGGCGCCTATTTCGACGGCGACAAGTTCCTCACGCCGGCCTGCTTGGACTGGGAGCACAAGCGATTCTTTCCGGGCGATCTCGGCGAGCTGACCGGCGAAATGGGAACCGTCGTGACGTATACCGGGACGGACGGCTTTTTCGACAAAACGCTGCGGAGGATGGAGCTCGTACTCCGGCAGAACGGCTATTGCGGTTATATCAATCTCAACACGATCGTGAACGAAGACGGGATATGGCCGCTTGAATTCACCTGCCGCTTCGGCTGCCCCGGCTATGCGATCCTCGAGCCGTTGCAGGAGACGTCATGGGCGCACCTCTTCAAGATGATGGTCACGCGATCTGCAACGAGCCTCGCAACGAGGCCCGGCTATTGCGTCGGGGTGGTTCTCACGACAAGACCGTTTCCCTACAATCGCAAGCGGGTCCCATCCGAACCTGCCGGCCTACCGATCTTGTTTGAGGGCGAGATCACCGGCAAAGATCGCTGCCATCTGCACCTCGCGGAGGTCGGCAAGCAGGAGGGTGATCTGGTCACGGCGGGCATGCACGGTTGGACGATGATCGTGACGGGGATCGGCGCGACGGTCACAGCCGCGCGCGCGGCGGCCTACAATCTTGCGGATCGCGTGGTCATTCCGAACGTGCGCTACCGGCGCGACATCGGCGTGAAGCTCGAGACGCAAGAACTGGCGCGACTGAATGAACTCGGATTTTTCGGCGGTGCTGGATGACGATTTCTCTGAAAGCCAGGCGCAAGACGCCGCGCTCGTTCGCACCCGGCCCGGTCGCCGATATTGAAGCGCAGGTTTCGCCGGTCTGGTGGGATGAGATTTTCGACGAGCTCTACCTCAAGACGGACGGCGATGTTGTCGAGAATGCCGGACTGACGCGCCGCGAGATCGATCTTTTCCTCGAGCTGCTGCCGCTCGCGAAAAATGCAAAGATTCTGGACGTCTGCTGTGGACAGGGCCGGCATAGTCTGGAACTCGCGCAGCGCGGCTTCGTAAATCTCACCGGCGTCGACCGTAGCGCCTTCCTTCTAAAAAAGGCGCGATTTCGCGCCCAAGCGGCGGGATTGGCAGTCCAATTTCACGACGGCGACGCGCGCGCGATTCCCCTGGCGGATGCGAGCTTCGATGCGGCGCTCGTGCTCGGCAACAGTTTCGGCTATTTCGAAAGCGCGAGCGATGACGAAGCGATGCTCCGCGACATCCACAGAATTCTGCGGCCAGGCGGGAAAATCCTGCTGGACGTGAGCGACGGCAACCACGTCAGAAAGCATTTCGAGCCGCGCTCCTGGGAGTGGATCGCCGAAGACATGTTTACCTGCCGCGAACGGACCCTGTCAGCCGCCGGCGACCAGCTGATCACACGCGAAATGACGACCCATGTGGAACGCGGCGTGATCGCCGACCGCTTTTACGCAGAGCGGCTTTACAACGAGAGCGGGATGAACGCGCTCCTGACGCGCAGCGGCTTTATCGTGCTGGAGGGTCCGGCGCAGTTTGCCTCGACATCGACACGCAACCAGGATCTCGGCATGATGGCGCAGCGTCTGATCTTTGTCGCGCGGAAGCAGTGAGAGAAAAAGGCGAAACGCCGGTCTTCTCCCATGAGGGGTACACATGAAAACAAGAATCACCGAAATGTTCGGCATCGAGCATCCGATCATTCAGGGAGGGATGCATTTCGTCGGTTTCGCAGAGCTCGCCTCCGCCGTGTCAAACGCCGGCGGTCTCGGAATTATCACTGGACTGACACAGAAGACGCCCGAGCTTCTCGCCAGGGAAATCGCGCGTTGTCACGACATGACCGACAAGCCGTTCGGCGTGAATCTCACCTTTCTGCCGGCATTCTCGACGCCGCCCTACCCCGAATACATCGCGGCGATCAGAGAGGGCGGGATCAAGATCGTCGAAACCGCCGGACGCAGTCCCGAGCAATACATGCCGGCGTTGAAGGATACCGGCATCAAGGTGATCCATAAATGCACTTCGGTCCGCCATTCATTGAAGGCAGAACGCATCGGTTGCGACGCCGTGAGCGTTGACGGTTTCGAATGCGGCGGACACCCCGGCGAAGACGATGTGCCAAACATGATTCTGCTGCCGCGCGCGGCCGAAGAATTGAAGATTCCGTTCGTCGCATCGGGCGGCATGGCGGATGCACGCAGCCTTGTCGCGGCACTCGCGATGGGCGCCGATGGCATGAATATGGGGACGCGCTTCATCGCGACAAAAGAGGCACCGGTACATATAAACGTCAAAAAGGCGCTGGTGGCGGCGAACGAACTCGATACCCGCCTGATCATGCGCGCTATTCGCAACACCGAGCGCGTCCTGAACAACGCCAATGTCGAGAAGATAGTCGAAATCGAACGCGCGAAAGGGGCGGGTCTGAAGATCGACGACATTCACGATCAGGTGGCCGGTGTTTACCCCAAAATCATGCTGGAGGGCGACATGAACGCCGGCGCCTGGAGCTGCGGCATGGTCGCGGGCCTCATCCACGACATACCAAGCGTCAGGGAGCTGATCGACCGGATCATGTCGGAGGCCGCGGAAATCATCGATAGACGCCTCAGGGGCTTTTTGTCCGCTGGCGCTCAGCACGTTCACCACGCAGCCTAGCGACGCTTCAATAGCCCCTCGCTCTATCGACCAAAGGAGCCGGCATTCGACCCGCACGAAACTCTTTGACATTCTCGGCCGCGATCCTGGCGGCGGTATTGACATCCGTGACCGCGGCAACGTGCGGCAGCACGGTGATGCGAGGATGGCTCCAGAAGGGATGCTCCTGCGGCAGCGGCTCATCTTCGAACACGTCGAGAATGGCGTAGGAAATCTCGCCGTTTGCAAGCGCTTCCAGCAAGTCGTTTTCCTTCAGATGGCTGCCGCGGGCCAGATTGATAATCGATGCTCCTTTCGGCAAGCGGCCGAACAGCCCAGCATCCAGAATGCCTGACGTCTGCGGCGTGAGCGGCAGCAGGTTGACGAGAATGTCCGTCCTTTCAAGCAGCCTCGCGAGTCCCGTGGGGCCGCTCCAAGTCTTGACGCGTTCGACCGTATGAGGACTGGCGCCCCACGCACCAAGGTCAAAATTTAGCGACGCAAGAGTCTGCACCACAGCTTGCCCGAGCTGACCAAGACCTAGCACACCAACACGGCGCTCTTGCGCGAGTGGCTGCGGCAACTTCTTCCATGCCCTCCACGCCTGCTGCCGCGCATAGGCCGGCAGCTGCCGATGCAGCAACAGCACGCAGGCAAGCGCACATTCGGTCATGGCTTGCGTCAGATTGGGATCGATCAACGGGACAATCGGTACAGCCGCCGGCAGAGTCGGATCTGACAAAAGCCGATCGACACCCGCCCATAAGCTTTGGATCAACTGCAGGTTCTTTAACCGGGCAAGCGAACTGCCGGGAGCATTGGCGACGAGCGCGATATTAATGCAGGCGGGGTCGAAATCATCATTAGGAAGGTACAATGTCTCGCCGCGCGGAAGACAGGCGGCGAGAGTTCCGCGCCATTGCGCGTACTCCTCCTCAGTGAACTCGCCGATTAGCAATATGCTCACATCATGACGCTCCTAACGGCTGCACGTTTTGAAGCCCTGCAAGCAGGCCCGCAAACAACCGGCCGCGCGTCACAAGACTGTCGACCTCGATATATTCTTCGAGCGTGTGATAGCCCCGGCCGATTGCGCCGAGCCCGTCCAGCGTCGCGATTCCCGTTGCACCGGTAAAATTCCCGTCGGAGCCGCCGCCGGCGCTGTGATGTGTGAGCTCCACGTTGAGATCGCGCGCGATCCCGCGTGCGGTCTCATACAGCCGCATCGTTCCCTGATCGGACTCCCAGACCGGACGGGTGACGCCCCGCGTCACCGCGAAATGAACGTCGTCGTAAGTGCCGGATAGAGCCAGCATCCGCTCGACTCCTTCATCGAGGTCAGGCTGACGCTTGGCCATGCTGAGCGTCTCGGCCCGGCAGATCGTCGGGACGCAATTGACCCAGGTGCCACCGTGAACGACGCCGACGCTGAATGTGCAGCTCTCGCTCGTCATCTCCTCGATTTCGAGGATTTTGCGCGCCATCGTGCGGATCGCGGAGCGGCCTTCGGCGAGGCTCGCCCCGGCATGACTCGGCCGGCCCGTCGCTTCGAGGTTGAAGCGGGCGATGGCATAACGGCCGGTCACGAGGCCGCGATCCTCGCGGCCCGGTTCCGGGACAAGCACGTAGCGGTGCTTCGCCGCTTCGGCTTCGATCAACTCACGTGTCGAGGGGCTGCCGATTTCCTCGTCGCTGGTGAACAGGATGGTGACCGGCAGGGGTGTTTCGATCCCGGCGCGAGCGAGCTGGCGAAGCGACTCGAGCGCGATGAAGTTGCCGCCTTTCATGTCGAGAATGCCCGGCCCGTAGCAGCGGCTGCCGTCGCGGCGCCAGGGCAGTTTTTGGAGCGTCCCTATGGGATGGACGGTGTCCATGTGGCCGAGGATGAGGACACCCGGCTCGCCGGCACGCGGATGCCGAAGGGCCGCGCGGAGGCAGTCGCCGAGATTCATCCGGCCCGGGATTCTCTCGACCGTTGCTCCGAGGCCGGCGAGTTCGCGCGCCGCCAAATCCATCATGCGATTGACAGCTTCAGGGTCGAACGTCGGGCTCTCGCACTCGATCCAGGGCCGAAGCCGGGTCAGCATCTCACTGGCGTCGAAGGGTAGTTCACGCGTGTTCAATGAGCCCTCCCGCGGTCTTGCGGCAGGAGGGTACCGCGCACAGGCGGTTTCGAAAGGAGAATCCGCGTCCTCGAGACGCCGGGAGGCTGAAGGTGCGTCGGGCCCGAAGTCGCGGAATGCGTCGCGCCGCCCATCGAGGCGCGATCGCACGCTCGCCTAGAGGCGAGCCTACTTCGTCCGGTCGGCGGCCGTCACCACGGTCCAAACCAGGCTTGTGATCGCAGCCGAGGGGATCAGCGTGGAGAGCACGAAGGAGATCATCAAGGTGAGCACGCCTGATCAACTTGGCAGGAGCTAACGGGTTCCCGGCCGTCAGGGCAGAAGCTTCACATTTTGGCCCCATTGAAGGGGATTGGTGGCAGGTCTGGTCTTGCGGGGCGTGCGTATGGCTATTTTTGAGCCGAGCCAAATTGTGATGGCCGAAGGCGAATGGCGGGTGCGCGTCAAGCGCGCCGCCGATGTCGTCGAGTACATCACCCACGATCGTGCGATGAGCCTCGCCGACGAACTCGAAGCAGAGGGATGGCGCGAATGCGCCGCCCAAATCCGCAAGGCGGTGGAAACGGTCCGGCGCTTCCAGACCTACGCGCGACCGTAACCGTGATGCAATAGCCCGGTCCCCGCGTCCGGATCGTTACCCGCTGGCATCTGATTGGCGCGCCTCGCAGGATTCGAACCCGCGACCTCCGGGTTCGAAGCCCGGCGCTCTATCCAACTGAGCTAGAGGCGCACTCTCCTTAAGGAGCCCGCCAGCATAGCTTTCCCGTCGACGATTGGAAACGAAATCCCGCGTCCGGGAAGAGGCCTGCGACGTTCCCGTAAGAGTACTCCACTCCACGGTGCGGAACCGGCGCTAACCAATCCTTCACCCTTAAACGTCACATTTCCTTAAGGCTGAGCAGCGACTTCGACCGCCGGCGGCCTGAAGGACGAAGGTAGAATGCGTGCCGCCCCGGCCGCCATGGTCGACACCGACACTGTCGGCGTGCGTCCACAATTGAGCGGGCGAGCCGAGAAAAGCAAATCTTCTGCGCTGATCGAGCGGATCGGCAGTGCAATGCAGATGTCCCGTCCCATCGGTTCCGGCGGCTGGACCGGCTTTACCGCGGCGACTGCAATCTTCTTTTTACGCGCGGGAACGACCACGACTTCCTGGCCCGCAAAGGCCAACGCCTCGGGCCGGCTGACATCACCGACGTCGGCGCCCTGTTTTAGAAGCGCCGCAAAGGCCGGATGCTGTCCGCCATCAGAATAGGTGATCCGCACCGCGGCGCTGCCATTGCTGAGCGATGCGATCTTTTCCTCTTCCGCAGCATGGAAGGCCTGTGCGGCCTTTTCTTTGGCCGGATCATGCGAGGGTGCAAACGTGTAGCGTCCTTCAACAACCCTTGCGAGAGGCTCTTCGCCAGTCGCTTCAAAGCGATCGGAACCTTCCTTAAGCTGCCGCCAGAAATCGATATTCTTGTCGGAGCGGTATTTCGATATGTTCTGCGCGGTCATCCGAAAGGGAAAGGCCTGAAACTGAAACGCTTGCTGACCGCCGGCAAGCGCATCACGCGCGATCGCGTAAATCTCACCGATCTGCTTGTCAGTCATTGCGTAGCAGCCGGCTGACGAACAGGTGCCGTGCACCATCAGATAAGCGCCTGACGCTCCGTGCGCCTTGTCGTATGCGTTCGGGAAGCCGGTATCGAACGACAGGTAATAATGCGAATTCGGGTTCATCTGCCGGCGAGCGATGGAATAAAAACCCTCGGGCGCCTGCCGATCACCCTGGGTCTGCTTCGGTCCGAGCTGACCTGACCAACGGCAAATCGGGAACGTCTTGATGTGGACGTAGCGCCCGTCTCTCGCGAGCTTCCAGACTTCGAGCTCGGCTTCCTTTTTGTAGGTGCGGATAAGAACCGGCGCGGACGGGCTCGTATTCTTCGCCGTCATCAAAGCGAGAGTCTGGATTGGAATCGGCGCGGTGGCTTTCCCGTTCTCGGCCAGCGACGGCACGTTCGACATTGCGACAATCGTTGTCAGGACTGCTGGTGCGCGCCACACCATGAACGAGAACTTCCAGAGCATCCGCTGTCTGTGCCCAAACCGTTCGAAAGCAATGCACTATCGCTGGAGATGGTAAGCGATCTCTTGCATTGGGATTGGGGCAGAAAAGGGGTTCGCGCGGGGCAGGTCGCATCGAGCGCCGGCACACGGAAGGTTAACCCGAAAGGGGCAAGTTGGTGCCATCCCGAGTCTCTCTTCAGGTCCGGCCGTGCAACTGCGTCATCTTGCCCAATGCTCGCCTTCGGCGGGCGTCCTCGTGCCGGCGCGCTCGGCGCTTCCCCTGCAAGACATTCCGCACGGGCCCGATCCCAAGGCCATCCTGAATTCCATAGGCGAAGTGGTCTATGATTGGGACATCGGCAGCGACCGTCTGACCTGGGGGCCAAACGTCGCCGATGTGCTCGATTTCGCCTCCGCGGCAGATCTGGCGACCGGCCGCACTTATGGAAATCTGCTCAGCGCGATGAGCAACGAATCGCGCTACGAAGCCATCGCACGATCGCAGGATGTCGATCAGGGCAGTGGCGTGCCCTATCACGTCTGCTACGCGCTCGAGGCGACGAACTCGAACGCGCCGCGCGGACCGATATGGATCGAGGATACGGGCCGATGGTTCGCGGATGCGAGCGGCAGGCCCGCCGGCGCTCATGGCCTCATCCGCATCGTCACCGCACGTTATGAGGCCGTCGAAAAGCTGCAGAAGCGCTCGCGTGTCGATCCCGCGACGGGCGCTCTCAACCGTGCCAGTCTGACGGAGCATATAGAGCAGCTGTTGGAACGGTCGCAGCACCGCAACGAAACTTTCGTCGTGCTGCTCGCTGCAATCGAGAACCTCTTCGCGCTCAATCGCACCTATGGTTATGACGCCGCCGATCAGATGATCGCTGGAATCGTGGCACGGCTCCGGGCCGAGATGCGCGGCAGCGATGTCATCGCGCGATATGCGGGCAACAAATTCGGTCTTGTGCTCGCCGGCTGTGACGACGAGCAGATGAAGGTGGCGGCCCGACGCTTTGTCGAAGCAATCGCAAGCACGCCTTTCCAGACCGACGCTGGACCCATTCATGCGGGTCTACGCATCGGCGGCGTCATCGCGCCCCGTCATGGGCGCGCGGCACAGATTTTGTTCCAGCACGCTGAAGAAGCGCTTGACCTTGCGCGTCAAGTGGGCGCAGGGCGCTTCGCCGAATTCGAGCACTCCTTGTCAGCCGCGGATGCCCGTTTGCGGGCTCTGCGCACCGCGGACGATATCCTGAGCGGGCTGAATCAGGGGCGCGTGACCCTTGCGCTGCAGCCGATCGTGCGGCTCACGGCGCGCAGCATCGCTTTCGAAGAGGCGCTGATGCGCCTCGTTATGCCAGATGGCACCATGGTCGGTCCCGCCGCGCTGTTGCCGGTCGCGGAAAAAGCAGGACTCGTCCCCTTGCTCGACGGCCGCGTCTTGGAACTGGCTCTCGCCCGGCTTCAGCAGGACCAAGCGGTCCACCTTTCGATCAACGTCTCGGCCGCCACACTCCACGATCCGGATTGGCCGGATCGTCTCCGCAATGCCGTGCGGCTCGCGCCGGGCTCCGCCGAGCGGCTGATCATTGAGATCACTGAGACATCCGCGCTCGTCAACATCGAGGCGACCTGCACCGCCATCACCGCAATGAAGTCGCTTGGCATCCGCGTGGCGATGGACGATTTTGGCGCCGGACACACCTCGTTCAAAAATCTGCGGCGGCTCGGCTTCGATCTCGTCAAGATCGACGGTGCCTTTATCCAAAATGTGGCGAGATCGCCCGACGACCGCTTTTTCGTGCGCACACTCCTCGACCTTGCCCGGCATCTCAACATCGGGACGGTCGCGGAATGGGTGGAAGACGTTGAGACGGCGCACCTGCTCGCAGAGTGGGGAGTCGATTACGCCCAGGGTATTTTTTTCGGCGAGGCGCGACCCGCCTCAGCGGCTGCAGCCTCTGCCGCAGCTTGACTCCGCAAAACGTCAGGCTTTCTTGGCAAGTCCGTCAAGGCGTTCGCGCATCTCCTCGAGCTGCCGCTTCAAATCATCAATGTCGGACGGGTTGTTCTTCGAGGCGGCGGGGCTTGGCTCGGAAGGCGAGGATGCGCTGCCAAGCGCAAAGGGATTGAACATAGACAACGCCTGGCGGAACATCTGCATGTTCTTCCGGGTCTGCTCTTCGAGCGACTGGAAGACCTGCCGCGTCGGCTCGGCCAAAGGCCCGCCGAACGCCGTGGTAATCTGGTCCCGGAACTTCTGCTGTTCGCTGGTAAGCTTGCCGATCGAGAATTCGAGATAGCTCGGCACCAGCATCTGCATGCTGTCCCCGTAAAAGCGGATCAGCTGCCGCAGAAAGGTGATCGGGAGCATGCTTTGACCGACCTTGCTCTCCTGCTCGAAGATGATCTGGGTCAACACCGAGCGGGTGATGTCCTCGCCGGTCTTGGCGTCCTGAACGAGGAAATCCTCGCCCCTCTTGACCATATGAGAAAGGTCTTCGAGGGTTACGTAAGCGCTCGTCCCCGTATTGTAGAGGCGCCGGTTGGCGTACTTCTTTATGGTTGT
>JAXDNH010000078.1:0-7799 GCA_034669525.1 Methylobacteriaceae bacterium | reverse complement strand
GGCGGCCGCGATGTCGCGCGCATTGAGCATCGCGAGCGGCGTCTCCATCATCGCCCAAAGCCGCGTGCGCTCCGGGGCGGCTGCCTCACGCAGGCTCCGCGCCGCCATCATGATGTCGCCCGGCGTTGAGATTTTCGGCACCAGGATCGCATCCGGTCCCGCTTCCGCAATGGCCGCGAGATCGTCTTTGCCCCAGGGGGTGTCCGGCGCATTGATCCTGACCGCGATCTCGCGACTGCCGTAGCCGCCCTGCCGCACGGCTGCGATGACCTGATCACGGGCCGCAACCTTGCTGTCGGGGGAGACTGCGTCTTCGAGATCGAAGATCAGCACATCGGCCGGCAGGCTCTTGGCCTTTTCGAGCGCCCGGGCATTCGAGCCCGGCATATAAAGCGCGCTGCGGCGGGGCCGAAGGATCATCAAGCACTCCTGGTTTGCCCCGAACCCTAGTGGGTCGGGGCGGCGGATGCCATCGCGATTTTTGCGGCCGGGAGCCTCGCACCGGGACGGGACGGCGCCACTTCTTTAAGAAAGTTTTAATGAATTCGGCAAATCCTGCCGCGTCGCCATCATTATTGAAGATTCGTTAAATGGATCACGACACCGGGCCGCAACTCCCATCGCGCAGGAAAGTCGCTCGCTTCGCTGCCTCGGCCATCATTCTTCTCACCGCGAACGTCGCCACTCTGCTCGTCCCGCGCACGGTTTCCGCGCAGCCCCTCAACATCACCCCGCAACAGATCTCGGAGCATTAGAAATGCGCTTCGGTCTTCTCCTCGGACGGCTTGACTTCGTAGCGCATGATCAGCGGCACTTGGGTCAGGGCGAAGATAATCGTCAGCGGCATGATGCCGAACGCCTTAAAGCCAGCCCAGAAGTCCGTGGTCTGCGTGCGCCAGACGATTTCGTTCACCGCCGCAAGCACGAAAAAGAAAAGGCCCCAGCGCAGCGTCAGCTTGCGCCAGCCCTCTTCCGATAGATGCATGACGCTGTCGAGCACGATAGGCAGCAGCGGTTTGCCGAACGCCAGCGCGCCGAGCAGCGTCGCGCCAAATAGCGAATTGACGATGGTCGGCTTCAGCTTGATGAATATCTCATCGTGCAGAAGAAATGTGAGCGCGCCAAAAATTGTCACGGCGATGGCGGTGACGACTGGCATGATCGGCAGGCGGCGCGTGAGATAATACGAGATGGCCAGCGCGATGAGCACGCTGACCATGAGAACGCCGGTCGCCGGAAAGATGCCGAATTTGTAATTGGTGACGAAAAACATCGCGAGCGGCCCAAATTCGAGCGCGAGCTTAATGGCGGGCTTCGGCACGCGCTTTTGCGCGCGCGCGTAAGTCCCGGCGCTCTCGCGAGAGGTTTCGGCTGTCACTTTGTTTCCTCCAACTTTTATTCTAATCCGGCGAGGGCGCGGGCGAAATCGCGCGCCTCGAACGGTTCGAGATCATCGGCGCCCTCCCCGACGCCGATGAAATGCACCGGCATTTTGTACTTTTCCGCGATCGCCACAAGGATGCCGCCGCGGGCTGTGCCGTCGAGCTTGGTCATTACTAAGCCGGTGACGCCGGCGATGCGCGCAAAAATCTCGACCTGGCTCAGCGCATTTTGACCAACGGTGGCATCGAGCACGAGCAGGACGGCGTGCGGCGCCGCACCATCGATCTTCTTGATGACGCGGACGATTTTTTCAAGCTCCGACATGAGCTCGGCGCGGTTCTGCAAGCGGCCGGCAGTGTCGATGAGGAGGAGATCGGCGCCCTCCACCTTGGCCGCCTGGACGGCCTCGAAGGCGAGGCTCGCTGCATCGGAGCCCTGCTCGCGCGCGATGACATTCGCGCCGATCCGCGCACCCCAGATGCGCAGCTGCTCGATGGCCGCGGCGCGGAACGTGTCACCGGCGGCGAGCATGACCGAGCGGCCCTCTGCCCGGTATTTTGAGGCGATCTTGCCGATGGTGGTCGTCTTTCCGGACCCGTTGACGCCGACGACGAGCACAATGAAGGGCTTTTTCGACCATTCGATTGTCAGCGGAAGCGCGATCGGGGAGAGGCTGCGCTCGACCTCGTCGGCAAGCACCGCACGCACTTCCGCGGGATCGATCTCGCGATCGTAGCGCCCCCGCCCGACTGCCTCGGCGATACGTTGGGACGCAGTGACGCCGAGATCGGCGCGCACAAGCACGTCTTCAAGGTCTTCAAGCGTCGTCGCGTCGAGCTTGCGCTTCGCGAAAATATCGGTGATGCCCTGGCCGATCGCCGACGACGAGCGCGACAGGCCCGACGAAAGCCGCTTCCACCAGGATTGCTTCGGTTCGGGCGGCGCCGGGGCAACAGGCGCTTCCGCGACGATCGGCGGCGGCGGCTCCGGTGCGGGGACGGGCGGCGCCTCTTCACTGTGCTGCGGTTGCGGCGCAACGACGGGCGGTGTTTCGCGCGGCTCATCGCGAACGCGTCCGAAGAGCCGTCCGAGAAGACCACCCTGTCGCTTCGAAGACTCTTCCGTTGGGTTGTCCGTCATTTATGCTTTCTGAGTCCGGATAGCCCTTCGGGCTTCCGGGAAAGTGGTGTTTGCAATAGACACTTTCACCTCCCGACCGCGCGGAACGAGAGCCGGGGTCCAGGGCCACCGATTTCAACTCATCCAGCTTAGAACGCTTGACGATACCAGCCTCTCTCCCGGATAGCCCTCCGCATGACTCCGGAAGAGTTCGTCGCCCGCCTGCTGCACCGCGATGGGCTGATGCTCGTCGTCGACAAGCCGGCCGGCATCCCGGTCCACAGAGGTCCGAAGGGCGGCGACAATCTGGAAGCCTATTTCGACGCCTTGCGCTTTGGCCTGCCCCGGAGCCCCGCGCTGGCGCATCGGCTCGACCGCGATACCTCCGGCTGCCTTGTGCTTGGCCGCCATCGCAAGGCGCTGCAGCGGCTGATGCAGCTGTTCAAGCAAGGCCGGATCGAGAAAACCTATTGGGCGGTGGTCGAGGGCAGCCTTTCTGCAGACGAAGGAGAGATCGACCTGCGGCTCGGCCGGCTTGATGCCGAGCGCGGCTGGTGGATGAAGGTCGATCCGCTTGGCCTGCCCTCGCACACAAGATGGCGGGTGCGCGGGCGTGGCGCGTCGCCGGAAGGCAAGCCGCTCGCTTTTGTGGAACTCGAGCCACTGACCGGGCGCACGCACCAGCTGCGCGTCCATTGCGCCGCGATGGGTTGGCCGGTTCTCGGCGATGCCGTGTATGGCAGCGGCAAAGCCCACGGCGCGACGCCGCTGCATCTGCATGCGCGGCGCATTGTCGTACCGATCGACAAACACAAGGCGCCGACCGCGGTCGAGGCTCCGCTACCGGAGCATCTGAAATCGGCCTTGGGAGCCTGCGGGTGGAGCGAGCTTAGCGAAAGCAGCAGCGCATCCAAACAAAACGAGGAAGCACTCACTTGATCGATACGCCGACCTTTTCCCGCGCCGCCGCTGCGGCGCCGCACAGTCTCGCGGCCGAAACAGGCCGCAACATTCTCGCCGAAGGTGGCAATGCCATCGAGGCAACGATCGGCATGGCGGCGACTATCGCGATGGTGTACCCGCACATGAATTCGATCGGCGGCGACGGCTTTTGGCTCGTGCGCGAACCGACAGGGCCCGTGCGCTACATCGAGGCGTGCGGGTTTGCCGGCCGTAACGCGACGATCGCGTATTATCGCGGGCTCGGCTACGACGCGATCCCGCCGCGTGGGTCCCTTGCCGCGCTGACGGTGCCCGGCGCGATCGGCGGCTGGGCTCTTGCGCTCGAACTTGCAAAAGCGCTCGGCGGCAAGCTGCCTCTCGCTGATTTATTGCGGGATGCCATCCGTTTCGGCCGCGAAGGCTATCCGCAGTCGCGCTCCGAAGCGCACGGCAACCCGTTCGAATTTGAAATGCTGAAACAAGCACCGGGATTTGCCGCGCGCTTTCTGGTCGACGGCACGTTTGCCGAAGCAAGCACGACACGGCGCGCGGAAAAACTATCCGATACGCTCGATCAGCTCGCGCGTGCCGGGCTCGAGGATTTTTATCGCGGCGATGTCGGACGCGAGCTCGCCGCCGATCTCGAAGAGATCGGTGCGCCCCTCACACGCGAGGACCTTGCTGTGTATCGCGCCGTCGCGCGCGATGCACTCGAGCTGCCTCTTCAAGGCCGCAGCCACTACAATTCGCCGCCGCCGACGCAAGGCCTCGCCTCGCTGCTCATTCTCGGCATTTTTGATCGACTGAAGATCGCGCGCAAGGATTCTTTCGAGCACATTCATGGACTAATCGAAGCGTCGAAGCGTGCGCTCACGATTCGCGACCAGGTTTGCACCGACTTCGAGCGTCTCAAACACACGCCCGCATCGTTTCTTTCGCCTCAGGTGCTGCAGCGCGAAGCCGATGCGATATCAATGAACAAGGCCGCGTCCTATCCTGTTGCGCCAGCGAATGGCGATACGGTTTGGATGGGCGCGGTTGATGCGAGCGGCCTCGCCGTTTCTTACATCCAGTCGCTTTATTGGGAATACGGTTCGGGCTGCGTGCTGCCACGAACCGGCGTGCTCATGCAAAATCGCGGCGTGTCGTTTTCGCTTGATTCGAATGCGGTAAATCCGCTCGCACCGGGACGGCGCCCGTTCCACACCCTCAATCCCGCGCTCGCGTCTTTCAGCGATGGCCGCGTTATGTCTTACGGTGCGATGGGTGGCGACGGGCAGCCGCAATTCCAGGCGCAAGTCTTCACACGCCATCTACTCGGGGAAGGGCTTGCGGGCGCGGTCGATGCGCCGCGCTTTCTGTTCGGCAGAACCTGGGCGTCACCGAGCCGGGCGTTGCGGCTTGAGGATCGATTCGATCCCGAACTCATTGCGCGGTTGTGTTCCGTCGGCCACGAAGTGGAGATGCTCGGATCATATGACGAGACTGTCGGCCATGCCGGCGCGCTGGTGCGCTACCGGGACGGCCACATTGAAGCTGTCCACGACCCCCGCTCGGACGGCGGCGCCGCAGGAATTTGAGGTGGTGCGGTCAATCCACTTGACGATCTCCGCGTCATATCCCATCTGCATTGCTGCGGTGCAACATAGGTTGTTGCCCTACGCCGGCTCCTGTGGCAAGCACCGCCCGCCAACTCCATCAGATCACCGGAAGAAATGCCGCCTTTCAACGGACACAAGTTTCAGGACCGCCAAACAGAAGCGGCCAACGCCAGAAAAGCCCAGCTCGAAAGATTCCGCTCCCGTCCCGACCCAAACGACCCCGCCGTTCTGGAAAAGGAGGCCAAGCGCCGCGAAATCATCGAGGCGCGCAAGGTTCGCGAGGCCGAGCGTGAGCGGAAGCGCAAAATCAAAGAGGCTGAAGATGCCGCGCGCAAAGCCGCCGAAGAAGCCGCACTGCAGGAGCGGCTAAGGCTCGAAGCGGAGCTGCAGGAACAGCTGCGGCTTGAGGAGATCGCTCGGAAAGAGGCGCTTGAGGCCGACAAAAAGGCGGAACGCGACGCGCGCTATGCCGCGCGCAAGGAGCGCAAGCAACAGCGGAAAAGTGAGATCCAGCGGTATCGGTAAAAAGCGTTCGGCCGGGCGAACCCGGCCGTTTTAGCCATAGCGGCTGGACTTGCTTACTTTTTCTCGGACCGGCCGGACTTTCCGCCCGGCTTGCCTTCCACGCCGGCGGCTCCGCCCGCAGCGGTCGGGGCGCCCGTCGCAGAGCGGCCGCTCGCGCCGTCTTCCTTCTGAGTTGCGGTGCTCGGCTGGACGTTGCCGCCTGCCGCCGGGCCCGTCGTGCTCCCCGCCCCGCCGGTTTGTTGGGCCCAGGCTGCCGATCCGATGACCAGCGCCGAAGCGACTGCCGCTCCGGTCAAGATTGTTTTGGCTCGCATGAGTTTCCTCCGTATTCGTTCTTGACGTGAGACAACGCCAGGTCATGCCCTTGGTTGCTCGCTTTCCGAGGGGACCCCGATGCGTTGGAGGAACCTTGCGGCGATTGAAAAGAGTTGGCAAAGAGCCCGCCGACGCCTACATTAGGGTCAGGCAGCCTGCTCATCCAAAAGGCAGCGGCGGCTAATCCTGAGAGGAGACCATCAATGACCTGGACAACCCCGGTTCTCACCGAAGTTTGCGTTGGTATGGAAGTCACCAGCTACGCGTCAGCGGAAATCTAACCGGCCGCACGTCCGCTTTTACGAGCGGATGTGAATGGCCGACACGCTGCGGATTCGCGTTCTTGGTTCGGCGGCGGGCGGCGGCTTCCCACAATGGAATTGCCTCTGTCCAAATTGCCGCCTCGCCTGGCAAGGTGATCCACGTGTTCGGCCCCGGACACAGTCGAGCCTAGCTATCAGCGCCGACGGGAATCGTTGGCTGCTTTTGAACGCCTCGCCTGACCTGCGGCAGCAGATTTTCGCAAACAGCTGTCTCCACCCGCGGGGCGCGACGCGCCAAACTCCCATCAGGGGCGTTTTCCTGACGAACGGTGACGTCGACCATCTCGCGGGTCTTTTGACCTTGCGCGAGCAGCAAGCCTTTACGATTTACGCCAGCGCGAGCGTGCTCGAGCAGACGAAGCACGGCGCCTTTGGCGTCCTCAACCCTGATCTCGTGCAGAGAATGCCCGTCGCGCTGGAGGCGCGCATTGACATGGGCCTCGGTTTTTCGATTCAGCCTTTTGCCGTGCCTGGCAAGGTGCCGCTTTATTTGGAGCGCGGCGAGGTTTGCATCGGCGAGGAAACCGACACGACGATTGGCGTCGAGATCGAGTGCGCGAAGCGGCGCGCTGTCGTTGTTCCCGGATGCGCCGAAGTTTCCGCTGACGTGCTGCGCCGGGTCGATGGCGCCGATGTGCTATTCTTCGATGGCACGACCTTCACCGACGACGAGATGGTCCGCATGGGGCTGTCGCAGAAGACGGCGTGGCGGATGGGCCATTGCGCAATCGATGGCGAGCGCGGTTCGCTCGCGCGCTTTGCCGATTCAAAAATCGGGCGGCGCGTCTACACGCATATCAACAATTCGAATCCGATCCTTGTTGAGGATTCGCCCGAGCGCGCGAAAGTGGAAGCGGCGGGCTGGGTCGTCGCGTATGATGGGCTGGAGATCGCGCTATGAATGCGCGTGAGCCGCTCAGCCCACACGAGCTCGAAGCGGCGCTGCGTCACGTCGGCGCGACACGCTACCACAATCTGCACCCGTTTCACAAAAGGCTGCACTCGGGTGAGTGCGCATTCGAGGAAGTGCAGGCTTGGGCGCTCAACCGCTATTATTATCAGGCGATGATCCCGGTCAAAGACGCCACTGTGTTGTCGCGTATGACCTCGTCGGGGGACCGGCGCGAATGGCGCAAACGCATCGAGGACCATGACGGCGCGCGCGAAGGTGAGGGCGGCATCGAGCGCTGGCTGAAGCTGACCGAGAGTCTCGGCTTTACGCGCGATTACGTCGTCTCGACGCGCGGTATTCTCGCGGCGACGCGCTTTGCGGTCGAGGCCTACGTGAATTTCTGCGCGCAAAAGACTCTGCTCGAAGCGATCGCATCCTCGCTGACCGAGCTCTTCTCGCCTGACATCATCAACGAGCGCGTCAGCGGCATGCTAGCGCACTATGATTTCGTTAGCCGCGAGACGCTCGCCTATTTCACCGCGCGACCGCCGCAGGCGCAGCGCGACAGCGAGTTCGCGCTCGCTTACGTGAAGGAGCATGCGCGCACGCGCGCGGAGCAGGACGGAGTGATCCGCGCGCTCGAATTCAAGACCGACGTGCTCTGGGTGCAACTCGATGCGCTCTGGGGCGCGTATGTCG
>JAXDNH010000077.1:0-9100 GCA_034669525.1 Methylobacteriaceae bacterium | reverse complement strand
TGATTGCACGTCAGGCCTGTCGAGCGTTACCTCCGTCTCGCTTCCATCACCTCCGACGCGGAAGAGGCGAAACCTGGCGGCTTGTCGCTTTACGGCACCGTGCTCGTCTTTGAACTTGGTGACGAATACCGGCCCGGGCTGGACATTTCCCTGCTGATCACATGCAAGGGGTAGACCGCCGATCGCTTCCGGTTCGACGTAAAATCCAGTCTTGCTATTGCCAATTCGCGCGACGCCGATCGAAGGCGCAATGACGTAGGTCTCCGGCATGACGACGCTCCGGTTGCGATATTGAAATCGATTTCACAAACGCGGGCGCTTTTTGAAAGCCGCTCTTCAATCAAGCCACCAATCACTCTTGCTCACAAGCAGTATTTGCAGCCGCCGCGGGCCGCGCGATGGGAAGCTGGGTTTCTCATTTTTGACAAACCCGACAAAAAAAGCTCGAGCGGCCGTATTGCACGATCCGCCGGATGATTCCCGTGCATCCGGGTCGTGAACACGGCTCGCCCGCGCGGTCATAGACGCGGAACCGGTGCTGAAAATAACCGAGCGTGCCGTCGGTCTGGCGGTGATCGCGGAGCGACGATCCACCGGCCGCCATCGCCTCGTTCAGCACTTGCGGGATCACAGCCGCAAGCCGGTGCGCGCGCTCGGTCGGAGCGCCATTCCTGCGTGCCAGCGTGCCGGCAGCCCGGCGCGGTGACAGCCCGGCGCGATGCAGCGCTTCACAGACGTAAATGTTACCGAGACCCGCGATGAGGCGCTGATCGAGCAATGCCGCTTTCAACGGCGCCGACCTGCCGGCGAACAGCCGCGCGAGAAGTGCGCCATCGAGTTCGTTGCCGAGCGGCTCAACTCCCATGCCGGCAAAGAGCGGATGCCGATCGAGCTCCGTGCGTGGGATGATCAGCATGAAGCCGAAGCGGCGGGGATCGTTATAGATGATGCGCGCACCGTTCGACATGTCGAAGATGATGTGGTCGTGCAAAGCCGCATGTGAGCGCGGATGACGGAAAGTTCCCGGTTTTTTCTCACCGCCGCGCATTTCAATCCGGAAGGACCCGCTCATCCCAAGATGCATCACCAGCACGTTGGCATCGTCTAAATCCGCGAGCATATATTTGGCGCGGCGGCCGAGCGCGATGACCCGCCGGCCTTCGAGCCGCGTCGCAAAACGGGCCGGCAACGGGAAGCGCAAGTCCGGCCGCCGCTGCTCGACCTTCTGAAAGCGCACGCCGGCCATCGCAGGCTCGAGCCCGCGGCGGACGGTTTCGACTTCGGGAAGTTCCGGCATCGGCTTCGGTGACGGGACGGGTCCCGCAGAGGTCGCCATTGCCTCCGATTTTGGCAAGCCCTTTTCCGGATTACGGCTTGGCTTGCGATCTGGCGCTCCCTCGTGCATTTGGGGTGGCCCGCCCGCGAAGGCATATCGGCGCGGGATGGCGCCGCTTTCGGAGCTTTATGAAGCGCATTCTTGAATATGTTTGGCCCGTCGTTGGGCTCGTCGCCGTCTGCGCCTCGATCTATTTGCTTTACCGCGAATTCCGCGGCGAGTCGGTCGGGCCTGCCGTCTGGGCCGATCTCAAGGCGATCCCGCCGCACCGCTACGCGCTCGCGGCGTTGGCGACGCTTGGCGCTTATGCGGCGCTCGCGTGGTATGATCGCATCGCGCTTATTCACCTGCATGTGCGCCACATTTCCTGGGTCTTCATCTCGCTCTGCTCCTTCACGACTTACGCGCTGTCGCACAATATCGGTGCCTCGGTATTTTCCGGCGCGATGGTGCGCTACCGCGCCTACACCTCGAAGGGATTGTCGGCGACCGAGATTGCCATCCTGGTCGCGCTCTGCTCGTTCACCTTCGGGCTGGGCACCGTGCTTCTGGGCGGCATCGTGCTCACGTTCGAACCCGAGCAGCTCGAGCGCCTGCGTGGCCTGCTTCCCGCCGTTCTGACGAACAAAACGATGGCGACAACCATCGGCGTGATCTGTCTCGCCTTTGTCGCACTTTATGCACTCGGATCGGTCCTGCGGTTGCGGCCGCTCGTGTTTGGCGGGTTTCGGCTCGAATATCCGCGCCCGGAAGTGACGATACGTCAGCTATGTGCCGGGCCGCTCGAACTTCTCGGCGCTGCCGGGATCATCTATTTCGCGCTGCCGGAGGCCGGGAATCCCGGGTTCTTTGTCGTCCTTGGGGTGTTTCTCGCCTCGTTCACAGCGGCGCTCGCCTCGAATGCGCCCGGCGGGCTTGGCGTGTTCGAATTTTTCTTCATCAAGGCGATGCCCGGCGTGCCGCAATTCGAAGTGCTGGCGGCGCTGCTCGTTTTCCGGCTGTTCTATCTCTTGATTCCGCTCTGCTTCGCGATCGTGGTGGTGATCCAGTTCGAGCGGCGGCGCCTGAGCGAAGCCATCCACGCCCACCACGAAGAACACGCCCATCCCGCCGAAACGCCACAGAGCATTCCGGCCGAGAAGACGGGAACCAACGATTAAAGGGTGTTACATCCGGTATTGCTGGATGCGGGTCGTCCGCAATCCGGCGAGTCCGTGCTGATCGATCGACATTTGCCAGCTCAGAAACTCGTCGACCGTCAGGGTATAGCGATTGCAGGCTTCATCGAGCGACAGGAGGCCACCGCGGACAGCTGCGACGACCTCGGCCTTGCGGCGGATGACCCACCGCTTGGTTGACGCCGGCGGCAGATCGGCAATTGTCAGAGGACTGCCGTCCGGCCCGATGACATATTTGACCCTAGGCCGATGGACTTCCGTCATATTGACAACTCACGCACGCGACTGACCAACATGCGTAAAGGCTAACGCTGTCCCGTTTAAGATTTACCTAAGTAGAAGTTTCGGATTGGTGCTCAAACTGTTGACAAACCATTGCTATCCCGATCGCGAGGCGCGCCGGGAAAGCTTTCTGTACCTCTTCGGAACAGGAATGGAAGATTCGATTAACCATGTTGGCGCGCAAAGACAGTGCACGCCCTTCGACAAGCTGAATTATGTCCGCGGCAGGAACTTCACGGCCACGATTATCGCGAGGATCACGACAATCGCGAGGACTGCGTAAATGACGATCGTTGTCGTGCCTCCCTGTGCGCCGCCATATTTGCTGCGGTACGCAGACGACAAACGATCGCTCGATCTTCCCGTCGCGGAGGGCACGTCGGGACCGCTGCCTGAAAGGGTCGATTCGGCGAGATGCCGGTAGGTTGCAAGACGGCGCGGCGTTCCTTCGCCAACGATATAGGCGAGGTTCTCCTGCTCGTTCGGTTCGCGGCCGGTCGCGCGGTGGAAAGCGAGAAGCCAATCGAGCTTGTTTTGCTTGTAGATCGAATAGGCGACGAGGCCGATGATGTCGTTGTCGCTCGTGACCAGACTGGAGAAGACAGGGTTGCGGTCGCCATCCTCCGCGGCGCTCAGGCTGGCACGTGCCTCTCCATAATCGCCGCTACCCACCGGGCGGACAGTGGTGCTGTCGCGCGTTACAATATCGTCATTATCCATACCCGCCGCTCCTCGGAGTTTTGACCCGCTCTCCCTCGGCCGGCCGCAATCTATCCAAGGCGTGCCGCCTTAGCTACCGCCGTTTGCGTGAGCCCTCCGGCGGTTCGTCTGTGGACAAGCTGCTGGCGAGAGCGCGGTTTCCCTCAACTTCCGGCGCAAATCCGGCTAGACAGGGTCAAGCTGAGTGCCGACCCCGAGAAGATGAAGCGGCCCCATTACAGGATCGAATCGCGGCTTCTCGCTAATGGCGTTGGGCCGGTCGCCGGCGTTGACGAGGCCGGCCGTGGTCCGCTCGCGGGGCCTGTGGCCGCTGCCGCGGTCATCCTGGACAAGCGCAAATTGCCGCGCGGGGTCAACGATTCGAAAGCGCTCGACGCCGAGACGCGCGAGGAAATCTACGAGGAAATCATGTCGCGCGCGTTGGCGGTTTCGGTCGCCTTCGGCGCGGTCAAGGAGATCGATACGATCAATATCAGACAGGCGACACTCGCTGCGATGCGCCGGGCTTGTGCCGGTCTGTCGCTTCGTCCCGGCTATATCTTGATTGATGGCTGCGATTTCCCCGATCGTCTCACCTGTCCCGGCGAGGCAATCGTCAAAGGCGATGCGAAATGCATCTCGATCGCGGCGGCCTCAATCGTCGCGAAAGTCACGCGCGATCGCCTGATGCGGCGCCTTGGCGATCAACATCCTGCTTACGGCTTCGAGCGCCATTCCGGTTACGCGACCGAATTTCATGTCGCGGCGATTACAAAGAATGGTCCTTCGCCCTTTCATCGCATGAGCTTCTGGCCGTTCCGCGCCGCCGCGGAGTGACAATTTAACACTCTGTGAACGCGCGTACTTGTCGGAATTCCGTTCGAAAAAGGGACGCCTCGGCCGCCTCACCCCTAACGCGACCTTTACCGCATCGGGTGCATCTTCACGATCGTTGAGTTGCGTCTGCCGGTATCGAGTTCATGCGTATCGCTCATGCCGGGGCGGCCGGCGCGAAGTCCCATGTTCAGGTCACGCGTACTGGGCCTTCGACGCGGCGCTCCGGCGAGCAGCTCAGTCCCGCTCAAACATCGCCGCGCAACACGATCTTGCGCGGCGATTGCGTTGAGGTAATGCGGACGCTTCCGGCAAGCAGCGTCGAACTCATTTTCGCCGATCCACCCTACAATCTTCAGCTTGAAAACGTGCTGTCGCGTCCCGATCAGAGTCGCGTCGACGCGGTCGATGATGATTGGGACAAGTTTGCGAGCTTCGCCGATTATGATTCGTTTACGCGCGATTGGCTTGACGCCGCGCGCCGGTTAATGAAACCTGAAGCGACGATTTTCGTCATCGGCTCCTATCACAACATTTTTCGCGTCGGCGCGATCATGCAGGATCTCGGATTCTGGATCCTGAACGACATCGTTTGGCGCAAGGCCAATCCGATGCCGAATTTTCGGGGCCGGCGCTTCACCAACGCGCATGAAACGCTGATCTGGGCGGCGCGCAGCGCAGACGCGAAGCGCTACACGTTCAATTACGAGGCGCTGAAGGCAGGCAATGAAGACTGCCAAGTGCGCTCAGACTGGTTCCTGCCAATCTGCACTGGCGCGGAGCGGCTGAAGGACGGCTCCGGCCGCAAGACCCATCCGACGCAAAAGCCCGAGGCGCTGCTCAATCGCATTCTCGTCAGCACGACGAGGCCCGGCGATCTCGTCCTCGATCCCTTCTTCGGCACGGGCACGACCGGCGCTGCCGCCAAGCGTCTCGGCCGCGACTTCGTCGGCGTCGAACGCGACGAAGCCTATATCCGCGCGGCGGAGGCGCGGATCGCAGCGGCGGAGCCCCTGCCGCATGATGCGGTCTCGGAATCACCCGCCAGGCGCAACGAGCCACGCATCCCCTTCTCCGCCCTGATCGAGGCCGGCCTGATCGCTCCGGGGGCGATTCTGACCGACGACAAGCGCCGCCATCGCGCCTTGGTGCGGGCGGATGGCGCGGTCGCGATCGACGACATCGTGGGGTCAATCCACAAGGCGGGGGCGCTCGTGCAGGGCCTGCCCGCTTGCAACGGCTGGACCTTCTGGCACCACGAGCGCCATGGCCGGCTCGAGCCGATCGACGCGTTGCGCACGGCTTTCCGCAAGGACATGCGGAACGCCGCGGCCCCTTGAGTCCCACCGACGATGCCGCTCCGGAACCTTGCCCCTGACCTCACGTTGCCCGCGCGAGACGGCGCCGGCTGAACTCAGCGACGCCGTGCGCATACTTTGGGGCGCAAGGAGGAGACACGTGGAAAGTGATCGCAAGGTCGTCGAGACCAAGACGGAAGCGCGGCAGGGTGTCACTGGCACGGGCGCCAGCTCGGTACTCATATGGAGCCTTGCCCTCGCCATCCTGGCCTTCGTCGTCCTGATGGCGTGGTTCATCCTCGCCAGGCAATAGGAAAGCGCGCTGACGTCCCAGCGCGGCGCTTGCCAGCGCCTCCTTACACGGCGCGCGACTGAGATCACGCCGCCTTTCGTGCGGCCAGAAACTCGCCGATGCGCCCGAGCGCGGCGATAATGTTCTCGGCAGAGTTGGCGTAGGACAGGCGCAGATAGCCCTCGCCGTGGACGCCGAAATCCGGCCCGCCGATCGTCGCGACGCCAATCTCTTCGAGCAGGGTCGAGGCGAGCTTTTTGGCCGGCCAGCCGGTGCGCGAGATGTTGGGGAAGGCGTAGAACGCGCCCTTCGGCGTCACCGCCGAAATGCCAGGGAGGCGGTTCAGTCCGTCAACGACGATGCGCCGCCGCCGGTCGAATTCCGCCACCATGCTTTTGACCGCATCCTGCGGTCCCTCCAGCGCGGCGATGCCGGCAAATTGCGTTGCCGCATTAGTGCATGAGAAGCAATTGACCGCGAGCTTGCGCGCGTTTTCATAAAGGCCCTGCGGCCAGAGCGACCAGCCGAGGCGCCAGCCCGTCATCGCGTATGTCTTCGACGCGCCGTCGAGCAGGATCAGGCGATCGCGGATTTCGGGATAAGCGAGCAGCGTTTGATGGGCGAGGCCGTCATAGGTCATCTGCGCGTAGATTTCGTCGGACATGATCGCAACGTCGGGAAAGCGCGCGAGGCCGGCGACAAGCTTGTCAATTTCGCTCTTCGGCGTGACGCCGCCGGTTGGGTTCGCCGGCGAATTCAAGATGAGAAGCCGCGTCTGCGGCGTGATCAGCGCCAGCGTCTCGTCCGCCGAGAAGGCAAATCCGTTCTCCTCCCGGATCGGCACCGGAACCGGTCGGGCGCCGGTATATTCGATCATCGAGCGATAGATCGGAAAACCGGGATCGGGATAGAGGATATCGGCGCCGAGCTCCCCGAACATCAGGATCGCAGTGAACATCGTCACCTTGCCGCCCGGCATCACCATCACGAGGTCGGGCGAGATTTCGACGCTGTAACGCCTGACGTAATCGGCGGCGATCGCCTCGCGTAGCGCCAGAATGCCGGTCGCCGGCGTGTAGCCATGGTGTCCGTCGCGCAGCGCCTTGATCGCGGCTTCGACGATATGCGGCGGGGTCGGAAAATCCGGCTGACCGATGCCAAGATTGATGATGTCGCGGCCCTGGCGCTGCAACTCGGTCGCCCGCGCGAGAACCGCGAATGCGTTCTCCTCGCCGATGCGCGCGAAGCCCGGGACGGTGTGGAGCATGGCGTTTCCTCGGTGATTTTCTTGGTGATTGCCTGAGCGGGCGCCCGCACGTCAACCCTCGGCGGTTCACGAGGGCTTTGCGCATCGCGGCGCTTCTCTGCCAATATCCCTCCAAACGGGGAGAGACGGGTGAAGTTCTATAGGATTGCGGCGATCCCTGGCGACGGCATCGGCTCCGAAGTGATCGCCGCCGGCATTCGCGCGTTACAGGCCTGCGCGGCGCGCGACGGCGGCTTCTCTTTCAGCTTCGACCATTTCGATTGGGGATCTGATTACTACAAGAAGCACGGCGTGATGATGCCGAGCGACGGCCTCGAAAAGCTCAGGGATGCCGACGCGATC
Organism: Methylobacteriaceae bacterium; assembly: GCA_034669525.1. Lineage (GTDB taxonomy): Bacteria > Pseudomonadota > Alphaproteobacteria > Rhizobiales > Beijerinckiaceae > JAFASC01. Next base: position 1,572 of record JAXDNH010000077.1, on the reverse strand, counting down.
TATTTCGGCGCGGTCGGCGCGCCGGATGTGCCCGACCACGTGACGCTCTGGGGCCTGCGCCTCGCGATCTGCCAGCCCTTCGATCAGTACGCCAACGTTCGTCCGACCCGCGTGCTGCCCGGCATCACGAGCCCTTTGCGTCACGTCTCCGGGCCGGAGCTCGACTGGATTATCGTCCGCGAGAATTCCGAAGGAGAATATGCCGGCGTCGGCGGCCGCGTGCACAGAGGTCTTCCGGAGGAGGTTGCGACCGACGTCTCGATGTTCACGCGCAATGGTGTCGCGCGGATCATGCGCTTTGCTTTCGAGCTCGCGCGCTCACGGCCGCGCAAACGCCTGACCGTCGTGACGAAATCGAACGCGCAACGCCACGCCATGGTGATGTGGGACGAGATCGCGGCCGAGGTCGCCGAAGACTATCCGGACGTCACCTGGGACAAGATGCTTGTCGACGCGATGACGATCCGCATGACCATGCAGCCCGAGTCGCTCGACACGATCGTTGCCACCAATCTGCACGCCGATATCTTGTCTGATCTTGCCGCGGCGCTGGCGGGATCGATCGGCATTGCGCCGACAGCCAATCTCAACCCCGAGCGCACCTTTCCATCAATGTTTGAGCCGATCCACGGCTCGGCGTTCGACATCGTCGGCAAGGGCACGGCCAATCCCGTCGCGACGTTCTGGTCGGGCAGCATGATGCTCGAGCATCTCGGGCAGAAGGCAGCGGCAGATCGGCTTATGCGCGCGATCGAGCGCGTCACCGCCGACCCGTCGCTGCACACGCCCGATCTCGGCGGGCGAGCGACGACGGAACAGGTGACGCAGGCGGTCTGCGAGGCGCTCGCCGGTGACAACACGTAAGAATCACGAGGGAGGATTCATATGCTGCGAGCTTTCATTGCGGCTGTTCTGTCGGTGGTCAGTTCGGCGGCAATCGCCGAAGTCTCGGAGGTTCGAGCGGCCCAGCAATATGGCTTGAGCTATCTTGCTTTGATGATGATGGAGGACGGCAAGCTCGTCGAGAAAGAGGCGGAGCGTGCCGGCGGGGGGCCGCTCAAGGTCTTATGGGTGAAGCTCGGGAACCCCAATGCGATGAACGATGCGCTGCTTTCGGGTAGCCTCGATTTTGCCTCCGGCGGCGTGCCCAATCTCGTCACGTTGTGGGCGAAGACGCGCAACACGCCGAGTGAAGTGCGCGGCGTCGCGGCACTGAACGACATGCCGGTCGAACTCGTCACCAGCAATCCGGCCGTCAAGACGATCCGCGACTTTTCCGAGAAGGACAAGATCGCAGTCACGGCCATCAAGATTTCCACCCAAGCGCTATTGCTACAGATGGCTGCCGCCAGAGAATGGGGACAGGAGAATTTCGGCAAGCTCGACTCGCTGACCGTCTCGATGCCGCATCCGGAAGCGATGAACGCGCTTTATGCCGGCGCCATCACCGCGCATTTCTCGTCGCCCCCGTTCCAATACGCGGAGGTCAAGCACACCGGCGTTCACCGCGTCCTGAACAGCTATGACATTCTCGGCGGCAAGGCGACGTTCAACCTGGTCTGGACGACGCGC
>JAXDNH010000076.1:0-11115 GCA_034669525.1 Methylobacteriaceae bacterium | reverse complement strand
AGGTTTGGCTCGAGACGATGGTCGCCGGTGAGGAAGATGGCGAACCCGTCCTGCATTTCCGTGGCGACAGTGACGCGCATATCGTGCGCGGCCTCGTCGCGCTGACGCTGGCGCTCTATTCCGATCGGCCGGCGAAGGAGATCGTCGAGACCGAAGCCGCGCCCATTTTTGAGCGGCTCGGTTTCTCCCAGCACCTGACCCCCCAGCGCTCGAACGGGCTGCGCTCCATGGTCGAACGCATCAAGGCGGAGGCCCGCGCCGCCGAGGCGGCGCAGCGCGTCGCGTGATCTAGCCGTCGGCAGAAATCTTCGGCCGGTAGTCGTCGCTGCCCCAATGCCGGAGCCCCCGCGCCCGCGCCGGCCCGCGGGCTTCCGCCGCGAGGCCGTAATGCGCGGCGAGGCGCGTCAGCGCGATGCCGAGCACAACCTTGGCAGAGCGCGCCGGCCAGCCATGCTCGGTTTCAACAATCTCCAGGCCTTTGAGAAAGCCGCAGACGTCGATCACAAGCGGGCCGAGCTCGGGCCCGAGTGCCTCGAGGGCCGCGTCGAGCCGCTGGCGCGCGGCGATCATGAGGTCGCTGATATGCACGCCGCGATCGCCGAGCGCCGCGCCGCTCACCGGATTCGACCAGTCGGAGGTCAGGCGCGGCTGCAGGCCGGCGAGCGTGAAGTCGTGGCGGAAGCGCTCGCCCGCGGCGAAAGAGGCGGGCTCGAGCATCGGCCGGCCGGCGCGGTCCTTGCGCCGCGCCAGCCAAGCGAGCGGGCTCTCCGCCTCGTTGCGCTTCACGGGCCCATGCGGCGCGAGCACAGTCTCTTCGATGTCGCGATGTTGCGCCTGGAATTGCTCCAGTGCCGGCGCGGCGCTGCGCCGGAGCTTGGCGCGGCCGGTCTCGGTGATTTCGAGGATGGGGCGGCCGCGGGCCTCGCTCCAGCGCGCGAGGTCTTCCGCTGCGAGATGCGCGCCCGCGGCGGCGGGGAAATGCGCGGCGAGGCTGATGCCTTTCCGCCTGGCACCGACGGCGAGGAGGCCGCGGCGTGGAATGTCGGTCGCCCGTGCCGATGCGCCGGGCTCAGCGAGCGCTTGCAACAGCCGCTCGGCCTGGCGATGGAGGTCGGGGGCGCCGGCGCGCGCTTTCCTCTGCCGCGCGCTCATGGCGCGTCTCCCGCGAGGATGCATCGGGCGTGCAGCCGCAGCGCGCCTTCCAATATGCTGAGTGCGCGATCGAGAGAAAAATCGTCGCGCGCGTCCTCGATGCGAAAGCAGGCGTGGCGGATCGTCGTGCGGTCGCGGCCGAAGGCTTCGCCGAGATGCGTGTAGTTCAGGCCAAAGCCGACATGGGCGAGATAGATCGCGATCTGCCGCGCGCGAGCGACTCGCTGCTTTCCGCGCCCAGCGGCGATTTGTATTTGCGGAATCGCCAGGGAGGCGGCGGCCGCGGCGCCGCAGAGCGCCGCATGCGAGCGCTTCGGCAGCGGCGGCGGGGAAGGAAGGCGATTTGTTGGCATGCAACTGCTCCTTGAGGCGTCCTTAAGGAAGCAGGAATAAAGTCATTTGTAAAGGTATAAAAGCCTTCAAAAGGACCTCATTGCGAGCAGCGCAAGCGACGAAGCAATCCAGGGGCAAGTTCCGCAATCATGGAGTGTTTGCCCTTGGATTGCTTCGCTCCGCTCGCAATGACGGCAGACGCGCGTCATTCCTTTTTGCACACTGCTGCGGGCGCCGCACACCGCAGGCGCCGCTTCCCGTCCGCAGCGCCGTAAACCGGAGGCGTATGTCAACAGCAGACACGTGTTAGCCTAAAGATATTTTGCGTCATCCTGCGTAAGAAGATGCCGAAGCGTGGGCGGGACAGGAAAACCGCAGCCGTCTGCGTTTAAAAAACCAATTCCCCCCGTTTTTTGGTAATTGCTCGTGTAGATTTCGCTGCCGATCATTTGCATCGCGATGATGAGAGCTTGAACCGCATCGACCCCGGATGCGGTTTTCTCCCTTTCTCCGTCGGGCCAATCAATTACGTATCTGCATGTCCATGCCGCTTTGGTGCGTTCAGGTGAAAATATCTGAACGCGAATTATCTTGCGGCCGTGAGTCCCGCGCCACTGTAGGATTCGTTGAGCGATAAGCATCTGGCGCCCTCAATAGCTTAGTGGCGGAATTGGAAGTCCGGCCAGACAATTGGCATAGCGCAACATTGCTGCTGATAGCACGCTGCGCTCCCGATCATGTTGCAGTGGAAAATGTCACGCTCGTACTGTTCATCGCATTCTGTCTCACGAGCGCTTGAGCGGCGTGCTGCGACATCGATAGACTGCTGGTCGTCGACCAGTGCAGGATCGAAGCTGCCCGACCCTCCGAGGGGTCGGAAGCCCCTCCCGCCGCCGATCCGGTTGTCCATTGACCTCCGTCCGGCTCGCCACCGGGAACGCGTGGCTGATCTGGATTGAAGCTTTTCTTCAATATCTCTAACCGCGTCAGAACTTCGTCGGCGGCGAGCCTTGAGCGCAATCGCAGGATTGCCACATCCAAAGCAGCATCAGCACGCAATGCCATCTCCTTTAGCCGTTTGAAAGAACATTTAGGATAATAGTCCCAAGTTGTCAAATCATCACGCATTACAGTCGCGCGTCCGAGCGAGTCGCTGCTCGCAGTTCGCAAATGATGTTGGCAGTTTGTATCCTGTCAGATACGGATGCTCATGCCAATTGAAGTGCGGCGACTGATATCGAAAAAGCGAAAGCGTTAGCCGCCGATCTGTAGAAGGGATGGTCAGATGCCCGCCAAAACTGCCGTGTGGGATTCCGCAGAACTCCTACGCGATAAGAAGACATCGCCGCTTATCTCGACGCGACGCTTAAGGAGGCCTTCGAAATGAGGAATCCCTCGGCATTCGATCGCGCGCTGGGCGTCGTCGCCCGTTCGCAAGGCATCCGCAAAATCACGCAGGAGCCGGGCGAAAGGCGCTAATGCTTTCACCGTCATGCCCGGGCTTGGCCCGGGCATCCACGAGGGCAAACGCGCGGCGGAATCATCGTGTCGTGGATGGCCGGCCCAATCCCCGGATCAAGTCCGGGGACGGCCATGACGCGGTTACGCGTTGCACGCACGGCCTCACGCCAGCGTGTCGCATAAATCATTCCAGTCGGGATTCGTCTCGAGGATCAGTCGCACTTTCCAAGCACGCGGATAGTGCTTGATCGTTTTCTCCCGCTGGATCGCATCGCGAATGTCTTCGTATCGCTCTATATAAACGAGCCGCTTCAGGCCGTATCGTTTCGTGAAGCCCTCGATTAGTCCTTCGCGGTGCTCCCAGACTCGTCGCGAGATGTCGCTCGTCACGCCCGTGTACAGCGTCCCGTTCGGGCGGTTTGTCATCATATAAAGCCAGCGGCCGCGCATGCCTGATGATTGCATTCGTGGATGGCCGGACCAAGTCCGGCCATGACGCGGCTGGGCGAGAGGCGCTAACGCCTTATCCGTCATGCCCGGGCTTGGCCCGGGCATCCACGAAGGCAAATTCGCGGCGGAAATCATCGTGTCGCGGGCCGGACCAATCCCCGGATCAAATTCGGGGACGGCCATGGCGGGCTGAATCGGCCAACAAACTTATCCCCGGTGCTTCCGCGGGCCTCAGGCTCTTCCCTTCGACAAGGGGACAGCCATGACTCAACAAACTATTCGCAGCACCGCCTACCGCGCGGTCGATCGCGTCATCGTCAACGGCAGCGAAGCATACGAGCGGGGCCGCATGCTGCCGCGTGTTCTGCCCATCGGCCCCGACGAGATCATCGGTGCCGAGCCGGAGACGACGCGCCGCATCGTTTTAAAACTCGCGCGCGCCTTGCGCACGGAGCGCGCCCGCGCCGGGCACTGGACCTATGACTTAAACCGCCACATCGGCTTGTTGCAGGCGCTCAAAGCCGAACAGGAGCGACTCGCTGCGTCCGCGCGCGAGCGGTTGATCCGGCGGATTCGAACTAAGGCGGATTACGCGCGCTTGCGTTGCTGACCAAGCCCCATCTGCTTCGCCAGGTTCGAGCGGGCCTTCGCATAATTCGGCGCCACCATCGGATAATCCGGCGGCAGGCCCCATTTGTCGCGGTACTCTTCCGGCGACATATTGTACTGCGTGCGCAAATGCCGCTTCAGCGATTTGAATTTTTTCCCGTCCTCGAGGCAGATGATGTAATCGTTGCTCAGCGATTTTTTCACCGCGATCGCCGGCTTCTGCGCCTCGGCCGAGACGGGCGCCACGTTGCCTCCCGAGGTGACCCGCAAAAGCGCCGTATGCACCTCCTGGATCAGGCTCGACAACTCGTTTGCCGGGACCGGATTGTTGCTGACATAGGCCGAAACTATATCGGCGGCGAGTTCGATGTAGTTGGCGCTTGCAGCTTCGGTCATCTATGCAGCTTTCTTTCGGAAATGACTGGCCTGTATAGGCAGGGGATCGCGCGCGCATCTAGTCTCGGCAGGAGCCGGTCTCAACCGGTGAGCTGCCCTCCAAAGAAGCACGAATACGCTTCTAGCAAGACTTGCGGGGCATTTCTACTGTCATTTTACTGCCATAGAGCCAGCCATGCGCAAAACGTTGAGGTCACGCCCGCGTGACCGGGCTTGCGGCGCCCGCCCCGCAGCATAGGTTAAGCGTTCAGAGGAGCCGGAACATGAGCGACATTGCCGAGCACAGCAAGGTGACGAAGAGCGAGGCCGAGTGGCGGCGCGAGCTCACGCCCGAGCAATACCATGTGACGCGCGAGCACGGCACCGAGCGCGCCTTCACCGGGCCCTACTGGGACGAGAAGCGACGCGGCACATATACGTGCGTCTGTTGCGGCGCCGAGCTCTTCCACTCCGGGACCAAATTCGATTCCGGCACCGGCTGGCCGAGTTTCTTTGCGCCGGTCGTCCCCGATGCCGTCGAGGAGCATGAGGACCGCTCCTGGCTGATGCGCCGTGTCGAAGCGCGCTGCGCCAATTGCGACGCCCATTTGGGCCACGTCTTTCCCGACGGCCCCGCACCGACGGGCTTGCGCTATTGCATGAACGGAACCGCGCTGAAGTTCATGCCTGACGAGAAATGACCGCGCATCTCGACCTGGACGAAGCCGCCCCGCGCGCCGAGACGGCTCCTTTATCGACTCGGCGCGAACCGGGGGCGCCGGTTGCGCCGCGCCGGCCGCAGCGCCGCATCGTGCATGGCGTCGAGCTCGTCGACGATTATGCGTGGCTGCGCGCGGAGAACTGGCAGCAAGTTCTGCGCGATCCGTCCGCGCTGCCGGCCGACATCGCCGCGTATCTGCGTGCGGAGAATGCCTACGCGGAGGCGACGCTCGCGCCGACACGCAATCTGCAAACGCGGTTGCTTGGGGAACTGCGCGGCCGCATCAAAGAGGACGATTCGCAAGTTCCCTGGCCGGATGGTGCGTTCGATTATTACGCGCGCTATCGCGAAGGCGGGCAGCATCAGATCATCTGCCGGCGCCCGCGCGACAGTGAAGCCGAGCAGGTCCTGCTCGACGGCGATGCGCTCGGGCAGGGCAAGCCGTTCTTCGAAATCGGTTGCGCCGAGCATTCGCCGGACCACGCTTTGCTCGCGTGGAGCGTTGACGCGCGCGGCTCCGAGCTTTTCTCGATCCGCGTGCGCGATCTCCAGAGCGGCCGCGATTTTTCCGAGGAGATCGTCGATACCGATGGCGGTGTCGTGTGGAGCGCGGATTCGCGCGCGTTCTACTATGTCCACGTCGATGACAATCACCGGACCGACAAAGTCTTCCGGCACCGGCTCGGCACCGATCCGGCGGAGGACGAGCTCATCATCGAGGAACTCGATCCCGGCTGGTTCGTGCACATCCATCGCACACTTTCCGGCGGGTTCGCGGTGGTCTCGATGCGCGATCATAGTTCGGCGGAATGTCACCTGATCGATCTGCACGACCCGGACGCGAAAGCGCGTCTCGTCGCGGCGCGCGAGCCGGAGCTGCGCTACGATGTCGAGCATCGCGGCGACTGGCTCTACATGCGCACCAATGCCGACGGTGCCGAGGATTTCAAGATTGTACGTGCGCCGCTCGCCTCGCCGCAGCGTGCGAACTGGCGCGACGAGGTCCCCCACGCCCGTGGCCGTTTCATCATCGCAGGCGCTCTTTACCAGGATTATTCCGTTCGCATCGAGCGGGAAGACGGCCTGCCGCGGATCGTGATCCGCGATGAAGGCAATTCGGAAGAGCACGCGATCGCGTTCGGGGAAGACGCCTATTCGCTCGACATGCATTCCGGCTACGAGTTCGATACCGGCGTCCTGCGCTTCACCTATTCGTCGATGACCACGCCGGCCGAGGTCTACGATTATGATATGCGCACGCGCACGCGGACCTTGCGGAAGCGGCAGGAGATTCCCTCCGGTCACGATCCCTCGCGTTATGTGACGCGGCGGCTGATGGCGAGAGCGGCTGACGGCGAGCTTGTCCCGGTCTCGCTTTTGTGCCGCGCCGATCTCGTCGGCAAAGGCCCGCTGCCGCTTTTGCTTTATGGCTACGGCGCCTATGGCTATGCAATGCCGGCGGCCTTTATCGCCAACCGTCTATCCTTGGTCGACCGCGGTTTTGTCTACGCGATCGCACATATTCGCGGCGGCACGGACAAGGGCTGGCACTGGTACGAGAACGGCAAGCTTCAAAACAAGCCGAACACGTTCTCCGATTTTGTCGCCGTGGCGCGGCACCTCATCGGCGAGGGCTGGACCGCAAAGAAGCGCATCGTCGCGCACGGCGGCAGCGCCGGCGGTCTCTTGATGGGCGCGGTCGCCAACCTCGCGCCCGAGCTTTTCGCCGGCATCATCGCCGATGTGCCGTTCGTCGATGTCGTGAACACGATTCTCGACGACACGCTGCCGCTGACGCCGCCGGAATGGCTCGAATGGGGCAATCCGATCACCGACGCTAAGGCCTTTCGCACCATCCTGTCCTATTCGCCGTACGACAACGTCGTGGCGAAGAACTATCCGGCGATCCTTGCGCTCGGCGGCCTCACCGATCCGCGCGTGACTTATTGGGAGCCGGCGAAATGGGTTGCCAAACTGCGCGCTAGAATGAGCGGCGGCGGGCCGGTGCTTTTGAAGATCAATATGGATGCCGGCCATGCCGGTGCCTCCGGCCGCTTCTCGCGGCTTGAGGAAGTCGCGCTGCAACAGGCCTTCGCGCTGTGGTGCGTCGGGAGGGAGTAGCTGGGTCTCGCGGATCACGGCGTCTGCAGTTCTTCGTTGCTCTCGCGATGACCGCGTGCCCAAGAAGGCGTAGATCGCATCAAGCATAAGGAAAGGCGCGCAAGGACCCGACCATGCTCGATTGGCTTGAGCGGAAAATCGATCCGTTCGCACCCTTCGATGAAGCCGAGACGCCGCCGACTACGGTGGCGCGCTTCGTCTGGCATTACCTTCGCCCGATCCGCTTCTGGCTCGGCGTGTTGTTCGTCGCCTCGTTTGCGATGGGCGTCCTCGAGTCTTCACTCTATGTGCTGATGGGCTGGTTTATCGACCTGCTTGGCAAGTCTTCACCCGATCGCCTTTGGCCCGAGCACCGCGCGCCCCTGCTTGGCGCCGCGCTGCTCATCCTCCTCGTCCGTCCGGCGCTGCATCTCTTAAACGAAGCGATCTCCAATCTGATCATCGTGCCGCAGACGACCAACATGGTTCGCTGGCGCACGCACCTCTACACGCTCGGCCACAGCCTAGGCTATTTTCAGCGCGATTTCGCCGGCCGCTTGGCCAATCGCATCACCCAAGTCGGGCAAGCCATCCGCGAACTTGCCGTGACATTGATCGAAACGCTTCTGTATGTGGCGATCTTCGCCCTAACGGCGCTGGGACTATTCAGCAGAATCAGCGTCTGGCTGGCGTTGCCGATGGCCATTTGGATCGCCGCCTATATCGCACTTTTGCGCTACTTCGTTCCGCGGGCGCAGCAGCGCTCGCTCGCCAATGCCGAAGCGCGCTCGGTGACTGTCGGCCGGATCGTCGACAGCTATGCAAACATAATGTCGGTGAAACTCTTTGCGCGCGCCGAAGAGGAGCGTTCTGCCGTGCAGAGCGCACTCGCCGATTGGATGCGCGCGTTTTTGAACTCCTTCCGCCTTGTCACTGCCGTGACCGGCGTGTTGTCGGCGATGAATTCGGCGCTGCTCGTCGCAACCGGGACCCTCTCTGCCGTGCTTTGGTCGCGCGGCGTTATGACGAGCGGCGAAGCGGCCGCGGGCCTGGCGCTGGTCATGCGCGTTATGGCGATGTCGGGCTGGGTCATGCAGACCGTGCGCGGCGTGTTCGAGAATATCGGCGTGGTGCAGGAAAGCATGGAAACGATCGCACGGCCTCACGCCATCGTGGACGTGCCGGATGCGGAACCTCTGCGTGTCACAGGTGGAGATATCCGTTTCGAACATGTCACCTTCCACTATGGGCGAGAGGACGGCATTATCGAGGATTTGAGCTTCGCCATCGCAGCCGGCGAAAAGGTCGGGATCGTCGGGGCGAGCGGCGCTGGCAAGACGACGCTCACCTCGCTTCTGCTGCGTTTGCACGAGCTTGAGAGCGGGCGCATACTTATCGACGGGCAGGACATCGCGCATGTCACGCAGGATTCGCTGCGCCGGCAGATCGCGATGGTGACGCAGGACACCTCGCTCCTGCATCGCTCCATCCGCGACAACATCGCTTACGGGCGGCCGGACGCTGATGAGGCCGAGATCGAGCGGGCGGCGCGTCTCGCACATACGCACGAGTTCATTCTTGCCCAGGAAGATCACAAGGACCGGCGCGGCTACGACGCGCATGTCGGAGAACGCGGCGTGAAGCTTTCCGGTGGTCAGCGGCAGCGCATCGCGATCGCGCGCGTTATCCTGAAAGACGCGCCGATCCTGGTGCTGGATGAGGCGACATCGGCGCTCGATTCCGAGATCGAGGCGATCATACAGGATGCGCTCTCCACTTTGATTGAGGGCAAGACTGTGATTGCAATCGCGCATCGCCTTTCGACCATCGCCGCACTCGACCGGCTCATCGTGCTCGATCAAGGCCGCATCGTGGAGGAAGGTACGCATGCCGATCTGCTCAAGCGAAACGGCGTCTATGCGCGAATGTGGCGCCGGCAATCGGGTGGATTCTTGGGCGCCCAGCATACCGATGTCTCCGGCATCGCCGCACAATGAGAAATTCATCGCCGTAACTCATGCTAACACGAGTGACCCGCTAATACCGGAGATGCAGGAATGACCCACGATTATACGCCGCCGAAAGTCTGGACTTGGAACAAGGCAAGCGGCGGCAGATTCGCCAATATCAACCGGCCGATCGCCGGTCCCACGCACGACAAGGAACTGCCCATCGGCCGCCACCCGCTGCAGCTCTACTCGTTGGCGACGCCGAACGGCCAGAAGGTCACGATCATGCTGGAGGAATTGCTGGCTCTCGGCCACAGCGGCGCGGAATACGACGCCTGGCTGATCCGGATCGGCGAGGGCGACCAATTCAGCAGCGGCTTCGTCGCCGTCAATCCCAATTCGAAAATCCCGGCGCTGATGGATCGCTCTGGGCCGAAGCCGATCCGGGTCTTCGAGTCCGGCGCGATCCTTGTCTATCTTGCGGAGAAGTTCGGCGCGTTCTTGCCGACCGAAGCGAGCGCGCGCGCCGAATGTCTGTCGTGGCTGTTCTGGCAGATGGGAAGTGCGCCTTACCTGGGCGGCGGGTTCGGCCATTTCTATGCTTACGCGCCGACGAAGATCGAATATGCGATCGATCGCTTCGCAATGGAGGTGAAACGCCAGCTCGACGTGCTCGACCGGCATCTCGCGGAGACTAAGTATGTGGCCGGTGGCGAGTACACAATCGCCGATATGGCGATCTGGCCCTGGTATGGCGGCCTCGCCAAGGGCGTCCTCTATGAGGCAGGTGAGTTCCTGCAGGTCGAGGAGTACAAGAATGTCCAGCGCTGGGCCAAAGCGATCGGTGAACGACCGGCCGTGAAGCGCGGTCGCATGGTCAATCGTGTCAACGGCGACCCCGCAAGTCAGCTGCATGAGCGCCATGATGCCGGCGATTTCGCCACGAAAACGCAGGACAAGGTTGCGGCGGCGAGTTGACAGCGGTGCTCGCGCCCTGTGCGCCGCGCTAAGACGGCGGCAATTATTTTCTGCGCTTCTTGGCGGCGGCGGCCGGCGGCTTTTTGCGCTTAGGGGCGCTTGCCTTTTTGGCAGGAGCAGGCCTGCGTGTTGGAGCAACGCGGGCTGGCGAAGGGGGCTCGTCGCGTTTGTAAAATTCCTTGAATCTGAATTCGTCGTACAGCTCCCACATCGCCTGGCCAAGGGAACTCATACCCGACGCAAGATCGCGGACGGCAACAATCATCGCTTCTTCGCGACTAAGCTCCGAATCCAATTCAGGTTCGATCCGTAGCCCGAATTGCGGATCGTAACTAAATTTCACGGGCATGCGGCGTTCTCCCATTATGACCAAGGCCGAATTGATAGCACGACCCAAATCGCCTTTCTTTGACCCTTTTTGCCGCTAGAGCTGGCGTAAAGGCGGACGAAGGCATGCTCATCCATCGAAGGGACATCGTACAGGCGGGCTTGGGCCTTCTCGCCTCTTCGGCCTTCGTCGTCCGCAGAGCCACGGCGCAGGACAGTCGGGCTTTCGATCTTTTGGGTGATGACGGCAAGCGCGTGGCAAACTATCGGCTTCCGTCAGAACTGTCGCTGACCGGATTGCCCGGCATCACCTGGGTGGGCTCCGCCAGTCCGGACGTCACCCTGGTCGAATTCTCCGATTATAATTGTCCTTATTGCCGGAAAGCCGCACCCGATCTCGATGCGCTCGTGACGAAGGACGGCAATTTCCGCCTGGGCCTCGTCAACAATGCGATCATCGGCCTTGGCTCGGTGCAGGCGGCGAAAGTGCAGCAGGCCGTGCTGAAGCTCTACGGACCGAAGCGCGCCTATGACTTCCACAAGGCGATGTTCGCGCATCGCGGTGCCAATGACGGCCCTGTAGCTTTGCAGATTGCGCAATCTCTCGGCTTGGACAAAGCCGGCATCGAAGCCGAAGCCGATGGCGAGATCATCGCCGCG
>JAXDNH010000075.1:0-18846 GCA_034669525.1 Methylobacteriaceae bacterium | reverse complement strand
AAACGAGCGTCCAGTTTCGAAAGCAAGGGGAGTAAAAAGGACGTCAAGATATCCCATCACAAAGGAGCCGTTTTGAATGGCTTGGTCAAGCCTCGCCTTTGGCAGCAGTTTGGGGCACCTTGTATTTCGCCGCGAAATCTCGGTCAGCGTCCACGTGTTATGGATCAGGTGCCAGTCGATTAGAGCACCGCATTCCGATTTGATGCGCGCGAAATGCCTTAGGACCCTGTCATTCAGAACGTGAGTGATAAAGAGTCCCGCCGGTTGACGGCTGAACCTGAAAGCGAGTAACTTTGTCAGCATCGACTTATAGCTCGGCGAAATGATTGCCCTCCGAAAGAACTCTCAAATTGTTGTTCCGACCCGTGATGGAGCCAATCACGTGTTTTCGCTTGCTCGAGAGTACCGTCGCCTTGGGCTGACGCCTCGGTACTTTGTAGATGGTAGGTCACGACTCTCCTACAAACGGGCGGCAGCGCGGCTTCTGGATGAGGTATTTTTGATCGACACAAAGGGGGAATGTGTTGAACAAATCATGCCAGATATTCTAAACGAATGCACCGAGAAATGGATAATGCGGCTGGATGACGATGAAGCCCCCTCCTCGAAGCTTGTGCAGTGGCTAGACGAGGTCGTACTGCCCTGCGATATCTCCGCCGTCGCGTTTCCCAGGCGCGCACTCCGCATCCAAGGTCACGAGGTTCAGTATGCTCGGACGATTCCCGGTATTCAAGAGCACGACTATCAATACCGATGCTTCGACCCGAGCAGGGTTGAACTTGACACGCGTGTTCATACCCCAGGTATTCGATTTCCTGAGTCTGAGGTTGTGCATGCCCCTCACGATTGCTGCATCTACCACTTTGATTGGATCATAAGAAGTTCTGAGGAACGGAAAGCTAAGCTAGCGCGATACGAGAGCCTACAAAGTGGCGCTGGGGAGATTTTCAAATATCAATATGCACCTGAAGATTCCGACGCGGAACTGTACGACTTCGTAGTTCTCGAGGACCCTGTGATTTCCAGACTTGCGCATCGCTTGCGAGCCGCCAAGGACGTCTATGAGACGGCGAAGGAAAACGCGTTGTCCAGATTACGAGGTGAATTCTCAAGCGCGCCTTTGGCTGCCCGCGATGAAGCTCCTGGTTCCATGCTCAAAGCCAATTAGTGAGGAGCTTTTACCGCACCGGCGGCCGATCGCGCCGGACCTCCATCGCGGCCTTGTCCTCCCGGAGCCCCTGATAGACGACCTGCCGCAGCAGCCCGTCGTCAGTCCATTCCAGATATGTCACCTCGGCGACGAGCTCCGGCCGCACCCAATGCACGCGCGAGAGCACGAGCGGCGAGCCGAAGCGGCTTGCCCGCGGCGGCGGCACGTCGAGCGGCATCCGATCGGTGGCAAGCGGCTTCAGGCGCGCGGATAGCCTCGCCAGCTCACGTATAGGCATGCCGGTGCCCGCGCGCCCGGCGTACACCAGACGGCCGTCAGGGGCGTAATAAGCGAGCAGCACCGCGCCCAGGTGCGGCCGGCTGCCCTCTGGGTCGGTCCAGCCGATGACGATGAATTCTTCGCGGTTGAGGCACTTCGCCTTCAGCCAGGCGCCGCTCCGGTCGCCGGGTCGGTACGGCGCGTCAACGCGCTTCGAGACGATTCCCTCGGCCTTCAGCCGGCATGCCTGAGCGATGAAGGCCGCGCCCCTGCCGACGACGTGATCGCTGTATTGCAGTCCGGCCGGCGCGCCCTTGAGCAGTTCTGCCAAACGCGCCTTGCGCTCGAGTAGCGGCTTGAGCAGCAGGTCCTCTCGGTCCTGGTGCAGGAGATCGAAGGCGAAATAGACGAGCCGTTCGCCCTGTCCTTCAGTGGCCGCCTGCATCAGGCTGAAGGACGTCGTGCCGTCAGGCCGCACCGCGCAAAGTTCGCCGTCCAGATATGCCGTCGCGACCGGCAGCGCTTTCAGCCAACCCGCCAACCCTGGATATTTGGCCGTCCAATCTAGGCCCGAGCGCGCCGTGATCAGCTTCACCCAACCACGGTCTATCCGCGCGTGCATGCGGTAGCCGTCGAACTTCAGCTCGTGCGCCCAGCTGTCACCTTCGGGCGCCTCCGTCACGAGCTTCGCCAGCTGCGGCCTGATGAACGCCGGCAGCGGCGCATCGAATATGCCCGCCTGGCGCGGATCGCGCTTCCTCGGCAGCACAGCGCGGCTGGCGACGGCATCACCGGGCGGCAGGTCGGACTTGCGCGTTTGAGGTGGAGGACGGCGGGGCGGCTTGGCCATCCATGCATGCAACCACCGGGAAGTTAAGATCGCCCAACCGAGGACGGCACGCATCCGGCCCGGGTTAACAGGTGGTCCCGCCTGCGAGGAAGCCGCTGCGACGCGCGCGCGAGCCGCCCCCGGGGTTATTTCTCAGTAGAGCGACCGCACCATCCTCAATTGGATGGTGCATTCCATCGAACCAACCCAATATCTGACTTTCGCACGTGTCTAGACAGGCAATTAGGATCCCGCTTCAGCGGATGAGCATCATCTTTCTCGTCTGACGGACAGATGTGTAGCTCGGGAGAGCCGAAAGCCTCCGCAAGGGCAAGGCCCGCATCGAGCCTCACGGTCGCCTTCTCGCTTTTTGTACTCGCATCGATATGCAAAGATATGTCTACATGCGCCGCTTCGCCTCCTTCCCCGTCCAATGGAAATCGATGCGATACTTGTCGCCTTGAGTCACGATGTCGCCTACGTGAGCAGATCGAAAGCCGCAGTAGTTTAGCGGCGCTTAGGACCGGGGGGAGGATTTTGTTTGCGCGCGTTTTGCGCAGCGGCCATCTTGCATCCGATCCGGTGCACATCGGAAGCATCTTTCGCTAACCGTCTAAGCACGGCCGATTCATGCAAGGCCCCGTCATCTCGCGTTCCGCCGTCAAATCGGAACAAATGCTCATCGACATGCTCGCTGCCTCGAAAGGCTCGGTCGAATATGATGCATCGTGAAATGGTGTCGGTTGGATAGACCGTCGTCAGTATCATTTCAAGATTTGAGAAAGCGAGAAAGTATCAACTGTTATGTTAGACTTCGCTTGATGGTTCTGTTATTTCGCCTGACAACATAACCAAGCTCGTTGTCTGTGACAGTTAACGCGCATTTTGTATCGCCTAAAGCTCGGACCTAATCGCGTTCTTAGATCGCGAACCTTTGCGTACCTCATAAAGGAAACCATTCGCAAATTCAGTGGAGAAAGGCGACCCATAATCGGCAACGAGGCAATTCAGAATAGGTTGGGCTCAACAAAACCCTGCGCCATCTTAGCACGCACAAATTCTTCAACTATTGCCTCGCTTATTTCATGCTTGGACGAGAAGCTGCGGCCGCATCTAGTCGGGGGAACCACCGAACTCATTCGGCTCGTCCGTGGCGTCCAACAGCTTAAGACGGGAGAACCCACTGACGCTCCGGAATTTGCGGGATTTGAAAATTGGAATGAGGTACTTGAGTTAGTCCGCGCAGGCGCGGCTGAACACCTCCGGTCATTCGTGAATCTTGTTGAAGCAGAACAGAGAAACAATTACTATGGGCGCTTAACCAAGTAGTAGACGAGGCAAAGGCCGATATTGTGATTTCCACAGTTCACAAGGCTAAGGGGCGGGAATGGCGTAATGTGCGTATTAGCGAGGATTTCACGAAGTCGGTGAAATCCGTGAGCGGCGGCGCAAATACTCTGGACATCAGCCGTTCTGAAGCTCGCATTTTTTACGTGGCAATCACACGTGCGAAAGAGTGTCTGGATGTAGATCCTAAATTGCTTGCGACGTTTCGGTGAAAATGCTCGTTACGACTTAACTTAGCGCCAAACCCCCACAGGTGTCTCGATTAACTGCCGCGAACGTGCCGCAAGCAACGGGTTTTCTTGCGCATGCTGCTGAGCTGCGCGCAACCGAGCAACAGCATCCGGGGCCGTGAACATGTCTGCTAGCGCCCTGTTATGCCGGCCCAATTCAGATTTCAGGGACCGCGTCGAGGCTGCCGTCGCCCAGCTTTCGAATGCGCTTTCAGAGTACTTCCAGTGAACGGTCGGGCGAGCCGCAAGGGTGATCTGCTTCGCATCGCCTTGTTGATGGGCGCTATCCGCGCAGATTGCTCTCGCAGACTATCGGTTTCAGGAGCTGGTGCCGCAGGCGTCTGTTCATCGGCTCGGAGAAATAGCGAGATAAGAGTGCCGCCACAGTTATCGAGAGCAACAAAAATGCAATGAGCCAAAAAGGGCGCCATTGGCTGGTGACCAGCCCGGGACCCGCGATATCCCGCATGGCAGCGAGTACCAAGATGTGGAAAAGGTATAGCTCGTAGCTGCAGCGCCCAAAGCTTAGGAACGTTCTTAAAATAATAGGACGCTCTTGCTCCTTATCCCGCGCGGTGAAGAGGAGGGCGGAAGTCCCCATGGCAATAATAGTCGGTCCGAATATCATGGTATCTTGAGTTTTTATCAGAGATGCACCTACGAGCATTACTGTCCCAAGGATCCGCAAGCACACGGCGACTGTTTTACTTGGGTGCAGGCCGCGCGCCAGAATGGCAGTCAGAACGCCAACAGCAATAGCATCAAAACACGACAAATATCCGTAGTATTGCTCCGCGAGAGTTTCGGCAGAATACCGGGCGATCGGGCCCGCCACGATCAGAACTCCGCAAAAGAATGCCACGCGCGGCGCTCGGCCCAGCAGCAGCACGATGGGCGGATACAATAAGTAGAACGCCTCCTCAATCGAAATTGACCATAGGATGTTCATGCAGTAGCTGAACCAGCCGTAGACCACCATCAACAAGTTGTGAAAGAACAAAAATGCCGATAGCACTACCAATAATGCCGGAACGTCTTCGGACGTGATAGTAATCCGCGGCACATGGAGTAAATACCCAATTCCCACTGCGAAAACAAACAGAACTAAGCAGGGAATAATTCGCGCAAACCTGTAGACATAGAAATTGCGCGATTTGGTGTGGTCAAAGCTGCCGAATCGCGCCAGCGCTTTCGAGGTAATCAAATAACCCGAGATGGTGAAAAAGGTGACAACTCCGTAATGTTCATTCTCAAGCAACAATCGTTGGAAAACCCACCGAGCCACGCCCGAAAAGATAGGCTTGAGATCATATGCGTTGTGAAAATGGCCTATCAATACAACGAGAATTGCCACGCTACGCAATCCATCGATGAGTACATCGCGGCGATCGGGACGAGTTTCATCGGCAGCGGATAAATAGCCTCTGCTTTTCGCATCCCGTAACGAAGGCAGCGCTAAAACCATCTTCGACGCCAGATACTGGGAGATAGAACGCCCGCGGTGAAAGCAACCGTATTGATCGCCTGCATTACAAGCGCAGAGGTTAGGACAATCAGGATCGAGCTCGGCGGCTCGCGACCTTCGTGTAGAGCTATGACAAGTCTAGCAGCGCCGCTCAAGCAAAGAATGCAGGTGACCGTCAGAGCCGTTAGAGAGAAATCACCTAGGACTAGAGCTACCGCACCCCAAAGCGAGAGGAGGTAGCCCATAACGTGCCAGCCGGTCACCATCGCGAACAGGCCAGCGGGCCACAAGGACCGAGAGGCATGGCCCACATCGACTAGCTGATAATAAGCAACTTGTATGTTCCCCCATATCCATCTTCGACGCTGTCGGATTAACTGCGAAAATGTGGATGGTGCGCGGGTCACGGCGCACGATTGCGGAGACACGGACGCCCGCCAACCAGCGCACCACAGACCGATTGTCGCATCTGTATCTTCGGACAACGTTCGGCCAGAGAAGCCATCTATCGTTTCAATGGCCGAGCGACGCCACAGAGCCGCTGCGCCGGGCACGGTGAACATCATGCCCAATGCGGCGAGCGCTCGGCGCTCGAAATCGAAGATGAAGCGATATTCCGCGGCTTGAAAACGCTCCCACAGTTTCCCGGTCGCCGGCGCGACAGTTATCGACATTGCCATGGCACCGATACGGCAATCCGAGAATCCCGACAGTGCACGCCGAAGGGCGGATTCTGTCACAACCGTGTCTGCGTCCACGGTGATTATTATCGATGCAGTCAGGGCTGACGAGCCTGTGCGAAGCGCTGCAGCTTTCCCTTGGTTGTGCGTGTGGCGGACGAGACTTGCGGGTCCAAATTCGGTTCGAGCAAGAGGAACGGCGGATCCATCATCCACTATGGTTGTACGAAAACCGCAACGCTGTGCAACCGCGACAGTTTCCAGCATGCATATGAGCGAACTCTGCGCATTGTATGCCGGAATCACGACCCCAACCTGATCCGCCTCCCAGGAAACGGCGCCACTTTCCGGGCGCCCACGCAAGTAACCGCGCACAACAAGAGCATGATATAAGAGCGAAGCGGCCAAATAGAGCCAGAGCCCTGCTTCGAAGCACGCGCTGTCCAAAGCGGTACGACTCTAGGGATTCTGAGCAAGACTAGAGAGAGGTGCAGCCCGCCACCTCTGGATTGAAAAACCCAAGCCCGGGCTACGCGTTAAGTTCCAGCAGTCGTTCAATTGAGCTAGACCGCGAAGCCGTCTGGGGAGATTGATGGGGTCCTTGTCCCCGAAAAAGCCCGCCCGCCGCAAGCTAACAAGGTCGCACGAGGGGCGGGGCCATGCATCGATCGGGGCCGGGTATTCTTCATCGTCAACATTACGGAATCTATATTTGTAAAGCGTACACCCATCAGCGGACTGTTTGTCCTGCGTGTCTTCCGCACTGCAGTCTTCCCTTTCGCTCCATATCGCGAATACGATATGGCTGTAGGCGGCGGTGTCGCCGGCTTGCAAGCGCACCTGAGACTCGCCGACGGGGAGGCCATTAGGGAGATCGACTGCCGGAATATCGCGATAGTGTACGCCTTCATACGTGTTGAATTTGACACCCGCAACTTCCCTGACGAGAGATGACCTTAATTTGACGACAGTCGCCCCAATGTAGAGCGTCTTGTCCGGATAGAGCACTTGACCGCCAGATTGAGTGTCGCTGCAATTGATGGTGACGAGGATAACCCGATCTGCGCCAGACCCTTGAAGCTGTGGTTGCTGCAGTTGACACCAGCGTGCATGAGCTTCTTCAGGGCAAAGGACCGCAATAGCTACTGAAGCTGCTGCGATGATTGGGAAGAGAGTTTGTGAGCTTCTCATTTTTCGCAATCCTCGCTCGTTGATCGGCTGTTCTGATCGGAGTTCATTCGGATGGCTTCTCGCATCTCGAGCCTGTTTCTCGCTCGTAGAAGTTTGACTTCCAACTCCCCAGCGTCAGGACGATAGTTCGATATATTCATTCGCTCCCTGAAGATTGCGCATATCAAGGCTGCATCATCCGCCGCCGATAGGTCCAGCCCTGTCCAAGCTCGACGAACCAGGGAAGTGTGCGGACCCTCCTGAACGGCAACTGACCAAAGGGTCGCCTGCAGTCCTAATGAACGGGAATCCGCAGGGAAAGGCTGCGCCGCTGTCGCCCTGCTTAGCTGCTTGGTAATTGATGCTAAAAGCGGGAGGTACATCTTCTCGTCGATCCACTTCACCTGGAGATCTTCAAACAGAGCATCCCGCGACAACGATCGCCACTCGGCCCGAAATTCTGAAGTCCCTTTCGAGGCCGCGTCGACGCCACCTGCATCGAGCAGACGTTCCGCGATCGCTGACTCGTGGCGCTTTATAAACTCGATGAGCTCCCCCACTCCTTTCGCCGGGATACGAAACGCCCCGTAGAAAGTACTTCCATCTGGCGCCCTTGTTACATCGTCTGACGAGCCGCCGGCTAGGAAGCGTCGCGCAATATCTGTGCGGTCCCGACCGGGGGGCCCAGGGTCGCCTAAATAAAGCAGGATCAGATCGGCGGCACCGATTATGGTTTCGGCTTTGTATTGTTGCAAACTCAAGGTTTTGTTTTGCTCTTCGAGCTGTTTCCTTTGTTCGATTCCAGCCTGCAATTTGGCTTCGTACGTCGCAGCTTGTGCCCGGGCTTCGAAAAGCTTTTGGCGTTGTTCGGAAAGTAAGTCTTGGTTCGCGAGAACTGATGTTGATGCAGTTTTACCTAAATCGAGTGCCTTGGCTATCCCGTCGAACTGGGCGGCCCGCAGTTTCTCAAGATCGCTGGCGTTATCTCGCACCAGTTTGTTCAACCGGTCGATCTCTGCAGCATTCTTTTCCAGGCCCTCGTTTCGCGCGCGCTCAACGTCCAGAAGCTTGGAATTATTAGAGACGACAAGCTGCTGAATTGCATAAAGAGTGATCACAAGGAACACCGCATACGGGCCGGCCCGCCCAAGCAGTCTAACGGTGTCGACAAATGCGTCCGCAAAAGTCCGCCCTGTAGCCACACGTTCCGGTGTCGCTTGGTCAGGTTGCGGGTCTCGCATTTAAAAAACCTCTCCTGGTTGCTGTGAGCAAACTACACCCTCCATTCAAATGCAAGGGTACCCACAAAACGCGTCCCTAATCTCAGGGCTTTGACCAGTTTGCCGCAGACTACCCGATCCCTGGTCCGCCACTAGATGCCCCACAGATCGTAGCCCTTGCCAACCACAATGGTAAGGTCTCTGAAGCAAAACCAGGGTGCTCGCGGTGGACTGAAGCGTGGTTCGGCCGGGGGAAGGATAAACTTGCGGGATCAGGCGGATCAGAAGTTCCCCTGGTAAATGATTTGTACGCGCGCCAGCCGCGGCTTTCGAATAGCCCGGGGGACTGCCGCCGGGGGACCCGCCTTCGGGCTCGTTGGCGACCCTGACCGGTGGTGATCTACGAGGGAGGAACAAGGCTAGCCCTGACATGCCATCAGCGCGCCAGGAGCGTATCCGCTCTCAATCCGAGAGACGGACCTGACCTAAGCCGATTCCATCAGCTTGTCCGCCTGCTCCAGATGTTCACGCGGAACACGGCTGAGAAAGGCCGAGCAGGCGGCCCGTAGCTTCGACGAGGTGGTGTGAAGCAAGATACTGCTGATTTCGTTGATGGCGTGCAGTCCGCAATCCGCATTATCGCATGCGCGAAGGCG
This sequence comes from Methylobacteriaceae bacterium, assembly GCA_034669525.1. GTDB lineage: Bacteria > Pseudomonadota > Alphaproteobacteria > Rhizobiales > Beijerinckiaceae > JAFASC01. The sequence continues at coordinate 9,820 of JAXDNH010000075.1, read as the reverse complement.
CTGATTTCCCCATCTGCTATACTCCGAAGCAAGCGTCCAAAATTCGCTTGGCTCCAGTTCAACGAAATTCGTGCCCATGTGCGCTTCTCCTCTCCGCAAACATTCAGAGAATCGATGGTTTCGCGCAACCCGGAAATAGTCAAAGTGGGGCGCAAACGCTCGTGTTCGGCAATGTTTGTTGTGTATGAGGCAATGAACAACAAACCAACTGTCGAGCAACTTTCAACAATCGGAACGATTGTGCGAGCGGTGTCAGCGGCTGTCAGACAAAGTCCGGCGCCGCGCAAAAACAAAACTTAGTTGAATTCACTTTCGCTGTGACGGGAAAACCACAAATTCGCGCGTGCGCGCGCTTGCCAAGCGTGTGTCATTGCCTCACAATGTGTCATTGCTAATGCAAAGACACGGAAACGGCTATGAACGTGGTCTGCTACATCAGGGTTTCGACCGCGGAACAAGCCTCAAACGGCGAATCGCTCGCCACTCAGCGCCGCCAAATCGAAGGCTACGCGATGCTGAAGGGCTGGGAGCTCGGCCAGGTTTTTGTTGAGGCCGGCGTCAGCGGTTCGGTTCCATTGGCGGAGCGACCTGAGGGCCAACGCCTGCTAGCCGCGCTCAAAAAGGGCGACGCGGTGATCACTCCGAAGTTGGATCGCATGTTTCGCAGCGCCTCAGACGCGTTGGGCACGCTCGAGGAGCTCAAGGACCAGGGCATCGGCCTTCACATGATCGACCTGGGCGGCGACGTATGCGGCAACGGAATTTCGAAGCTCGTTTTCACCATCCTAAGCGCCGTTGCGGAAAACGAGCGTGATCGAATTCGGGAGCGGATTCGAGATGTGAAGGGACGACTCGCATCGGATGGCATGTACAACGGCGGAAAACGGCAATTCGGCTATGAAATTTCAGACGGGCGGCTTGTTCCGAACAAAGGGGAGCAGGCAGCGCTCACCCGGATGCGCGAAATGCGCTCAGCGGGCCCTAGCCTCAGAGCTATCGGCGCGGAATTCGGAAAGGAGGCGACTACGATCAAACCTATCCTGGAACGCGCTAGCCCCTAAGCGAATAAATCGTCATCATCGTCCTCGTTCAGCTGGTTCCGCTGGTTCAGCTGGTTCAGCTCGCTAAGCTCTCGCGCCTCCTTGAGCATCGCCTGCAGATATTCGCGCTGCTCGCGCAGCTCCTCTACCGTGGCCTCCTGCGGCTCTTGGTCGTCCGGGTCCTGAGCCTTCTCGAAAAGGCCGGCCGCACGGAAAATGGCTACGCCGGCTGTGGCCCGGGCCGATGCTTGCGCCTTGGAGTCCTTTGCGACGGCTATCAATGCGTCGTAAGCGACCTGCAAGCCCTCGGCTTTGATTGTCCGGCGCACACGCCGCACAGTCCTCCTGGCGTCTTCTGAAAGGTTTTTCATGCGAAAATATCGTCCTCTTCCGGCTCCGCTGACGCGGGAGCCGATTTTCGCGCCAATAATTCCGAGAGCCACTTCCCGGCGTCCCGATCGTCACGCGCGCGCTGGCGCGCCGCGGGGGAGCCCGGCCGATGCGTTTTTTGCCATTCCTCGTATTTTTGCCGCTGCTCGGGCGTCCTCGCACGCAAGCGATCGGGCTGGCGTTTTTTCCGCCGCTCCAATTCCATTTCCTTTTTGATGGCGCCGCGTATTTCGGCGATCAGCGCAGCAACGTGTTTGCCGTCGCCAGCGGCGACGTTCGCTTCGGTGCCGAGGTCATCAAGGCGGGGGCCGCCGATTTCCTGCCGATTCCCTACACGAACGCGCAATTGCTGGACTCTGTTGCCTCCGTGCGTGCCGACATTCAAGCCGGCGATGAAGATGATCGCGACGCGCAGTTCGCACGGGCACTATTTCATATGGATCATCTGGGGCGCTAGGGATATCCAGTTCTGGAGCACTGCTGTTGAGGCCGCATCGGCAAATGGATCTTCTTTTGCGAAATGAGCGCTTTCGAAGTGAATGTCCGGTACAGCATTCTCACGCCCCGAACCGGACCTTCCGCTCTCGGCCAGTTTCGGACTTCGCCATCCGATCATCGGCGAGCCCTGGTCGTGAGCTGAAGGGGCCCGCCTCCCCAGAGCTTCTCTAACCCCCGCCTTCAGAAATCCTCCGCACAGACAATGACAGCGGTTCCCAGTTTCATCCTCCGGGGTGCGCCAGCAATGCAACAACTGCGACTCCCTCAGCGTCCGATCCGAAGTCCGCCCAAAGCGCCGCCCACACCGCCAACCGCTCCGCCGAGTCCGCCCGCGGCGCTGCCGATCCCGCCAACCGCGCCGCCAAGATTCCCAGCACTGTTGCCGATCCCGCCAAGTGCAGCACCGGAATTGCCAAGTCCGCCAAGTGCGCCGCCAACGTTGCCGGCGGGGTTACCCATCCCGCCGAGCGCGCCACCGGCATTCGCGCCGGCATTGCTGAGGCCCGCGGCCGTGCTCGATGCGCTCGATCCAAACCCATTGAGGGTGCTGCCCGCGGCACCGGTCGCGGCATTCGCGGCGGAGCCTACCGTCGAAGCCGCGCCACCAAGTGCGCCGTTGAGGATCGGCACAAAGCCCGAGGCAGCGTTTGCGACGCTGTTCAACGGCAGGAGGTCTGCACGCAGCTGCGGAAGCGACGCCGTCGGCACGACATTGGCGCGGGTCCGGCTGGCGAGGATCGATTGCCCCGCGACGGCCTCGGCACAATCGACGAAGTTCGCTCGCCCCCCGTTGGGACATAAGACAACTTCGCCTTCGATGACGGAGACGCGTACCTGTTTGCCTTCGATCTTCACGTCGAACTGCGTGCCGCGAACGCCGAGCGTCGCCGTGGGTGTGTGGATGCGATAGGCCTCATGATCGCCGCGTCCGGTCGCAAAGCGGAAGACGCCGCGCGTGGCGCGGATCACGAAGGATGAGGGATCGGAAGGTCGGCTGAACACGAAATCGTCGAGGCGGACGCTGGAATTCGGCCCGATCGACAATTGCGTGTCGTCGACAAAACGCAGCGCTGCCTTGCCGACTTTGTCGGTGACAAGCGTGTCTCGCGCCGCAACGTCGCTGCCGAGATCAAGCTCGCGATGTGCGCCGGCGGCATCCGCCGTCGTTTTGCGCGCAACATCTGTGACCCTGCCGATTGCCTCCGCATGAGCGGGGGACACGGCTGCCGCAGCCAGAAAAACTATTACTATGGTAGCGCCAGGCCAACTCGGCATGGGAAAATCCTGCTCTCTCTCGTCTTTGAAGAATATACTTGTGACCGCACGATGGCAGGGTGGGTGCCAGACGACGAAAAGCCTGCCGCTTCAGGTGGTTAGATCAGATCCTCTGGGCGCAATTATTCCGGCGGTGCGTCGTTGATTTCGATCCAGTGACCGTCCGGATCCTGGAAATAAAGCTGCCGCGCGCCATCGGCACGGACCGAGTACGCGCCGGTCTCGCCGTTAAGATTGCGGTAGCGGATGCCGCGCGCGTCGAGCCGCTTCCTCATGTCGTCGAAATTCGATGTGCCCAGCGCAAGATGGGTTGAGAGCGGCCGCGTACCGGCATCCCCGCTCGCGCCGCCAATGATATGGATCGATCGCCCCGCGCCGAGAGCGAACCAGCGAATGTGCGGGCGCTGCGTCTTGTTCTCGATCTCCGGCAAGCCAAGAACCTCCTGATAGAAGCGCGCGCTTGCGTCGCGGTCGCGCACGAAGAGCGACACGTGATCAAGATGCAAAGCAATGGGCTCCATGCACTCCTCCAGGCTGTTGTTGCGCGCCGCTATAGGCGCTACAGCACCGATCGGCGAATCGCGCGCTCGGCGTCGTCGATCGCCGTCGGCGTACCGACATGCAGCCATTGCCCGTCGAGACGCTGGCCAAAAAGCCGGCCGCGCTCGGCAGCCGCAAAGAAGTATGGCGCCAGCCGGAACACGTCCTCTTTCACGTCGGCGAAGAGTTGCGGTTTGATGATGCCAACGCCGGCATAGACAAAGGGCGCCACTTCGCTTTCACCGCGCCGGCTCAGCCGGCCTTCGGTGTCCATCAGGAAATCGCCCGCCCAGTCGACGCCGATACTGGTCGCACTCGCCGCAACCAGCAGCAGGACATCCATTGCGTCCGCGTCCCAGCGCTCCGCGAGTCGCGCAAGATTGCTGCGCGCGCCTTCGAGCCAGATCGCATCGGTATTGCAAATGAAGAACGGCGCGTCGCCGAGCAGCGGTAGCGCTTTTTTTATTCCGCCACCCTGGTCGAGAAGTTTCTCGCGTTCGTCCGAGATGATGATCTGCGGGCTCGTTCGTTCTGCCAGATGCCGCTCCAGCTGATCGGCTAAATAATGCACGTTGACGATCGCGCGCCTGACACCGATCTCGGCGAAGCGGTCAAGCATATGATCGATCATGCTGCGGCCGCCGATCTTCACCAGCGGCTTCGGCATCGTGTCGGTGACCGGGCGCATGCGTTTGCCGAGCCCTGCGGCGAACACCATGACTGTGTCGGGCGCGGAACTGCGCATGCCGGCAGCGCTCAGGCGGACCTCGCCGCCGGCGCGGACCACAGATATTCATCATACCAGCCACGCAAATTGGCCAGCGCCGGATGATTGAGGCTCTTGCGCAAATACGATTCAACGCGCGGCATATGTGCATGATACCAAGGCTTGTGATCGCGTTTGTCGAGGCGGGCAAAAATACCGAGCACTTTGGTTGCGCGCTGCGCGCCGAGGATCGCATAAGCTTTGGCAAAGGCGGTCATGTCGAAGTTCGGATCGAAGTGTTTGCGCAATCTCGCATAGGCGCCGAGCAGCTTTAATTCGAGATCGTCCGGCACCGTCACGCGCGCATCCTGCAAGAGCGAGGCGACGTCATAAGCCGGGTGTCCCAGCACGCAATCCTGAAAATCGACCAGCCCGACGCGAGCGATACCCTCGCGTTCGGGCAGCCAGATCAAATTCGGCGAATGGTAGTCGCGTAAAGTCCACGTCGCTCTCTGCAAAACGATGTCGGCAAGCAGCTGCCGCCACACGTTGACGAAGGTTGCGCGTGTTCCGGACGAGAGAGCCGCCTTAGCCACGTGGGGCGCATACCAGTCGACGAGAAGGTCGACTTCGATGAGCAGCGCGTCGAGATCATAGGCCGGAATGCGATATTGGCCGTTGGCGAAAGGGATGGCATCGGCGGCATTGCGTCCATGCAACTTTGCGAGCAGCGCGAGCGCTTCGAGATAACGCTCGGGGATCGGACCATTATTTTCGACAACGCGCTCCGTTCCGAGGTCTTCCAGAAGCGCGAGACCAATTTCGGCGTTCTCTGCGTAGATCTCGGGTGCTGAGAAGCCCTGCGCGCGCAATGCACGATTCATGGCGATGTAGGGCTTAATGCTCTCCGCGAGGCGCGCGATTGCGCTATACGGTTTGCCGTAACGCACGGGCGGCCCGTCAGGACGCGCCGGTGAGATCATGAGAACCGCGCTGCTGCCGTCCGCCTTTGTGAGGCGCTCGAAGCTGCGCGTCGAGGCGTCGCCCTGCATGAAGCTGCGTGCCGCATCGCTCCAGCCGGCGCGCGACAGCAAATCCTGGATCGCTTTGACCTGCGCGAGGCGCGGCGCAAACGTGCCGCTTCCGGAAAGCGTTACCCGGCGCTGGGTTTCGCCGAGATCGGGTGCGAGTTCGATCCGCACCTCAAGCCGGTCGGGCGGGAGCTGATCTCCGGCCTGTTCCGGCCATTCGACGATGACGACGGCACCTTCGGCGCTTTCCTCCCAGCCGAGTTCCGCCAGTTCAGACGGGTTGTTGATCCTGAAAAGATCGGCGTGGACGATCGGAAATCCGGTGCCGTCATAGACCTGCATCAGGGTATAGGTTGGACTCGGTACTTCGAGTTCCGGATCGCCTGTCAAAGTGCGGATCAGTGCGCGCGCGAAGGTGGTCTTGCCGGAACCGAGCTCGCCGGAGAGCGCGACGAGATCGCCGGCCCCGACATAAGTCGCAACGCGCGCGGCGAGTGCGTTTGTTGCCGCCTCGTCCGTAACCTCGATGTCCCAGGCCGTTACGTGCGTCTCCACAAATCCTCGTCTCAGGCCGGCTCGGCCAACGCTGCGCCGCTTTCCCGCGCATCCTCCACCGGAAAGATGCAAGTCACCGTCGTTCCCTCTCCCGGGGCCGAGTCAATGAAAATCTTGCCGCCGTGAAGTTCGACAAAGGATCGCACGATCGAGAGGCCGAGGCCAACGCCGCGGTGACGTGAGCCGACGGTGTGGCTCTCAAACCTGTCGAAAACCTTCTCGAGGATTTCCGGCGGAATGCCACGGCCGCGGTCGCTGACTTTGAACACGACCTCCTTCGGCCGGCGCAGAGCCGCGAGCGTGACCGTCTGGCCCGGCTCGGAAAAGCCGATCGCGTTGGACAGAAGATTGAACAGAATCTGCCGCACGCGCTTTCCGTCGGCGCGGAAGGACCCGATGTTGTCGGTCGCCACTACCTTTAGATCGATCGCCGCATCCGAAAGCCGATCCTGCAACCCTTCCGTGGCGGCTTCGATCGTCTCTTCGATGTCGACCTCTCCGAGCTGCAGTTCGGTCGCGCCGGTATCTATTGTTGCGAGATCGAGGATGTCGTTGATGATCGCGAGCAGCGCCGCGGAAGATTTGAGGACATAGCCGGCATATTCGCGCTGCTTCTCATTTAAAGGCCCGATCGAGCCGTCGCCGAGAAGCTGGATAAAACCAATGATGTTGGTGAGCGGCGACCGCAGCTCGTAACTGACGTGGTGGACGAAATCGTTGCGGAGTCTTTCGGCGGCGAGCAGCGCTGCGTTCATGTCAGTCAGGGCGCGCTCGACATTCACGCTTGCAGTCATGTCGACAAAGGTGAGCAGCGTTGCACCATCGGGCAGCGGCAGCGCAGCGCAATCGAGGACCGAACCGTCTGTGCGTTCGAGCCGCCGCTCGAAGCCGGTACGGCCTTCGGACAAACCGGTGACGATCGCGCGAAGCGCGCCCCAGGTTTCTTCCTGCGGATGCAGCGGGCCGCACGCTTGTGCCAAGGCATCGAAGTGCGGCTGCGCGCGAAGAGTAGCGGGATCAACTCTCCACAGGGCGGAGAAGGCAGGATTTGCGAGCTTTAGCCGGCCATCCGTGCCGAACACCGCGACGCCTTCCTTCAACGTTTCGAGCGTCTCGCCCTGCACACGTGTCAGCGCGTTGAACTGCGATTCGAGATGGAAGCGCTCGGAAACGTCGTCGAAAAGATACGTCACGCCACCCTGCGGATTGGGATTGGTAACGACGCGCAACGTGCGGCCGTCCGGCAGATACCAGGGCTGCTCGCTTGTCTCGACCGATTGATATGCCGCCATGAGGCCGTTCTTCCAGGCGCGGAAGTCTGCCTGTTCGGGCAGGCGGCGCTCGGCGCGCAGGCGATCGAGGATTTCGGAATCGGTTGGGCGGTGTTCGAGGAACCCTGCGTCGAGCGACCAGAGCTCGCGATACGCGGAATTGTTGAAGACGAGGCGCTTCTTGCGATCGAAAATCGCGACACCGGTCGGCATCTGATCGAGCGTGCGCGCATGCGATTCCATTTGACGCTCGAGATCGGCCCGCGCGGCTTCGAGTTCGCTCAGATCCTTGGCGATCGCGACGGAATAAGGAGGCGAGGGTACATCGACGACATCGAGCGTGTGACGCTCGCCGGCGACGACCGCCTGCACCCGCGCGCGCCAGACTTCGCCGCGACTTGATGCGGCAGAAGCCGCTTCGCGGTCGGGCTTTTCCAAAAGATCGATATGGCGCGCGATGACCTCTTCGGCTTTCGGTCCCTCGACCGCGCGCATGTAAGCCGCATTGACCCACGCAAGCTGACCCGCGCCATCGCGCATCCAGACGGGATCGGCGATCGCGTCGAGCATCGCGCGCAGCGCATTGGCGATCGCTTTTGTCTCGGCGTAGCGCTCGCGCAGTCCGATCAGTTCGAGGCGATCGCCTGACACGTCGCGGATGCGCATGACGGCGCGCCCGCCGACCGGCCTGCCCTCCGCCTCGAGATGCCGCCCCACCACACTTCTCAGCGGCATGCGAAAGGCTTCGCCACGCTGCCGCAGGCGCTCGACGCAGGCGTCGAGCTGCTGCGCCGCCTGCGGCGCGAGCCATGAACCAAAGCCCAGCACCCGCCGCGCGACCGGTGCATCGGTGACAAGCGACAGATCGCCCTCGATTTCGGGTTCGCCATCAGGTGAAGTCCAGGCGATTGCGATCTGCGGTTCGGCGGACAGAAAGACCTGCGCGCGATCAAGCTGATGGCGCAGGCGGGCGAGTTCGTCGACGAGTTGGGCCTCACGCTGTGTCCACCGCTTACGGCCGGTGAGATGCAGAAGTGCGGTGATCGTGGAGAAAAGTACGAGGCCAAGCACAAGCAGGATGCCGGCGAGGCCAGAAGTCTCCGCCATTTTGTCCGGTGGAATCAGGTCAAAGGACTGCGCGCGGGCGAGTGGAGAAAATGAAAAGCAAGCGGTCGCGGCGAATGCCGGCACAAGGCAAGTAGCTCGGCAAGTCAGGTCACGCCGTCGCCGCCGTGCCATTCGTATCTCCTCGACGGCGTTCCCCGCGGCACGCGCCACGCGCGCGCAAGGGATCGCGATCGAGCCAGCGTCCGCCCCGCCGCTCGAATCAACGCGACTCTAGCCTTAGCCTGAGCGATTGAGAATCCAGTTAAGAAAAGAACAACAGCTGCCTGGAGTTCACAGCGTTGCTTCCATCATCGTCCGCAGCGCCGGCGTCACCTCGGGCAAAATGCCAAACCACGCCTCAAAGGCCGGGCGCGCCTGGTGCAACAACATGCCGAGGCCGTCGACCGTCGGATTACCCCGCCGCCGCGCTGCGGCGAGAAGCGGCGTCTCCAGGGGCACATAGACGATGTCGCAGACGATCGCTGTGAACGGCAGCGCCTGAAGGAAGAGGTCGAGTGGCGGCTGCCCGAGCATGCCGAGACTCGTCGTGTTGACGACCATCGCGGCTTGATCGAGTGCCTCATGCCGCTTGCTCCAGTCGCAGATTCCGATCGGTGGTCCGAATTCCTGCGCCAGCGCATCCGCTCGCTCCAGGCTGCGATTGGCGAGCCAGATTTCCTGGGCGCCGGCCTCAATCAGCGCGGTGAGCACCGCGCGCGCACCGCCGCCGGCGCCGAGCACGACGATCGGGCCGTCACCCGCGTGCCAGTTCGGCTGCGCGTCGCAGACGCTGGAGATGAAGCCGTAGGCATCGGTGTTGCGGCCTTCGAGCTGCCCATCCGGGCCAACGACAATCGTGTTCACCGCGCCAATCCTGCGCGCCACCGCATCAACGGAATCGACCACCCGGAGCGCCGCTTCTTTGTGCGGGATCGTCAGATTGCAGCCGCAGAAATTTAGCGCCGGCAGAGCCCGCAGGGCACTTTCGAGCTGGTCCTGCCCGATTTCGAGAGGCAGGTAGGCGCCGGTGAGCCCGTATTGCTGCAGCCAGAAATTATGCAGCTTCGGCGAGCGCGAATGCATCACCGGCCAGCCCATGACGCCGGCAAGCAGGAATTTCGACCCGTGGGACATGCGCTTCCTCGTCTCCGATTCAGCTGTCGCGGGCGATAATGTGGAAGAAAGTTCCTGAAGCATTGCCAAGGCGGCTCCCTACCGGATGCCAGTCCCCGCCGTAAGCATCGGTCATATCGGCGAACGGAGCGTTACAGGAAGCCTCCAATCCTGTCGCATAATGGAATTCGTGGCCACGCAGAACGGTCCCGGCGCTCCCGAGCGGATGGTCGTCGAGCAGGCGCCCGGCCCGGTAACCCCGCGAAAGCTTGCGTTTTGCGAAGCTGGTCGTGA
>JAXDNH010000074.1:0-19997 GCA_034669525.1 Methylobacteriaceae bacterium | reverse complement strand
TGCGCGGCGTGATCGCGGGCTTGGCCTTGCTCATAAAGCAGCCTGATGTCGCCGCCCGCCGAAAACGCTTTGCTCTCCGCGGCTGTGACGACCACGTTCTTGATGGCGGGATTGGGCTCCCACGCGTCGAGCGCGCGCGTGAGCTGGCGCACCATGGTGAGCGTAATCGCATTCAGCGCCTGCGGCCGGTTCAGGAAAACCGTTCCGCTCGCGCCGCGCCGCTCGCAGATGATCTCGGGTTCAGCCATCGTGCGCGGGGTTAGACGGTTCGGCGTCCGAAGACAATTTTCGAGGCTGTGACTCGCCTGCAGAGACGGTCACGCGCCACCGCACATATGCGAGGCATCGGGCAAGATCCACTTGCCGCCGGTGCGTAGGTTATGAGCCGAATATCTTTTGCCGCGATCGTCGCCTTTCGGGCAGTCTTTCGGAATGCTGACAAGACAGACGATCACGGGATCGCCGACACGCGATGCTCGAACGGCCGGAATGCGGTCGTAACTCACGCCGTAAACGCGGTTCTCGTACGCAACGGCGCTGCCGCTATCGGGCGTGTTCTCGAGCCGCGATCCGATTTCGCTTATGCGCGTCTTCACGCACTGGTGCAGCCGCAGCGAGGGTGCGGAATCGGATTGCGCATGGACGGCCGGCGGGAATGCAACGATTGCAGCAAAGACCAGTGCAACATGACGGCAAGTGTTCACGGCGGCTCCTCCTCGATGTGAGCTCGAAGACAAGAAATGACTTAGCTCCTGTACGATGTCGAGCCCGACGGGGCAGAATGCGCGCGTGCTAGCCTTCCATGCTAAGGAGAAGGCGACCGTCGCCGGGGTTTTGAATCAACATGTCATCCGCAGCCGCAAGGCGCTTTCACCTTCTGCAACGCGATCACGTGCGCCTCGCCGCCATGGCTCTGGCCGCGGCGGAGATTGTGTTCTGGCTTTACGCATTCTTCTACATCAGCCGGCACGGAAATCCGCTCGGCGACGGGCTGGAATGGGCGGCCATGGTTCCGATCACCGGAATCACGTTGTGCTTGGCCTTTCCCGCACTGGTGCTCGGTCCGTTCCGGCGCGCCGCGTGGATAGCGGCCGGGCTCGCCTTCGCAGCTGCAATCGCGGACATCATCGTCTGGACTCAAGTCCTCGGTGAGTTCGCCGCAAAACCAGGTTGAGAGCCCTGCTCTAGCCAAACACAAGCAGATCGCTTGAACGCACGACAGGCCGCGGCTGCGTTGCTTCGGCAACCGCGACATCCATCCGGGCGAACCCTTGGGCGATCTCCTCCTCCGACATATGTTCGAAGGTAGACAGAGCCCGCAGACGCAGCCGTTCAGCATATTCGGTCAGACTGGGCGCGAGCTGCTCCTCAATCGCGACAAGCGCAACCGGCGAGAGGCGCACGGTTGCGAAGAGCCGCATGACCTCGCCAGTCGACGGGAACATCCGCATCTCGATGTCGCGCGCACGCGGGAAGTAGCGCATCCATTCAAGTTCCGGCATGTGATCGGAAAAAGTGCTGCGAAGAAGCAGGCGCCCGCTGGGCCGCAGAACGCGCGCGATTTCCGCAGCGGCGGCACCTCGATCCTGTATATGGTGAAACGACAGATACATGAGAACGAGGTCGATGCTCGCCGCTGGCAATGGAATCAGTTCCGCTCGGCCGTCGAGATAAGTGACGGCGGGATGGGCGGCCGACTTCTCGGCGACCGCCCGCATCTTCTCTGCAGGCTCGACGCCATAAACGGGCCCGCCGAAGGCCTCGGCGAGTGCCGGCGTGAACCGGCCCGTGCCCGAGCCCAGGTCGAGCACCGCGAGCGGGCGGGCGCTCGGCGCATATGTGCCGAATGCGTCGATCCACGTCGCCAGCCGGTCGGGAGGCATTGCGCGGCCGCGCTGATATTGCGCGTGCTGGCGCTCGTCATAGCTGACCTTCTGCAGCATGGACGTAACCTCACCTCCCGACCGCTCGCCTTGTGCGCACGGCCGCTCTGGAACTAGACTCCTTTGAAAAGCCAGACTTGTTCAAGGACTTCCGCATGCCTTCGTCCGAGCAGAAAGCGAAAATTGCGCCGTTCCCATCGCGCGCCGAGGCCCCTGCTGCCGACAAGCTCGGGCTGACGCACCGCCCGCGGCGCAACCGCAAATCCGATTGGGCCCGCCGGCTCGTGCGCGAAAACATGCTGACGACCGACGATCTGATCTGGCCGATTTTCGTCATTGACGGCGACAAGCGTACGGCGCCCGTTGCCTCCATGCCGGGGGTGGTCCGCTATTCCGTCGACGAGGCGGTGCGCGCGGCCGAAAAGGCCGCCAGCTTACGCATCCCGGCGATCGCCATCTTCCCCTATACCGATCCCGATCTCCGCGACCCGGAGGGCTCGGAGGCGCTGCATGACCAGAACTTGGTCTGCCGCGCCTGCCGCGCCATCAAGGCGGCCGTGCCGGAGCTCGGGCTGGTGACCGACGTGGCGCTCGATCCCTATACGAGCCACGGCCATGACGGCCTCATGCGCGGCGAAGAAATCTTGAACGACGAGACCGTCGCCGTCTTGGTCAGGCAGGCGCTGAACCAGGCCCGCGCCGGGGCCGACGTGATCGCCCCCTCCGACATGATGGACGGCCGCGTCGCCGCGATCCGCGCCGGGCTGGACGCGGAAGGCTTCGAGCAGGTCCAAATCATGGCCTATGCGGCGAAATATGCCTCGGCCTTCTACGGGCCGTTCCGTGACGCTGTCGGGACCAACAAGACGCTGATCGGCGACAAGCGCACCTATCAGATGGACCCGGCCAATTCCGACGAGGCCCTGCGCGAGGTCGAGCAGGACATTCTCGAGGGCGCTGACATGGTCATGGTCAAGCCCGGCATGCCCTACCTCGACATCGTGCGGCGGGTGAAGGACACGTTCGGGCAGCCGACCTTCGCCTACCAAGTCTCCGGCGAATACGCGATGATCATGGCCGCGGTCGGGAACGGCTGGCTCGACGGCGACAAGGCAATGATGGAGAGCCTCCTCGCCTTCAAGCGGGCCGGCGCGGATGGCGTGCTCACCTACTTCGCCGTGCGCGCGGCCGAGGCGCTGCGGCGCGACTGATTCCCACGGGATGGCGCGCTCCTTGCTCGCGCGACACCGGCATCCCACATTTGCCTCGGCGGCTCTGGGCCGCTGCAGGAGAGCCGACATGTTCGACCCGACGACGACGAGCCGCGCCTATCCGCCGACCGGCGCCTACGCTTTGCCGCCCATCCTGCCGCGCGAGGCGTTTGCCGGCGTACGCACGCGGCGCATTCTGGCGGTCTGCATCGATCTTGTCATCGTCGGCATTCTGGCCTTCGTGCTCTGGTCGGTTCTCACCGTCGCCACCTTCGGGCTGGCCCTCTTCGTCCTGCCGCCGCTCTTCCCGTTTGTGGCGTTCTTCTACAACGGCTTCAGCGTGTCCGGCCGCCACCACGGCACGATCGGCATGCGGATGATGGATATCGAGATGCAGCTTGCCGGCGGCGGGCGCGTGCCGTTCATCATCGCCGCGATCCACGCGGTGCTCTTTTATTTCAGCTGGATGTTTCCGCCGGTGTTCCTCGTGTCGCTCTTCACGCATGACAAGCGCTGTCTGCACGATATATTTTCCGGTGTGATCGTGCTGCGGCGTCCTTACTGAGAAGGCGTGCGGTCTTGCGCGCGGTATGCGGCTTGATAGTCTCCCGTGGCGGAGATGATCTGATTTGACGAAAGAGCCGCGCGACGCGCCGCAATTCTATCTGACCGCCCCCTCGGTCTGTCCGTACCTGCCGGGGCGCGAAGAGCGCAAGGTCTTCACGCACCTCATCGGCCGGCGCGCGCCGGGGCTCAATGATGCGCTGACGCAATCGGGATTCCGCCGCTCGCAGACGATCGCCTACCGCCCAGCGTGCGAATCATGCCGGGCCTGCGTGTCCGTGCGGGTGCTGGTGGACGAGTTTGTCGAAACGCGGAGCCTGCGCAGGATTCGCGAGATCAACAACGATCTCGTCGGCCGCGCCATCGCAAACCAGGCGAATTCGGATCAATATTCGCTATTCCGCTCTTATGTCGACGCGCGCCATGGCGATGGCGGCATGGCGGATATGAGCGTCCTCGACTATTCGATGATGGTCGAGGATTCCCACGTGAATACGCGCATCGTCGAATATCGGCAGCGCGGGCCAGACACGGCGATCCATGGGCGCGGCAATGGCGCACTGATCGCCGCCTGTCTCACCGATATTCTCGCCGACGGCTTGTCGATGGTTTATTCCTTCTACGATCCCGATGAAGCCGAGCGCTCGCTCGGCACGTACATGATCCTCGATCATCTCGACCGCGCCCAGCGCTTGGGCCTGCCGCATCTTTATCTGGGCTACTGGGTCGAAGGCTCTAAGAAGATGGCCTACAAGGCCCGCTTCCGTCCGCAGGAACGGCTCGGTATGAACGGCTGGGACCGAATCGAGTAAACAGAAGCAAGACTCCGCGCAAGGCGCGGGCGCTTCAATCGTTACCGGGCTCCGTCCATCAATATAGCAGCCCGAGTTCGCGCAATTCGCGCCGCATTGTCTCAGGCATGTCGGCGATCTCGGCGGCGCTCGAGCCGAAATCCCGCGGCGCCTCCTGCGCGGCGAGGTAACGCCAGCCCTGAAAGGCGCGATAAGGCCGCGGCATCACTGGCACGACTTTGGAATCGAGCACGAGCTTGCAGCGGTGGATGCCCTCGGCATCGGTGAACGGCCGTATGTCGATGAGGGTCTCGCGCGCGGCGATCTGGCCGCGGATCACCCAATAGAGCGAGCCGCCATCGAGGAGCTCGGCGGCGCGTTTCGGCACCATGCGGGTCGTATGGAAGCGCTCCGGCTTCTCGCCGCGCTCGCGCATGCCCGAGAGCCGCTCGGCAATCCAGGATTCGAGGTCACGGATGGAGTCCGCGCCGACGCAGAGCTTTAGCAGGTGGAGGGGCATGGGCCGCTTTTACCGGCTTCGCAGGCGCCGGCCAAATGCTCCTCCACACAATCCACAGGCTCCTACCCCCTCCCGACAAACGGCATCTTCGTCGCCATGATCGTCAGGAACTGCACGTTGGAGGCGAGTGGCAGGCCCGCCATGAACACGACCGCGTCCGCGACATGCTGCGGATCCATCAGCGGCTCGACCTTGATGGCACCGTCGGCCTGCGGCACGCCATCGGCCATGCGCCGGGCGAGATCGGTCTCGGCATTGCCGATGTCGATTTGACCGCATGCAATGTCGTATTTACGTCCGTCGAGCGAGATCGTTTTCGTCAGGCCGGTGACCGCGTGTTTCGTCGCGGTATAGGCGATGGAATTCGGGCGCGGCGCATGCGCGGAGATCGAGCCGTTATTGATGATGCGGCCGCCGCGCGGCGATTGCGTCTTCATGATGCGGAACGCCTGCTGCGCGCAGAGAAATGAGCCGGTGAGATTGATGTCGACGAGGCTCTTCCATTTCTCGAAGGGCAGCTCGTCGAGATCGACTCCCGGCGCGCCGATCCCGGCATTATTGAACAGCAGGTCGAGCCGGCCGAACGCTTTCTCGACTTCGGCAAACAGCGCTTTCACCGAATTGGGATCGGCGACATCGGTCTGAACCGTGACGGCCTTGCGGCCGGAGCCGGCGCCCTCGCTGGCAACCGCTTCGAGCGGCTCCTTGCGGCGCCCGGCGAGAGCCACGTCCCACCCGGCTTTCATCAAGGCGAGCGCCGATGCCTTGCCGACGCCCGTCCCTCCGCCTGTGACCACGGCGATTTTCGTATTCTGCGCCATTCATTCGCTCCCTGCAGTTCTGCCAGCCTCGCGGAGTTGCGTGCTGCCGACAAGGGGTGGTGCTTCAAATGCGGTTTGTTTCTGTGATCGCTTTCGCCCAAGATGGCGCAAATTCATATGCAAGTGATTGAGGTGATCCATGGCCGATGCGCCGGCGCCTGGTTCGGGCCCGCTCCAGCTTACCGAGATTCTGTGTGCCGAGGCCAAGGCGATCCACAATGCCGAACTGAGTCCAAGCCCGGATGTCACGAAGATTTATCCGCAGCTTGCGGCGCTAAATAGCGCGGCGCTTTGCCTTTCCGGCGGCGGCATCCGCAGTGCCGCCTTTTGTCTTGGTGTCATTCAGGCTTTTGCGAGCATACCGATCAAACGGGAGCCCGCACCCCGCCAGGTGGAAGACATGCTGCTCGGGCAGTTTCATTATCTCTCGACTGTCTCGGGCGGCGGTTACATCGGATCGTGGCTGAGCCTCTGGACGCGGCGCGATCCAGGTGGTTTCTGGCGAAACCTGACGGCTCGGCCGGCCTCGCCGGACGAAGAGCCGAAGCAGCTCGAATGGCTGCGCGCCAATAGCAATTATTTGACTCCGAAACTTGGCCTGACGTCGGCGGACGCCTGGGCCGGTGTAGCACTCTGGCTGCGTAATCTGTCGCTGAACTGGCTAATCATTCTGCCGGTTCTGATTTTTGTTCTGCTCTGGATGAAATGGCTGCTCGTCGCGTTTGCGGCGGCGGAAGACATCAAACATGTCAATCTTGTCTGGCCGCTGCTTGCCGCGGCCGCGATTCTCTCGATTTTCGCGGTACAGGCGCAACTGCGCAATCGTCCGAGCGCCGGCACTTCCGTGCTCCGCCAACCCGGCTTTATCGTCAAAGTGCTGGCGCCCTCCGCCACCTCGGCCTTCCTTCTTTCCCTTGCTCTCTCGACCAAGGGCTTGGTCGACATCGTCGGCACCTGGAATCGCCCCCATACGCTTGCGGTCGGTGCAGAATGGTTCGCCGGCCTTTACGCCTTCGGATGGCTGCTTGCCGGCCGGTTCAGGCAAGGCATTCTCGACCTCTTCGCATGGACGCTTGCCGGCGGGATCATTGGGATCCTCGCGGGCTATGTGCTCTTCGCGTCAAACCACACCGATAATCTTGCCTCTACGCTGCTTTTCGGTCTCCCCATCGCTGATGGCCAGATCGTCATGTACTTCATCTACGGCGTACCGGCGGTTCTGTTCGCCCAATTGTTCGGTGAAATGGCCTTTATCGGGCTGACCAGTTACCAGCCCGCGTCCGATGCGGACCGCGAATGGTTCGGACGCGCCGCCGGCTGGGTGATCGCAATCATCATCGGCTGGCTCGCCGCAACGATGCTCTCGATTCTTGGGACGCATTTCATTCTGCAGGGCCATCACGCGAGCATCACGCTTTCGGGCCTGCTTTCCGGCGCCGTGACGGGACTGCTTGGCAAGAGCCGTCTCTCACCGGCACAAGGCATTCCGAAAGGCATCAAGAGGCTGGGTCCGGCGTTTATTCTGACGATCGCGGCGCTCGTCTTTTCCGCAGCTCTGATTGTCGGCACGTCAGCAGCCCTCGACCAGCTGCTCCTGCATCATTCGCTTTTGGATAGTCCGCTCCTCAACGGCCATCTCGAATACGCGCCCTCCAACGGGCAGGAACTGTTTTGGCTGGGGGTCGGAGTTGTCGCGAACTTTGCCCTCGGCCTGATCGCGTCACTCACTGTCAACATCAACCGCTTTTCCTTGCACGCGCTTTATCGCAACCGGCTCATCCGCGCATTTCTTGGTGCGACCACAAAGGATCGCGAGAAAAGCACCAATCCGTTCACCAATTTCAGCAGCGATGACAATCCCTTGATGGCGTCGCTTTGGCAGGAGAAAACGAGCTGGCGTCCCTTCCACGTCATCAACATCGCGCTCAACATTGTCTCGACGAAGCGCCTGGCCTGGCAGGAACGCAAGGCCGAACCCTTCACAGTCACGCCTCTTCATTGCGGCAGTTCGTGCAAGGCCTATCGTTCAAGCCGTGAATATGGTGGCCCCGACGGCATTACGCTCGGGACTGCGATGGCGATTTCAGGTGCCGCCGTCAGCCCCAATATGGGCTATCATTCCTCGGCCGGTATCGGCTTTCTCATGGCGCTGTTGAATGTTCGGCTCGGCTGGTGGCTTGGTAATCCCGGCATCGAGGGAGACCACACATACCGCAAGGAAGGACCGCGGATCGCGGTGAAACCGCTTCTCCTCGAGACCTTCGGCCTCACGACCGACGACCGAAGTTACATCTATCTCTCCGACGGAGGCCATTTCGAGAATCTCGGCATTTACGAAATGGTGCGGCGGCGATGCCGTTATATTGTCGCCGTCGACGCCGGTTGCGATCTGAAATACAAGTTCGAGGATTTGGGCAACGCGGTCCGTAAAATCTCGATCGACATGAATGTACGCATCGAAATGCAGGAACTGGAACAGCTTAAACCCCGGCCAACGGAAGGTATTGTCGGCGAGGCCGTGTACCATGCAGTTGGCACCATTACTTACCCTGAAGATGATGTTGCGCCCGGCATTCTTCTCTACATCAAACCCGGTTATCACGGCACCGAGGCGGCTGACATCCAAAGCTACGCGATGGTCAATCCGGATTTTCCGCATCAGGGCACAAGCGATCAATGGTTCAGCGAGTCGCAGTTCGAGAGCTACCGGGCCCTCGGTTTCGAAATCGCCTGCAAGCTGAACAAACGCGCACAGAGCCAGGTAAAATCGGACCGGGAGCCGACGCTGCCCAATCTTCTGGCGCAACTCGCTGGCATCGCCTGACCTAAGCCGGCCTGGAGCGGGCAGCGTCAGCACGCACATCGCGGATGATCACGTAGATCGCCTGCAACGTGAGCAGAATCGCGAAAGCGTCGAGCGCAAGTTCGGGTCCGCGCATCGGCGCCGACCGCGCCATGAATTGAAAGACTGCATACACCGTCGCGAAGATCGCATCATTGCGCGCCGAGAGCCATGTCGTCTCGATAAGCGGATTGGGGCTGCCGCGAAACCGCAGCAAGGCTGCCACGACCATGAGCACGACTACGATCGTGCTCAGCGCCGAGACGCCAAGGAGGACCGGCTCGATCTGACGCGGAGCGACGATCTTCATGACCATGTCGTAGATGGTTTCGCCGATTGAGACGAACATGATTGCGGCACCGGCAAGCGCCGCGATCCGCTCGGCGCGCGCGCCGCGTCCGAAAATGATCGCCGCCATGCCGTAGAGAAGCACGTCGTAGATCCAGTCGAACCCGTCTTTGACCAGAAACGCCGACCCTATTGCGATTGCATAGGCGACCTCGCAGGCGGCAATCAAAAAAATGCCGATAGCAATTCCACGAATGGTGATGAGGTATCTGCGTTCTTCCCGCCCGGAACTCGAGGTCATGGCGCTCTGGAGGCGAACTAAATCGCCTCGTAGTGCTCGATGCGCCAGGGCTCCGCGCGCGCGTCGCGTTCCCATTCCTGCCAGGCAGGTAGCGCTTTCACAGCCGACATGTAAGCGCGCGACACGTCGCTCACCGGCAGATCATACGTGTCGAAACGATTGACGACCGGCGCAAACATGGCATCGACGGCGCTGAACTCGCCGAACAGGAACGCCCCTGCGCCACCAAAACGCGTGCGGGCATCGGTGAAAGCCTCGTCGATCCGCTTCACATCGGCGAGAACCTCGTCACTTACCTTAATTGCCCGGCGCGGGCGGCGGATGTTCATCGGGCATTCGGACCGCAGTGCCGTGAAGCCAGAATGCATTTCCGCAGCGAGCGAGCGTGCATGTGCCCGGGCTTCGGTGCCGCGCGGCCAGATCGGAAAGACGGGATAAGTCTCGGCGAGATATTCGATGATCGCAAGCGAATCCCATACGCTGATAGTACCATCACGCAGCGACGGACATTTGCCGGTCGGCGCATGCGCGAGCATTTCGCCGCGCGTTTCCGGCCGGCCCATTGGGATCACCACATCCTCGAAAGGAATGGCGAAATGTTTCAGAACCAACCACGGCCGCATCGACCAGGATGAGTATGCCTTGTTGGCGAGAACAAGCGTGAGAGCCATCGGCTTATCCAACCTTCGCCGGCTTCGGCTGCAGTTTCTCGACCGGCCCGCCCGCCTCGCGCCAGGCCTTGAAGCCGCCTTCGATGTGGGCGACGGGCTGCAATCCCATATGTTTTGCGGTTTGCGCCGCCAGCGCCGAGCGCCAGCCGCCGGCACAGAAGAAGACGAAGCGCTTGTCTTCGGCAAAGACTGGCTTGTGATACGGGCTCTCCGGGTCGATCCAGAATTCGAGCATTCCGCGGGTGACATGGAACGCGCCGGGAATGACACCCTCGCGCTCGCGCTCGCGCGGGTCGCGTAAGTCGACAAGCACCGTGTCTTCGCGGCCCTGCGATGCGACCGCGTCTGCGGCGGGCAGCGTCTCGATCTCCGCCTCCGCCTCCTTCAGCATTTCCCTAAAACCGTGCGTGATCTTCTGCGGCATGACTTGTCCTTACGACGCTTTTCTGACCTGCGACTGCTCAAGGAAGCGCGAGAGCGCTGCGGTCTCCGGCGTCGCGCCCGAACCATCGCCTGCGAGTCTTTCATAGAGCGCCGCCGCGCCGCGGAACATCTCCGCCGCTGCGGGGTCTCCCTGCAGAAAATCGGCGATCTCCTCCATCTCCGCCGCCCAGCGATAGGCTTTCTGGTACATGCCCGGAATCTGGCGAGTGAACCACGGCAGCAGCGCAGGTTGGCTGGCGGCGAGCTCAGCGTAGAGCGCCTCCGCGACGCCGACGCGGCTCGCCCCGAGCATCATCGCGGCGCCGAGCGCGGTCAGCCCCTTGGTGATGCCGGCATACGACATCTTGAGAGCCGACGCCGCGCCAATGCTACCTGGCACAATCCTGACATCAAGCCCGTGGGCGCCCAGCCCCAGCGCGCGCGACGCCGCTTCGCCCGAGACATACAGCACTGGACCTTTCGTGCCCGGTTGCGGCGGCGCGCCGATAATGCCGCCGTCCACGAACCCAGCTCCGGTCGGTGCGACGATCGCGGCAATGCGTCCGACCGTCTCCGGCGACACGGCGTTGCAATCGACAAAGACCGGCTTTGGCGCGGCGGAGGCAAGAAACGGCGCCATGCACTTAGCGAAAGCGATCGCATCGCCGGGCGGCACGATGGAGAGGAGCAGATCGGATTGAGCGAGTGCCTCGTCGCTGACCGCCTGCATGCCCGCCGCTTGCGCGCGTTTCGCGCTCGTAGCACTACGGCCCGCGAGGGAGGTGAGCACCCGCACGCCATTGTCAGTGAGCCGCCGCCCGATGGCAGCGCCCATATTGCCCGGCGCAACGATCGCCACCGTAATCGGCATGCCCGATCTCCCAACCTTGCCCTGTCAGCCCAGCATGCGATCTATACCCCGAACCGGACCCCATACCCAATGCCGCCACTGCCGATCGTCGACTTCGTCGCTCTCGTCTTCTTCGTCGCGGCGTGGGTGGGCTACCACTTCTACGTCGACCGGATGAGCCCGCAAAAGCGTGGCCTCAATGCGATGATGAACGTCTACCGCGTCGGCTGGATGGAGCAGATGAGCCGCCGCGAAGTGCGGATCGTCGACACCGCGGTCACGGCATCGCTGCAGAACGGCACCGCCTTCTTCGCCTCGACCTCGCTGCTCGCGATCGGCGGCGCCGCAACCCTGCTGCGGGGCACCGACGACGTGCTGAAGGTTTTCTCCGACCTGCCTTTCGGGCTCGCCACGACGCGGTGGCTTTGGGAGGTGAAAGTGCTCGGGCTCGGCGCGATCTTCGGCTATGCCTTCTTCAAGTTTGCGTGGTCGTACCGGCTCTACAATTACTCGGCGATCCTGATCGGCGCGACGCCGCCTCCATCATCGCCGCATGTCGAGGAGCGCCAGCGCGCGCTGATGCGGGCGGCGCGCATGAACATTGCCGCAGGCCGCCATTTCACACGCGGTCAGCGCGCCTTCTTCTTCTCGTTTGCTTATCTCGGCTGGTTCGTCAGTCCCTATGTGTTTCTCGTCACGACGGCGGGGATTCTGTACGTGACCTGGGCACGACAATTCACGTCCGATGCGCGTGACGCCCTGTTGCGCGAGGAAAAACACGCCGCGTCCGTGCCGGTTGAAAAGAACGGACGACCTTAGTTCGCGGTAAGCCGCGCGACTTCGCGGCGCACGACCGGCAGCACCTCCGCCTCGAACCATGGATTGCGCTTCAGCCAGCCGCTGTTGCGCCAGGAGGGATGCGGCAGCGTAAAGACGCGCGGGCGTTCGCCTTCGAATTCGCGCCAGCGCCGCACGATCGCATCAACGCCCGCGCTCTTCGGAAGCAGCCGGCCGAGCCGCGCAAAATGGTAGTCCTGCGCATAGCGGCCAATCGCGAGAATGGTCTCGATCTGCGGCAGATGCGCAAATAATTGGTCATGCCACATCGCGCGACACTCACGCCGTGGCGGCAGGTCTGCTTTCAGCTCGTTATATCCAGGAAAGCAGAAGCCCATGGGCACGATGGCGATTTTCGACCCGTCGTAGAATGTGTCGCGACCAACGCCCATCCATTGCCGCAGCCGGTCGCCCGACGGATCGTTGAACGGCAGGCCCGTTTGATGTACGCGGATGCCCGGCGCCTGACTTGCGATAAGCAACCGCGCAGTCGTCGAAACGCGAAATACCGGGCGCGGCTCATGCGGCAGCGGCGCGGCGTCGGGTGTATCGCGGCAGAGACGGCAGCAACGAATGCGCGCGGTGATCTCGTCGAGCGAGTTCAAAGCTTCAGATATCGACGACCTCACCGTCATACGTGACATGCACGCCGGCCGCCTTCATCTCCGCGCCTCGCGCGAGCGCGCTTGCCCCCATATGAGTGACCGCAATGCGCTTTGCTTTGAGACGCGGCAGATTGGATTTGAGCGTAGGCCAATCGATATGATTGGGAATGGCGGCCTCGCCCGACGAGCATTCAATTACGAAGAGATCAGCACCTTCGGCCACATCGAACAGCCGATCGTTCCAAGCGGTGTCGCCGGAATAGGCGAAGAGCTTGCCGTCTTTTTTCACGCGCAGCGCGGTGGAGGGCGCACCGGAAGGATGCAGCATCTCGGCCGTCATCACGTCAAAGCCAGCGAGGCTCGTTGGCTTGCCGACTTCTATCTCCTGCACCGACCAGTCGAAGCGCCATTTGTTCCCCGTGGAAGCAGGAAAAAACGTTTCCATCGCCGTATGCAGTCGCGTTTGCGTGCCCGGTGGACCGGCGATTACGAGCGCGTCCTTACAGCGCGAGACAAACTGAAAGTCGAGCAAAACAAACGGGAGAGCACCGAAATGGTCCCCGTGCAAATGCGACAAAAGGACCGCGTTTATGTCACAGAGTTCGAGGCCGCTCTTCCGCCAAGTTGCGAGCGAGCTTGCGCCGAAATCGACAACCAGCGTGCTTCCGCCGCTATCGAGTCGAAAGCAGGTATGCGCGCGACCGCCAGAGTTGAAGGCATCGCCCGTTCCGACAAAGGTTACGCGCATCGCTGATGCAATCTTTACGCTTTTGCGCTCGGGCGGGTCGAGACCTCGCCGTACCAACGGGTCACGTTCTTAAAATCTTCAGATCGCGGAATACGCGCCGGTCTCATGAAATCGCAGGCGACAAGGCCGGTAATGTCGGCGATCGTGAACGTGTCGCCGGCGATGTAGCGGCGCTTTGCCAGTTCGCTGTCGAGATGCTGCAGGAACTCCAGAACGCGCGGCTTGTTTGCCTCACCAAATTCCGGAAATTGCGGGCTTTCCATTTGCGCCATCGCGGGATGGGTATGGCGGAACGCCATCGCGACCGGCATAAGAAAGTGCAATTCGAGACGGCGCTGCCACATCTCGACAAGCGCTTTGCTTTTCGCATCGGTACCCATCAAAGGCGGGCTCGGCTGAAGCTCTTCGAAGTAGCGGCAGATAGCGATCGATTCTGTCAGGATCGTGCCGTCATCGAGCTCGAGGGCCGGCGTACGTTGGACCGGGTTGATACGGGTGAAATCCTCACCCTTTTGTTCGAGCTTGCCGAGATCGATCTGCCGCACGTCGGGGATTTCGATCCCCTTCTCGGCCAAAAATACGCGGACGCGCCGCGGATTCGGCGCGGTGCGCGTGTCGTAAAGCTTCATTCTTCCCCTCCCACGCAGATCGTTCAGATTCTTGGCCGCCCCATTTCGCAGATGACCGGACACGAGACCCCAGGTCCCATCTCCCGCCCAGTATGCGTGAGCGCTGCAAAACCTGGATTTCTGGCACTTCGCCGATGAACGCGATGTGCGCTAACACACAATCCGGCTGAAACTGCATAAAAAGCAGGCGGACGGGTCAGCCCTCCATTAACGTTTCCGCGCCATTGTCGCTCGGCGTCAGAAACTCGCTCTAAATCGACCGAGCCAGTTAGTAATGAGTGAAGTCACCGCCGAGATGATCGCGCGCGGTCGCGGGGCCGACCCGGAGAGCGCAGCGCAACGCCGGCGGCTCGCCTTCAGGGTCCGCGAGGTCCGCGAGAAACTAACCTCATCCGGAACCGGCCATCGCGCCTTCGACGTCGAGCTTCTCCACCTCTTCGCTATTGCGCGGCGCAATGCGGCGGCCCCGACGCTCGGGCTGGCTGTTGTCGTCTCCCTGATCTCGTTGGCCTGGATCCCGCCGGGAGACGTGATCACCTGGACAGTGGTGGTCTTTGCCGCCCTGATGGTGGGGTATGCGCTTTCAGGGCGTTTTCTCTCCGCCACCAACGCGCAGATCAACGTCGTCTCCTGGCGCGGACGGTTTCTCATGTCGGAGACGATCCAGGGCATCACCTGGGCGCTGATCGCCAGCCTCATCCTGCAGCATGGCGACGCCGACGCACGCGCTTTCGTGCTCATCGTCCTGCTCCTGATCGCCGCCATGAATGCGACGGTGAGCGCCGCCATTCCCGGGGCGGCTTACTGCACCCTCACCCCCGCCACGCTGGCGATCGTCCTTGCCTTGCGCGCCTTTGACAGCGCGACGACCCTGCCAATCGCAACCCTTGCCGTCGCAACCCAGGTCTACTTCGTCATTCTGGCGAAGCGGCTTTACACTCAGTCGCTGGCGACGCTGACCTTTCAGGCCGAGAAGAACGGGCTGATCGCCGAGCTCGAACAGGCGAAGGCCAATTCCGACGAGGCGCGGCGCCGCGCCGAAGAGGCCAATCTCGCCAAGTCGCGCTTCCTGGCGACGATGAGCCACGAGCTGCGCACGCCGCTGAACGCCATCCTCGGCTTTTCCGAGGTGATGCAGGGGGAGCTGTTCGGACCGCATTCGGTCTCCGCCTACAAAGAATATTCGAACGACATCCATGCGAGCGGTCAGCATCTCCTCATGCTGATCAATGAAATTCTCGACCTGTCGCGGGTCGAGGCGGGCCGCTACGAACTCAAGGAAGAGTCGGTCTCGCTCAGCGGCATCGTGGAGGATTGCTGCCGGTTGCTTACGCTTCGGGCGCAGAAACGCGATATCGCGATCAGGGAGGCTGTCGAATCCGATCTGCCGCGGATCTGGGCCGACGAGCGCGCGATCCGGCAGGTCGTGCTGAACCTGCTCTCGAACGCGATCAAATTCACCCCGCAGGGCGGTCAGGTCACGATCAAGCTCGGTTGGACCGCCGCCGGCGGCCAGTATCTCGCGATCAGGGATACCGGTCCGGGCATTCCGGAAGATGAGATTCCCGTCGTCATGTCGTCTTTCGGCCGCGGCACGCTCGCGCAGAAGAACGCGGACGAAGGGACTGGCCTTGGGCTACCGATCGTGAAGGGTCTGATAGAACTGCATGGAGGCATGTTCAGCCTGAGATCCAAGGTGCGCGAGGGGACCGAGGTCATCGTCGTCCTCCCCCCGGAGCGGATCATGAACGCGCTGCCGAAACTCGATCCGGCGCCGCCGCAGCCAGCCTTCCAGATCGTGCGGGAGCACGCACCGGCCTGAGATACACGGCGCTGATCGCCTGTGAAACGGTTGACGCTGATCACGCCCTGTTGCCGATCCACCACAGCCTGCCTCTTTTGCTTCGAAACTCTCCCTCGTCCAGACGATAACGTTATACTGTAACGCTCCTCGGAGGGTTAGTATGGTGGGCCAAGGATGGGCATCGGCCGGTTGTCTTCTTTGCCTGCTCGGTCTTGGCGGGCATGCCGAGGGCCAGACCGTGCTGCCGCGGATCGATGTCGTCGGCCCTGCCCCAGTGCAAAGGCCCGCTCGGGTCGCCAAGAAACCCGTTGTTCGGCCCGTTGCGGTGGTCCAGCGCGCCGTCGTGCGCTCGACGCGCCCGCAAGTCGTGCGGGCGGCGCCCCGTCCCGCCCCCGTCGCGGATGTTGCACCCCCGGCGGCAGCTCGCGACGAACCCACACCGGGTCTGGCGGTCGCGCAGGCAACGCGCATGGACGCAGGCCGAGCGAACACGCTTCTCCGCGCGGGCGCCAATGCCTACGATCTCGGCCACCAGGCGATCGACGCGCTGCCGCAAGGCACGAACGCGCCGCTCGACAAGGTGTTGTTGCAGATGCCCGGCATCTCGCAGGATTCGATCGCGAGCGGCTCGTTCCACATCCGCAACGAGCACGAAAACGTGCAGTACCGCATCAACGGCGTGTTCCTGCCGCCGGGCGTTGCCGGCTTCGGCCAGATGATCGAGACAAGCTTCGTCGGCAATCTCGCGCTCATCGACGGCGCGTTGCCGGCGCAATACGGGCTGCGAACCGCCGGCATTATCGACATCACCTCGCGTGCCGGCGCTTTCGACAATGGCGGGCGCGTCGGTATCTATGGCAGCAGCCAGACGACGATGGCGCCCACCTTCGAATATGGCGGCACGTCCGGCCCCTGGCAATACTTTCTCACCGGCCGCTACCTTTCGAGCAAGGAGGGAATCGAGAACACGACGCCGAGCTATTATCCGATCCATGATTTTACGAAGCAGGGCCGTTATTTCGGCTATGCGTCGGCGAACATCGACGACACGACCCGTCTGAGTTTCATCAGCGGCAGCTTCACCGGCCGCTACCAAATTCCAAATACGCCGGGGCAGACGCCGTCGGTCACCGCCTTCGGCGTCAGCGATTTTCCCTCGACGCAGATCAACGAGAACCAGATCGAGCGCAATTATTATAATGTCGCGGCGATTCAAAAATCGGTCGGCGACGTTGACGCACAGCTTTCCTATTTCTCCCGGCTAAGCAGCGTACGCTTCACGCCCGATCTTTTGGGCGATCTCCTCTATAACGGCGTCGCCACCGACATCTATCGCTCCAGCCTTCTGAACGGCGTGCAGGGCGACGTGGCATACCGCGTTCATCCCGCGCACACATTGCGATTCGGCTTCATCGGCAGCGCGGAGAAGACGCATGTCGCGAATTCCTCGACGCTGCTGCCGCTTGACGATGCGGGCGACCCGGTGGACGCGCCCTTCGGAGTACTCGACCAGAGCCACAAGCTCGGCTGGCTGTTCGGCGCCTATGCGCAGGACGAGTGGCGGCTGACAAAGGAGATTACGCTGAATGCCGGCGCGCGTTTCGACCAGATGGTCCAGTATGTCACCGCCAACCAGCTGAGTCCGCGCGCGAGCGTCACCTACAAGCCGATGGAGGGCACGAGCTTCCACGTGGCTTACGCCCGCTATTTTACGCCGCCGAACCAGGTGCTCGCCGCGCCGACTAACCTCGCACTCGTCACCAACACGACGCAGCAGCCCGAAATCAGCCTCAACGAACCGATCTGCCCCGAACGCTCGCATTACGTCGATGTCGGCGTGACGCAGCGGCTTGCACCAGGCCTCGACGTTGGCGTCGATGCCTACTACAAACGCGCGCGCAATCTCCTCGATGACGGTCAGTTCGGCGCCGCCTATGTCCTGACCGCGTTCAATTACGATCGCGCCTACAATGTCGGCGTCGAGTTCAAAGCCAATTACCAGATGGACGGCCTGCGCTTCTATGGCAATCTCGCCATCGCCCGGCAGCGCGCGACTGAGGTGACGTCGAACCAGTTCCTGTTCGGCATGGACGAATATTCCTATATTGCCAGCCATTACATCTACACGGACCATGCGCAGACGATCACCGGCTCGGCCGGCGCATCGTACAAATGGGATCGCACGCGCGTCAGCATGGACCTGATCTATGGCAGCGGCTTGCGTTCCGGTTTCGCCAATACCGAGCACGTACCGTCCTATTCGCAGGTCAATGTCGGCGTGACCCACGAGTTGCCGATGCCGGACATGAAGCCGCTGACGCTGCGCTTCGACGTGATCAACGTGTTCGATCACGTCTACCAACTGCGCGACGGATCGGGCATCGGCGTGTTCGCGCCGCAATTCGGCCCGCGCCGCGGTTTCTTCGGCGGCGTGTCGCAGCGGTTTTGAAGAAGACTTTAACGAGCGCCAGCCGCTGTCAAAATCAGATCCGCGATTTCTTGCGGATGCGAGATGAGCGATAGGTGGCTTGCCTTGACCTCTATCGTGTCGGCGCCCATGCGTTTGGCCATGAACCGCTCGAGATCGGGGTTGATCGTTCGGTCTTCAGTGGAAACGGCATAGAAGCTCGGTTTCGAGCGCCACGCAGCTTGCGTGGTTTTGCCGGTGAGCAGGGCTTTGTGGAAGGGTTCCTGCACCGCATAAAGCACCTTCGCCTCTGCCTCGGGCAGGTCGCCGGCAAAGTCGTGCAGAAACGCCGCCTCGCCGAGACGCCCTTCATCGCCGTCGAACACGATTCCTGCCGCGGCGGGCGGCAGCGGAAACGTTTTAGCAAGGGCGGTAAAGTCCTCGCCGGCATCCGGCGCCCGCGCCGCCACGTACACGACGGCCGAGACCTTCGGATCGACACCAGCCTCCGTGACGATCATTCCAGCAAAGGAATGTCCAACCAGCACGGTTGGTCCATCTTGACGCGCCAGCACGCGCTGCGTCGAAGCGACTGCCGCCTCGAGCGTGGTCAACGGATTTTGCACGGCCGTGACATTGAGACCCACCGCCTGCAAGCGTGCGATCACCTTGGACCAGCACGATCCGTCGGCGAACAGCCCGTGCACGAGAACAACGTTGCGAGCGCGGCCTGCGGTTTGGGCTTGCGCCTGACGAGGCAATAGCGAGGCCGCAGTCGCGCCGGCCAGCACGCCAGCAAAGGTGCGGCGATCCATCATGCCCAAACTCCTCGTAGGGAGGCACGCGCGGCGCACCCCTTCCGCTCCGGGATCGTCCGTGTTGATCCCGCTCCAAGATAGCCAGCACTTCAATTTTGGGCGCCGCTGCGCTTGCCGCGCTTTGCCTCTTATTGCCGGAGAGCGTCGGCGCCGACGCCGCCACGAAGTAACCCACCTTGCTCGCCTTCCTTGCCAGACGCCCCATTTGCTGCGCCTGATGAGGGGATCATGAGAAAAAACTACGGCCCGCGGCCGATTTTCGCCCTTGCCGCGGCGTTTTTGATTGCGATCGCGCCGCTCGCCTCCGCGCAGGAGCGCGGACCCGCAGCCGGCGCGAACCGCGCCGAGCAGCGCCGCAGCGAGGCTCCTGCGACGCCGCGGACCCCTTTGCCGCCGGAATCGGTCACGTCGCACACGATCGATATCGGCGGACAGAGCCTCGCCTTCACCGCACGCGCCGGCGCGGTCCGGCTCGTCGACGCGAATAGCGGCAACCCGCAGGCGGATATCGCCTATGTGGCCTTCGAACGAACCGACGCGGGGGACAGTGCTGCGCGGCCGGTCACGTTCGCGCTCAATGGCGGACCCGGTGCATCGTCCGGCTTTCTCGATCTCGGCGCGATGGGACCATGGCGGCTGTCCATGGTTGGCGCCGCGCTCTCGCCCTCCGCCCCGCCGGCTACGACAGCGAATACCGAGACGTGGCTGCCCTTCACCGATCTCGTCTTTATCGACCCGCCGGGGACCGGCTTCACCCGCATTCTCGCCGAGAGCGATGATGTGCGCCGGCATTTCTATTCCGTCAGCGGCGACATCGACATTCTCGCCGTGACGATCCGCAAATGGCTCGAACAGCATAACCGCCTTGCCTCGCCGAAATTCATTGTCGGGGAAAGCTATGGCGGGTTCCGCGCTCCGAAAATCGCGCACGCATTGCAGGAGACCGAGAATGTCGGCGTCAGGGGCATCGCCATGCTGTCCCCG
>JAXDNH010000073.1:0-2611 GCA_034669525.1 Methylobacteriaceae bacterium | reverse complement strand
GCTCCATTCCGCGCGGAAAAGAGCGCAGATTGCCGAGCGCCTCGGCATCGCGCGGAGCGGCAAGCGCGATATCGATCAACGTGTCATCCTTCAGTACGCGCGAGCGCGGCACGTCGCGCGTTTGCGCCTCGTATTCGCGCCAAGCGGCGAGCTCCATCAGCGCGGCAAGATCGCGCGGCTTGCGGGCGCGATGTTTGAGCCGCTCCCAGGCATTTTCCGGATGCTGCTCGTAAGTCGCGGGCGAGATGAGCGTCGACATCTCGTCGGCGAGCCAGTGCAGGCGGCCGGAACGCTCGAGCCGCGCGTGCAGGTAGCGATAGATGTCGCGGAGATACGTGACATCGGCGATGGCATAAACGATCTGCGCGTCGGACAGCGGCCGGCGCGCCCAATCGGTGAAGCGCGAGGACTTGTCGAGCGTCACCTTGCAGACGGACTGGACGAGTTCGCTGTAGGAGACCTGGTCGCCGAAGCCGCAGACCATCGCGGCAACCTGGGTATCGAACAAAGGGGCGGGGATCAGCTTGGCGAGATGCCAGACGATCTCGATGTCTTGCCGGGCGGCATGAAAGACCTTGGTGACGGCCGGATCGACCATGAGATCGAAGAAAGGGGTGAGGTCGAGCTCCTCGGCGAGGGCATCGACGGCGACCGCCGCGTCGTCCGACGCGAGCTGGATGACGCAGACCTTCGGCCAGAAGGTCGTTTCGCGCAGGAACTCGGTATCGACCGTGACGAAAGGATGGCCCGCAAGGCGCCGGCAGACGGAGGCAAGTTCGTCCGTCGAGGTGATGAGGCTCATGCGGCTCCCATAATCGAAAGGACATAGCCCGGCTAGCGCTGCCTTGACATGCTCTGCCTCGCATGCCGTTCTCCCGCGCGCTTTCAAGCCGGCTCCGGCCGCTGCTGCGTCCCCCTGAGAGGCTCATGCACCGCTACCGCACGCATACCTGTGGAGAATTGCGCGACGCCGAAGTCGGCGAGACCGTGCGGCTCTCCGGCTGGTGCCACCGCATCCGCGACCATGGTGGCGTGCTGTTCATCGACCTGCGCGACCATTACGGGATCACCCAATGCGTAGCCGACCCGGATTCGCCTGCCTTTGCCACGGCCGAGACGCTGCGCTCGGAATGGGTGGTGCGCGTGGATGGGCAAGTGCGCAAGCGCCCGCCCGGCACCGAGAACGCCGAAATGCCGACGGGACAGGTCGAGGTCTATGTGACCGAAATCGAGGTGCTCGGCCCCGCCGCCGAATTGCCGCTGCCGGTCGCAATCGACCAGCAATATCCGGAAGAGACGCGGCTCAAATACCGCTTCCTCGATCTCCGGCGCGAGAAGCTGCACGCCAACATCATGCTGCGCGGGCAGGTGATCGAAAGCATCCGCCGCCGCATGCGGGAGAAGGGCTTCTTTGAATTCCAAACGCCGATCCTGACCGCCTCGAGCCCGGAAGGCGCGCGCGATTATCTCGTGCCGTCGCGCATTCATCCCGGGAAATTCTACGCGCTGCCGCAGGCGCCGCAGCAGTTCAAGCAGCTGATCATGGTTGCGGGCTTCGATCGTTATTTCCAGATCGCGCCATGTTTCCGCGATGAAGACGCGCGCGCCGACCGCTCGCCCGGCGAATTCTATCAGCTCGACGTCGAGATGAGCTTTGTCACGCAAGAGGACGTGTTCAACGCCGTCGAGCCGGTGCTGCGCGGCGTCTTCGAGGAGTTCGGCGGCGGCAAGCTGGTCACCCCGGGCTTCCCTATGATCCCGTATCGCGAGGCGATGCTGAAATACGGCACCGACAAACCGGATTTGCGCAATCCGCTTGTGATCGCCGACATCACCGCGGAATTTGCGCGCGAGGACGTCACGTTCAACGCCTTCAAGAACGTGATCAAGGCGGGCGGCGTCGTGCGCGCCATTCCGGCACCGGGCGCGGCGGCGCAAGCGCGCTCGTTCTTCGACAAACTGAACGACTGGGCACGCGGCGAAGGCGCGCCTGGCCTCGGCTACATCGTGCTCGAAGAGGGCGACGAGATCGCGCACGAGGATTGGGTCACGATTTCCGGCCGTTTGCAGGCGATGAGCGAAGACGCCGACGAGACGGCGCGGGAACTCGCGCATTTGCGGCGGCTCGCAGGGCGCGGGCCGATCGCCAAGTTCATACCGCGCGAGGTGCTGATCGAGATCGCGGTGAAGGCCGGCGTCAAACCCGGCGACGCGGTCTTCTTCGCCTGCGATCAGGAATTAAAGGCGGCGAAACTCGCCGGCGCAGCGCGCACCCGCATCGGCACGGAGCTCGGTTTCTCCAAGCCCGGCGTGTTCGAGTTCTGCTGGATCGTCGACTTCCCGATGTATGAATGGAACGAGGACGAGAAGAGAATCGACTTCTCGCACAATCCGTTCTCGATGCCGCAGGGCGGGCTCGAAGCGCTGGAAACGAAGGACCCGCTCGATATTCTCGCGTTCCAGTACGACATCGTCTGCAATGGCTATGAGATCGCCTCCGGCGGCGTCCGCAACCACCGGCCCGACGCCATGGTGAAGGCGTTCGAGATCGCCGGTTACGGCGAGAACGAGGTGGTCGAGCGGTTCGGCGGCATGTACCGGGCGTTCCAGT
>JAXDNH010000072.1:0-22516 GCA_034669525.1 Methylobacteriaceae bacterium | reverse complement strand
CAAAGGCAGAGCGCGAGAGCCGGCCAAAACACGGCATGCGCCATCCACATTTCGGTGGGAAAGCCAAAGACGAGCGGGGAGAGGCATGCGGTCGAGACGCAGGCATAAACGAAAATGAGGCGGCCTGGCGTTCGATCCGCCGCCCACGTGGTGGCGAGCCCGAGCAACGGCGCGGAAAAATGCAGCAATCCGTAGATGAAGATGCCGCCCTTCGCGTCCTTCGTCAGCGCGACGTAAGACTCGGCTGGAACATACGCAAAGATGTAGCTGAATAATCGGCCGGAAATGTTATGCCAGTGGAAACCCCAGGCGTCCTCAGCTGCGACGGAATATGCAAAGATCGAGCCGTCTCCGAACATCTGCAGCTCGAACAGCAGGCCAAAAACAATGAATAGAATCGATGCGCCGACGCCGGCGGCCATCACAATATTGCGCAGTAAGCGACTCGGGACCTGACTTCGGCCTTGAGCCGCAGCGAGATCCATCACCTCTCGTCCTCAGCATGAGGGGGGTGCTCACGTCCGAACATCACGCGAGAGACGCGTACACGTCACCGGAATTGGCGTGGGCCGGCAGCGCGGAAAGCCACCTTTCGATATCCCTGCCGTCAATCCAATTCGCATGTTCGAATCGCTGATTCTCCCCGAGGGCCGCATTGAACTTCGTGTAGCCGAGTGCGGCGCAGCGCCGGAGACAGTCATAAGCAATATTGCGCTGGATTGTCGTGAACTCGAATGAGAGCGCGGGCACTGCACTCGTGAGACCGGACAGCGCCTCGGCTTCAAACCCCTCGACATCGATTTTGATGAAGGCCGGCGTGCCGTGTTTTGCGATGAGCGTATCGAGTGTGGTCAAAGGCACGCGAACGCTCTTCGTCCAGGCCTGCTCTTCCCACCCAGGCGCGTCAGTCGCTGCGCAGATAAACTCGCCGGAGACGGTCGCCACTGTGGGATTGTCGAGATTGAGGTTGAGCTCGACGCATCCTGAATGGCTCCCGATCGCCGTTGCTTCGATCGCGACATCAGGATCGCGCCCGTAGAGGAGCCGTAACGTCCGCACCAGCGCCGGCTGCGGCTCGACCGCCACGACGCGCGCGTCCAATCGGCGGAAAGCCGCAACGCGATCGCCGACATGGGCGCCGATATCGAAGACGAGATCGCCAGGGCGCACGAGCCGGCGGTACAGCCGGTCCATCGCCGCACTACGCTGTTTATCCCAATAGTAGGTACGCAGCGAGCGAACGACGCCACGCGCGGTGCGCAAGCCCTCAAGCATCGCGCATTAAGTATCGCATCCGCGCACGCTCTGCACCCGCCTCGATGGCCGGAAGGCGAAGCGGCTCCAGGGCGGCCGGCACCTCGACCTCCTCGGGAATGCGACCGATGCCTATCCGCGCGAGCAGGATGCCGAGGAGCGGCGAGGCAGTCGCGACCGCAAATGGTATGGCCAGAAGAAGCCCGCCTGCACCCAGCGCCGCAAGAGCCAGCTTTTCCGGCGCTTTCATGCCGATCACGCCGATCACCGCGCAACCGGCAAGCGTCTGCGGCCACAGCCTTGTGAGCGCGAGACGCCAGGGCACGGCATGGCTCTCGCGCAATTGGCTGTTCCAGCTTCCGCCACGCCGAAACACTAAAAGGCGGATGAGGAAAAGCGTGTGCGCAAGGGCCATGATCGGCGACAGGATGAGCATATGCAGCGTCTCGGTCGCGACATTCGAGACGAACGATGCGCCGCCGCCGTAAGAGCGCCGTGCCGAGTCCCGCAGCAGCAGATCGATGACGCTGGCGATTTTCGGCGCCCAGGTCATCGACATGACGACCCCGACCAAAACCGCGCCGGCGCCGAGACTGACCGGCACTGACGACCTCTGCGCTTCGGAGAAGGCGAGCACGATTGTGCCAAGCGCCATCATCGCCATCCAGGCCGGCGAATTCAGATACATCAGAATAGCGAAGAGCAACTGGAAGCGGCTGACCGGTTTCAGGCCCGGTAAATTCAGGAGCTGCCAATATTGCATGTTGCCGTGGAGCCAGCGCAAATCCCGCCGCTTGAATTCCAAAAGCGTCGGCGGGCTTTCTTCGAAGCTTAATCCTTCTTCGGGCAGAACGCGCACGTCATAGCCGGCGCGGCGCATCAGCGCGGCTTCCACCTGATCGTGGCTTAGAACATGACCGGCGAGAGGCCCATTGCCGGGCAGCACCGGCATCGCGCAATGGATCGTGAACGGCTCCAGCCGCAGGATGGCGTTATGGCCCCAATAAGGGCCGCAATCGCCCTGCCACCAGGCGGCGCCGAGCGTGTGTGAGCGCATGCTGAGCCGCATGCCGAATTGGAAGACGCGCGCGAACGGGCTCACCGACGGCAAACCGACGATCAATGTCTGTAATATGCCGAGCCGCGGATTTGCCTGCATGATACGCACGAGGCGCAGCACGGCATGCGCTGGCATGAAACTGTCGGCATCGAGCGTGACGGCGAATTCATGATTTGCGCCGAAGCGTTCGCAGAAGTCTCGCATATTGCCGGACTTGAAGGCCGTGTTCACCACGCGACGCCGATAGGTGATCGGGACCGCGCCCTTCCACTTCGCGGCGAATGCCTCGAAGCGGTCGGCTTCCGCGGCGATGATGTCAGGTTCGCTGCTGTCGCTCAGCAAATATGCGTGAAAAAGGTGCGCGACGCGTGCTCGTATAAGCCCATCCAGCAGCGGCTCGAGATTGCGGATCACCTGATCCGGGCTCTCGTTGCGGATGCACATGAGGATCGCCGTCGATGCGCTCACCGGCTCGTCGCCACGAATATTTTTGGCCAGCGGGTTTACGGTCAAGATAGGATCGCGGCAGAGCCGCATGACGAGAAAGCCGATCGCGGCATTCCAGAATCCGATGACAGTCCAGGGCAGCGTGATCGCGAATAATGCGACAAAGACGATCGCGCCGAGGCTGCGCGGCGGGACCGCAATGCATGCGAGCCACAGAAGCCCCGCGATCGTGGCAGCGACAAGAAACGCGAACATTGCGCGCCGGCGCGTAAGCGTCCACGCGCAGACGGCCGCGCGCATCGGGCGCGCTGTCGGTCGATCCAACATTTTTCCTGCTTTTCCCCTCGTCCTCAGGTTCGGATATAGCCTTGCACCGAATGCAAAGTCCAAGCGCAAATCGGCAAGCTAAACCCGCCGATGAGAAGACGGCGCACTCGCTCTGGTATTCCGCGCCGGGGCGGGTTGAGCTGCGCGAGGAGCCGCTCGCCAAGCCGGGCGTGGGCGAGGTGCGCGTGCGCGCGCTCTACAGCGCGATCAGCCGCGGCACCGAGCGGCTGGTCTTTGCCGGGCGCGTTCCGCCGGGCGAGCACGAACGCATGCGCGGGCCGTTCATGGGCGGCGCATTCCCGTTCCCGGTGAAATACGGTTACGCGATGGTCGGTCGGGTCGAGCAGGGGCCTGCGGAACTGGAAGGGCGCATCGTTTTCGCGCTGCATCCGCACCAGAGCGCGTTCGTCGTGCCGGCGGAGGCCATCGTGCCGGTGCCGGACGGCGTGCCGCCCGCCCGCGCGGTGCTCGGGGCCAACATGGAGACCGCGCTCAACGCGGTGTGGGATGCGGCGCCGGGCCCCGCCGATCGCATTGCGGTCATCGGCGCGGGGGTGGTCGGCGCGCTTGTGGCATGGCTCTGCGGGCGCTTGCCCGGGGCTCAGGTGACTCTCATCGATGTCGAGCCCTCGCGCGCTGGGCTTGCCCGCGCGCTTGGCGTCGGCTTCGCCGCCCCGGGGGCAGCGCCGCGCGAATGCGATGTCGTCGTACATGCCAGCGGCAATGCCGCGGGCCTGGCGACCGCGCTCGAGCTCGCCGGCGACGAGGCAACCGTGCTCGAGATGAGCTGGTACGGCACGGATGAGGTGGCGGTCCCGCTCGGCGGCGCCTTTCACAGCCGCCGGCTCAAGCTTGTCTCCAGTCAGGTCGGCCGGGTCGCGCCCTCGCACCGTGCACGGTGGATGCATCGGCGCCGGCTGGCGGCCGCGCTCGATCTCCTCGCCGAGCCGGCGCTCGATGCGCTGCTCGCGCCCGCGATCGCGTTTCACGATCTGCCGGCGCGGCTTCCCGATATTCTCGGGCCCCGGAGCGGCGTACTTTGCCAGCTCGTGAAATATCCCGCGGCCGAAGAGGTCGGATAAAACCAGAAGGGTGCGTCTTTGTTTGCAGTCGAAGTCCGCGATCACATCATGATCGCGCATTCCTTCCGTGGCGAGGTGTTCGGTCCGGCGCAGGCGCTGCACGGCGCGACCTTTGTCGTCGACGCGGCCTTCTTCGCCGACGCACTCGATCCCAACGGTATCGTGATCGATATCGGCCGCGCGCATGAAGCGCTGAAAGCTGCCCTCGCGCCGCTCAATTACCGCAACCTCGATGAGCTCAGCGATTTCCAAGACGGAAACACGACGACTGAATTCCTGACGAAGCACATCTACGATCGTCTTGCCGACGCAGCTCGCGCGGGCAAACTCGGTCGCCCGGCGCGCGAGCTCAAAGCAATCCGCGTCACGTTGTCGGAGTCGCATGTCGCGCGCGCTTGGTACGAGGCGCCCTTGTGGTGAGACGCGTCGCGTTTGCGGTGCCGGGCGATCTCGCAACCCCGACCGGTGGCTATGCCTATGATCGCCGCATGATCGGCGAGCTTGAGCGTCTGGGCTGGGAGATCGATGTAATCGATCTTGGGGAAGGTTTCCCTCAGCCGAGCGCCGCGCAGCTGAATGCGGCAGGAGAGCGGCTGATGGATATTCCGGCGGGCTGCCCGATTATCATCGATGGGCTCGCTTTCGGCGTTCTTCCCGATGTCGCCCCCGCGCTTTCGCGCGACCATGCTTTGGTCGCGCTCGTGCACCATCCCCTCGCGTTCGAGTCAGGTTTGTCTGCGGTGCAGGCCGAACGATTTCGCGTGAGCGAACGCGCGGCGCTCGCGAGCGCGAGAGGCGTCATCGTGACGAGTGCGACGACGGCGCGGCTGCTTATCGCCGAATATGGCGTGGCCGTCGACCGCATCACCATCGCCTGTCCGGGCGCGGACCCGGTACCATCTGCGCGCGGTAGCAGCGACGGCATCACACGGCTTCTCGCCGTCGGCGCGGTCGTGCCGCGCAAGGGATATGACGTGCTGATCGCCGCGCTCGCCGCGCTCAGGGAGCTGCCCTGGCATCTGACGATCGCCGGCGACCGCACGCGCGATGCGCAAACCGCCGCGAAGCTCGATGCCGATATCCGGCGCTTTGGGCTCGGCGAGCACATTTCGCTGTTTGGTGCCGTCTCAGACGAGCGCCTCGCCGAACTTTATTTGCAAGCGGACCTGTTCACGCTTGCGTCCCGATACGAGGGTTACGGCATGGTTTTTTCGGAAGCCGTCGCGCACGGGCTGCCGATCGTCGGCACCAATGCCGGGGCGATTCCCGAAACGGTGCCGGATGGAGCGGGCTTGCTCGTGCGGCCGGAGGACGTCACGGCGCTTGCGAGCGCACTGCGTCGTGTTATCGAGAGTTCCGCCGAGCGGCAGCGCATGGCGGCAGCCTCTCGCGAAGCGGCGCGCAAGCTTCCGACGTGGCAGGATTCGGCGAAAATCTTCGCCCGCGCCCTCGCAGCAATCGCATGAGTTTTTCGGCCGATTGGCTGGCGCTACGCGAGCCATACGACAAAGCGGCACGGAATCCGCTGGTGCTCGATGCTGTGACAGCGTCGCTAGCGGATAACAACGCCCTCCGTATCGTCGATCTTGCCTGCGGCACCGGTTCAACCATGCGTGAGGTCGCGCCAAGAATATCTGCGACGCAGCACTGGCAGCTTGTCGACAACAATCTCAGCCTGCTTGCGCGCGTCTCGGGAATCGCACCGCCTGTGGGTGTCAGTTTCATGACGGCACCGATCGATCTCAACCATGACCTCGAAGCTGCGCTCGACGGGCCGGTCGATCTTGTCACAACATCGGCTCTGCTCGATCTCGTCTCGGAGACCTGGCTGGAGCGGCTTGTCATGGAAATTGCGGCGCGCTCGATCCCGATTTACGCGGCGCTAACTTATGACGGACGAGTGGAAATCGAGCCGGCTAACTCGCATGATGAGGCCGTCATACAGGCGGTAAATGCGCACCAGCGCCGCGACAAAGGCTTTGGTCCGGCGCTCGGCCCGCGTGCCGCGCACGTCATCGTCAGGCGCTTTGAATCGGTGGGCTATTCCGTTGTTCACGGCACCGCCGATTGGCGCTTCGGGCCGTCGGATCGCGAAATCCAGACGGAGATTTTCTCCGGCTGGGCGAATGCCGCGCGCGAAACCGGCAATCTGCCGCTCGCCGACATCGTGGATTGGCTGACATTCCACCGCGATGAAATCGCTGCCGGACGCTCGTCACTGCGCGTCGGTCACATAGATTTTTTCGCCGAACCGATCACAACCCGCTGAGCCGAGAGATCGCAATCGAACAAAATTTCATCATCGAGCTGAAATGTGCGGGTAGATATACGCATGGCCTGATCGGCGCGCTCGATCGGCGGCAAAACGAAACCCGGGCGGCCGCTGCCGATGATGATCGGCGCGACGATGACATGCAGACGATCGAGGCAGTTGCCGGCAAGGAAGCACGAGACGGTTTCGGCTCCGCCCTCGACGAGAATCCGGCGCAGGCCACGCTCGGCGAGAGCGGCGAGAATCGCACGTGGCGCGATGCGCCCGTTCGCGGCGGGCAGCGCCAGCACTTCCACGTCAGGATTAAAGCCGCACTGCGCTCCTTCTGCCACCACGGCAAGCCGACGCACGCCATCGCAACTAAAAACCTTGGCGCAGGCCGCAAGCCGTCCCTTCGGGTCGAGTACAACACGGGCCGGATGCGGCCCGGCGACATGCCGCACCGTCAATTGCGGATCATCAGCGAGTGCCGTGCCGACGCCGACGAGCACGGCATCGACCAGGGAACGCAATCTATGAAGATGCGCGAGACCGGCCGGCCCATTGATGTATCGCGAATGGCCTGACTCTGTCGCGATACGCCCGTCGAGCGACTGACCGATCTGGCCGATGACGACAAGATCGTCCACCGCTCCCCGGCGAAGGGGCCCGAAAAAGGCGTCCCACGGCGCAAATAGCGGCCGCCCCGGATCGCGGAAAGCGTCGACGAAGTCCGACCATGAGTCGGAGGGAACCTCATCGCCAACGGAGCGCTTTTGTTTAAGAGCGTTATTTGCGTCGGGGTCGAGGAGCGGCATATACATAGGTTCAACCACAGGAAATTGTCCTTACAAGACAATCTTCTTTCAGGAAAGCCGCAGAAAATTATCATTTCGGGACTGGAATAGGCGCGGGGATCACGGCGTCGTATGATCGGCCCCGCGAGCTAAATCGCCCGTCTCGGGTGGAAGCTGGTCATGAGTGGAGTGGGGAAGACGTGGCTTCCACCTTGTTCGGTACGGACGCGCAGATTGGTGTCACTCGTGGGGTCGCCGAATTTCATGCCGGGCGGCCGACATTCGTAAGCGCCGGATGCGAAACAATCCTGGCATTGCCCCTTGAAGGATTGAACGCAGCGCGGTTGGCCGAGTTCGGCGGGCTCTATGCCGCGGCCGCACCGCGTCTGGTCCTCACCGCCCGCCGCGCTCGCGCGCTTGGCGTCAATGCGGGCGGCGCAATAAGCTTGCGGCTCTCATCGCGCTTCGATGCCGAGACGATTCTCGCCTTTGCGGCCGGTGCGAAGCCCGCTGGACGGCTTCGAACAGAGCCGGCCGGGCCGGCGGCCGAAGCTGCTATCGAGCTTGCGAAATTGTCGCAAGGCTTGCCCGCGGTGCTTGCCACCGATGTCCTGCCGGAGGCGATCGCACCCGATCATCACATCGTCGGTGTGGAAGCGGCTTCGGTCATGCGCTTTCGCGAAGACTCTGTCCGCTCGCTGAGGATTGCGAGCAAAGCATCGGTGCCGGTCAAGGCCGGCAAGTGGGCAACCTTCGTCGTTTTTCGCAACGACACGGGAGAAAGCCCGGCGGCGATCATCATAGGTAAGCCGAACTTCAGCAAACCTGTGCCGGTGCGTCTGCATTCGGCCTGCCTGACAGGCGACGTTTTCGGGTCGCGGCGATGCGATTGCGGCGATCAGCTTCAGCTCTCGCTGAACCGTCTTGAAGAGCAGGGCGGAGGCATCGTTCTGTATCTGCCGCAGGAGGGTAGGGGATTGGGGCTCGCCAATAAGATGCGCACCTATCAGATGCAGGATAACGGGCTCGATACGATCGATGCCAATACGACGCTCGGCTTCGACGAAGATGAGCGCGACTATGGCGCAGCCGCGCGCATGTTGCAGCTGCTCGATTGCCCGCGCGTCGTGCTGATGACGAACAATCCTGCCAAAGTCACGGGTCTGGCGAAGTGCGGCATCGAGATTGCGGGACGCATGCCGCTCGAAGCGCCGGTCAACGTGGACAATCGGCGCTATCTGACGGCCAAAGCGGCCCGCGCCGGACACCGGCTCGACGAGCTATTGCTTTCGGCGCGGTGACCGGCCCATCTACCGCGACACGATGCGAACCGAGCGCAAGCGTCGTATAAGTCTAGATTTGCGCACCACGGTCCGCTACCCTCATATCGTCTCATGCAGCTCTCCCGGGCGACACAGCTTCTGCTCCTCGGGGGCCTTCTGTCCTGCGCGCCCGCGGAGGCAGCCCGACAGTCTCCCGCTTGTTCGGGACTCATGCAAAGGGCAGGAGCGCTCTCGCCGGAAGATGTGTTCCAAGCGAACCTTGTCCTGTTTCCGGCGGCGGGCGCGGGGTGCGAGGACCTTGTGCGCGAGCTCGTCGAGCGCGGCGCAGCTATCGATGCACGCGACCGGCTCGGGCGAACCGCGCTTGCACTCGCGGCAAAAGAGGGACGCGAGCGCGTCGTCGAATTGATGCTCGAAAGCGGCGCGTCCATCAATGCGCGCGCCATTTCCGGCGCGACGCCGCTTTTTTTCGCGATCGAGGCGGATCATTCTTCCATTGCGAAGTATTTAATGGCGCGCGGCGCTGACGTGAACCTGTCGGGCGCCGGTGGATTGAGCCCGCTGATGGCAGCCGCATTCAACGGCAATGTGGAGCTCGCGGGTCTCCTCCTCGGAAAAGGCACCGATCCGAACGCCCTCGATACGAGCGGCAAGGCTGCAATCCTCTATGCGGCTTCCCGCGGTTTCACGCCTGTTGTCGCGCGCCTGATCGAGGCGGGCGTCGACGTCAATCGCGGGTATGAACATGGGCTCACCGCGCTCATGTGGGCGGCGGGCTACGCCGATGGGGCCGGCATTGAGGATATCAGAGACGTACTCACGCTTCTGATTGCGCGCGGCGCCGCGTTCGATGCGCGCGACGATCGTGGAAAGACGGCGCTTGAGATCGCCCGCGATCTCGGTCATCGCGAGATCGCCGATTATCTCGCTGCTCAAAGCCCCGCGAGGTAGGCGGCCATCGCCTTGAGCTCGTCCTCGGCCGCGGCGTTCATGAGGTCAGACATGCCGGGATTGTTGGCGCGCGTCCGGGCGCGGAAATCGAGCATCGTTTTGATGAGATAATCGTGCTGCTGATCGGCGATGCGCGGGATGGAACCGTCGCCCTGATACTGATCGAGATGGCAGCCGGTGCAGCCGATCGACGAATTGACGCGCCGCGAGGTTGCTGTGTCGTCCGCGCTTTCCGCGGGTTGCGCGACTCGCGGCCATTGCTTCTTTTCGAAATACTCGGCGAGCGCCATCATGTCGTCCTTCGACAAAGCTTCGACGATCGGCTGCATCTGCTCGTTTTGGCGCACGCCTTTCTGGAAATCGCGGAGCTGCAGATAGAGATAACCGGCGTGCTGGCCCCAGATGATCGGCATCGCTTTGTCCTGCGGGATGCCGTTCTCGCCATGGCAGGCGCCGCAGACCTGCGCTTTTTCCTCAATCGTCTGTGATTGCGCAGGGGCGCCAAGACAGATCAGCAGAGTCACCGCGGCCCATCGCAGCATGGCCAGTCCCCGAAAAGAAACGGGGGCTCAACGCCCCCGCTTTCATCTAGGTCGAAGCTGCGTTCAGTCGACAGTGAATGCAATGATGTTATTGCCGCGTTTGAAGTCGATTTGCGTGTTCCCGCCGGCGCCGACGACGATGTACTGCTTGCCGTCCACCGTGTAGGACGACGGCGGCGCGTTGACCCCGGCGCCCGCCTGGAATTGCCAGAGCACCTTGCCGTCATTGGCGTCATAGGCCTTGAAGAGACCGTTGCCCTCGCCGGTAAACACGAGACCGCCCTCCGTCGCCAGAATGCCGCCGATCATCGGCTCCGGCGTCTTCACCTGCCACTTGATCTTGCCCGTGTTGTAGTCGACGGCGGTCACGTTGCCGTAGCTCTCCTCGGTCGCGATCACCTTGAAGGCGCCGCCGAGCCAGAGCTTGCCGCCGGGATAGGGGCTGCTTTCGACCTGATACGTCATCGGCTGATGCAGGTTGATCGCATAGGCCATATGCGTCTGCGGATTGGTCGCGATCGGCGACCATTCGACACCGCCATTGGCACCGGGCAGCATGCGCGCCCCTTCCTTGGTCGGCAGCGTCCACATATTCTCCTGCGCAACCATCGCGTCGGAGAAGCGGATCAGGCTGCAATCCTTGCGGTCGTGCACATAGATGTGGCCGGTCTTGCCGGCATGAATCACGCCGGGAATGGTGTTGCCGGATTTGTCCGCGACGTCGACGAGGACGGGCGGGCTCACCGCGTCGAGATCCCACACATCGTGGGCGATGTACTGCAAGTGGCAAACATATTTGCCGCTGTCGAGATCGAGCGAGACGAGCGAATCCGTGTAGAGATTGTCGCC
The DNA here is from genome assembly GCA_034669525.1 of Methylobacteriaceae bacterium. Lineage (GTDB taxonomy): Bacteria > Pseudomonadota > Alphaproteobacteria > Rhizobiales > Beijerinckiaceae > JAFASC01. The sequence goes on along the minus strand of JAXDNH010000072.1, from coordinate 11,673 downwards.
CGGGCGCAGGCTGCCGTCGAGGTCGGGTGAGGGATTGCCGACGACGAAGTAGATGCGGTTCGTCGCAAGATCGACCGCAGGATTTTGCCAGACGCCGCCGCCAAGCCGCTTGTAGGGGTCGCCGATCTTGGCGAGCTGCGCTTTCTCCGCCTCGATATCGCGATGCATGTCGCGGCCGGTCGCGTCCTTGGTCGCCCAAACGCCGACTGAATTTTCCGGCGTGGTGGCGAAGGTCCAAAGGAGCTTGCCATCCTTGACATCAAAGGCCTTGACGAAGCCGCGAATGCCGTATTCGCCGCCATTCGTGCCGATCAACACTTTGCCTTTGACGACCGTCGGGGCCATCGTCTCGCTGTACCCATCCTCGGGATCGGCGAGCTTCTGCTCCCAGACGACATTGCCGGTCTTGGCATCGAGCGCGACGAGCTTGGCGTCGAGCGTCGCGACGAACACTCTGTCATCTGCTACGGCGACACCGCGATTGTTCGGTCCACAGCAATAGGTCGTGATTGCGCCGAGCTTCGGCTTGAAGTGCCAGAGTTCCGCGCCGGTCTTCGCGTCGATCGCGTAGACATGACTGAACGACGTCGTCGCGAACATGATCCCGTTGACGACAATCGGCGACGTCTCCATGGATTCCTTCACCTCGGTCTGGAATATCCAGGCCGGATGCAGCTTGCCGACATTGTCCTTGTTGATTTGCTTGTTGGGATAGAAGCGCGTCTGCGCGTAATTGCCGTTGGTGTGGAGGAAATTGTTTGAGTCCTTTGCGGCATCGTCCAATTGCTGCTGCGTGACGTTGGTTGCGCCGGCGGCGCGCACCGCCATTTTGCTGTCTTGCTTCACTTCTTGCGCCGAAGCCGCAAGCGTCCATCCGACGAGCGCGCTTAGCGCGGTTCCGAGCAATAGACCATTTTTGATGCTTGTCATGCTTGCGTCCTCCCTATGCGGCGCCAGACTGCCCGAAGATTTCGCCGAAGTCACGTGGCCGTCTAGCGGCTCTGCTGCCGCACGCAAGTCTGCTGCCGCACGCAAGGGTTTGCAAATGAATGCCTAGAAGCGAGCAGATGAGGCGAGCCCGTGCGAACGCGATCCCGCATTCTTGGTTCAAGTCTTCCGACAGGTTTTCTGATAACCGACGTGAGCGAGCCGCTCGACGTCGCAAATCTTAAGGCAACAAAAATCCCGGATCAGACCAACCAGGATGATCTCCAGCATTCCTGCGCACCGGGAGGTGCGCGGTCCAAAGCTAAACCTGCTCGACCGCGCGGACTTCGGGGACGAAATGATGCAGGAGATTCTGGATGCCGTGCTTCAGGGTTGCGGTCGAGGACGGGCAGCCGGAGCAGGCGCCCTTCATCGCGAGAAAGACAGTCCCGTCGCGATAGCCCCTGAACGTGATGTCGCCGCCATCGCCAGCGACGGCGGGGCGGACGCGGGTCTCGATCAGGTCCTTGATCGTGTCCACCGTCTCGGCATCTTCCGGCGCAAAGAATTCGTCACCGCCGGCTGCCGTCGGCGGCGCGCCCTCCTCGCGGAGCAGCGGCACGCCCGACATGTAGTGCTCCATGATGGCGCCGAGGATCGCCGGCTTCAGGTGCTCCCATTCGCCGGACTGCCGGGTCACCGCGATGAAATCCGAGCCGTAGAAGACGCCGGAGACGCCCTCGACCGAAAAAAGCGCCTCGGCCAGCGGCGACTGGGCAGCCTCCTCGCGCGTGCGGATGTCGATCGGGTGCTCTGGCGCTACAGTCCGGCCGGGGAGAAACTTCAGCGTTGCTGGATTGGGCGTGGTTTCGGTCTGGATGAACATCAGGGGCTCCGGGCGGGCCTTCAAGGAGGGCTAACCCTCGATGTGTGCGCTGTTCGTGACGAATGCAAGCCGAAACATCTGGAGGGGGCGGGCGGCAATTGCTCTGATTGAAGAACAAGCATACCCCGACACTGGCTATCGGGAGGTGAGATGATCCGGCTTCTATTTGGTGCGGTTGCGGCGCTCGCCGTATCACTGCCTGCGGCGGCGCAGGTTCAGCCTTATCCTGCCGAATTTCGCGCTGAAGGCGTCGCGACGAACGGCACGACGCTTCATGTTCGCATTGGCGGGCAGGGACCCGCGGTCATCCTGCTGCATGGCTATGGCGAGACCGGCGACATGTGGGCACCGCTGGCAGCGGATCTCGTCCGCGATCACACAATTGTCGCGCCTGATCTGCGTGGCATGGGCCTCTCGGCCCGGCCAGAGGGTGGTTACGACAAGAAAATACAGGGACAGGACGTCGCCGGCCTTCTCGACGCGCTGAAGATCGAGCGCGCCGATCTCGTCACGCACGACATCGGCAACATGGTCGGCTATGCCTTCGCCGCCCAATATCCCGGCCGCGCCACGCGCTTCGTCATCATGGACGCGCCGCTGCCCGGCGTCGGTCCGTGGGACGAGATCGTGCGCAGCCGCGCGCTCTGGCATTTCTCCTTTCAAGGTCCGGATGCGGAGCGCCTCGTCGCGGGCCGCGAGCGCATCTATCTCGATCGCTTCTGGAACGAGTTCTCGGCTGATCCCAAGCGGTTCAGCGAGGTGTCGCGCGAACATTATGCCGCGCTCTATGCGCAGCCTGGCGCAATGCATGCCGGCTTCAACCAGTTCGCCGCTTTCGATCAGGATGCGATCGATAACAAAGCCTTTGTCGCGAAAGGCAAGCTAACGATGCCAGTGCTGGCAGTCGGCGGCGAAAAGTCCTTCGGTCCGACAATGGCCGTCGTCATGCGCGCGGCTGCGACGGATGTGCAGGAACTGGTGATCCCGGATGCCGGGCACTGGCTGATGGAGGAGCAGCCGGCCGCGACGGTCGCGGCGGTGCGCGCGTTTCTCGACAAGAAGCGCTGAACCGAATCAGCGCAGGAAGCCGAGGATGTCCTTCACTGCGTCCATATTGGGCTTCGCCAGCGCTCGTGCGCGATCGGCGCCGCGTTTCAGGACGCCGTCGATATAGGCCTGATCAGCCCTGAGCCGCGTCATCTCGGCTCCGACGGGCGCGAGCCGGGCGACGGCAAGATCGACCAGCGCCGATTTGAACGTCGAGAATTGGCCGCCGCCGAATTCATGCAGCACCTGCTCGCGCGAGCGATCCGACAGGGCCGCGTAGATGCCGACGAGATTGTCCGCCTCCGGGCGGCCTGCGAGGCCGCCGGTCTCCGAGGGCAGCGGCTCCGGATCGGTCTTCGCCTTACGGATTTTCTGCGCGATCTGATCGCCATCATCCGTCAAATTGATGCGCGAATAATCGGACGCATCGGATTTCGACATTTTCTTGGAGCCGTCGCGCAGGCTCATGACGCGCGTCGCGGGGCCCTGGATCAGCGGCTCCGGCAGGGGAAAGAACGCGCTGCCATATCCGTGCTTCTCGATCGAAGCGGCGTAGTCGTTGTTGAATTTCTGCGCGATGTCGCGCGAGAGCTCGAGATGCTGCTTCTGATCTTCGCCGACCGGCACATGCGTGGCGCGATAGACAAGAATGTCGGCTGCCATAAGCGCCGGATAGGCGTAGAGCCCGACGGATGCATTCTCGCGATCTTTGCCGGCCTTTTCCTTGAACTGCGTCATCCGGTTGAGCCAGCCCAACCGCGCCACGCAATTGAAGACCCAGGCAAGCTCGGCGTGCTCAGCGACCTGACTTTGGTTGAAAACGATGTGCTTTTCCGGATCGATACCGGCAGCAATAAAGGCGGCCGTCACCTCGCGGATGCTGGCCGTCAGCTCGCCCGGGTCCTGCGGCACGGTGATCGCATGCAGGTCGGCCACGCAGTAGATGCATTCGTGCGTCTTCTGCAGCTCGACGAAGCGGGTAATTGCGCCGAGATAGTTACCAAGGTGCAAATTACCCGTGGGCTGCACGCCGGAATAGACGCGCTGATGGAATTGGGGTGCGAGGGTGGACATCGGGGCTCCGGTGGACGGAGCGCCTTATGTCAGCAGGCGAGGGGCGGCACAAGCCGGGCGGCATGCGACGGGCGGGGAGGCCCGCTCCTCCGATCAAGGCGGCAATTTATCTTTCGTTTACGGACACCGCTTAACGGCGCCTTCAATAGTTCCGCTTACAACCGGCAGGTCTTCGGAAGGAAGGAAGTCATGAAGGTGCTCGTCTCGCGTTTTGTCTCCGACGAAGCCGGTGCTACGGCTATAGAGTACGGCCTCCTGGCCGCGCTCATCAGCGTTGTGATCATCGGTGCCGTGAAACTCGTCGGCACCAGTCTGAACACGACGTTCACGAATATCGGAAACAACCTCTCATAATTGGTGTGGTCAAGGCGGTCTTCGCCCAGCCAGATCGCGATACCACCTCCAGATCGAAGGAATGAGCAGCGGCGCACCGCCGCTCATCCCTTCTAGTTCGACAGGGTCCCCTCCGCGGCGGCGAGCTCGTTGAGCAGGCGCTCGCGCAATTCGCGCTTCAGCACTTTGCCATTGCTGTTGCGCGGAAGCGGTTCCGTCGAAAGGTGCATCGTCTCGGGAACCTTGTAGTCGGACAGCCGCGCGGCGAGGTGGCGCCGTAGCGACTCCGGTTGCGTGTCGGGGCTGCGCGTGACGACATAAGCATGGACGCGCTCGCCGAGCACGGGGCACGGTCTGCCGACGACGGCGCTTTCAACCACGTCGGCATGAGCGGCGAGAACGGCCTCGACTTCCGCGGTGTAGATTTTGTGGCCGCCGCGATTGAGCATGTCCTTCTTGCGATCGAGCACGCTGACGAATCCCTCTGCATCGACGCTGCCGAGGTCGCCGGAGTGCCAGAACCCGCCGGTAAATTCCTTCTGCGTGGCGGCCGGATTGTTCCAGTAGCCACGCACGACCGAGGCACCGCCGATCCAGATTTCGCCGACGTCGCCAGCCGGCAGCTCGGAACCCCGGTCGTCCATGATTGCGACCTTGCCGCCGGGTATGGGCAATCCGACCTTCGCACCGTGCGTCGCGGTGAAGGATGGTGGCAGGATCGTCGTGGGTGATGTCGTCTCGGTTGCTCCATAAGCATTCATAAGCAAAAGGTTCGGCAAAAGCTGCGCAAAGTCCGCGATGGTCGCGGGCGGCATCGGCGCTCCGCCGTAGCTGCCGACGCGCCATGCCGAGAGATCGAATCTCGCGAAATCAGGCTGCAGCAGGCAGAGATTGTACATCGCCGGGACCATGAGCGTGTATGTCATCCGCTCCGCTGCCGCGAGCGAAAGAAAATCGGCGGCGCGGAAAGCCGGCATGATGATCAGCGTGCAGGCGCAGCGCGCCGTCGTCGCGACACCGGCGATGAGCCCGGTGACATGCGAGAGCGGCACCGCCATGAGGCAGCGCTCGTCCTGGCGCAGGCCCATGCAATGCTCGAAGGCCAGGGCCGAATTGACGATGTTGAGATTGGTCAGCATCGCGCCCTTCGGGCGTCCGGTCGTGCCGGAGGTGTAGAGGATAATTGCAGTGTCTTCCTCGCCGCCGGAAGAAGGCTCCCGCGCGTATCCCGCTTCAACTAAGGTATGGAACCGTTCAGCGCCGCCGCCTGGCCCGACCGAGACGCGATGGCGGAGGCCCGGAATGTCGCGCGCCTCCGGGATGCGCTCGGCGAGATCGGCATCATGTATGAGCACGTTCGCGCCGCAATCATTCAGGGCGTAGGCGATCTCGTCGCTCTGCTGCCGGATTCCGAGCGGAACGACGATTGCGCCGAGGCGCGCCGCCGCAAAAATCGTGATGACGAATTCCGGGCGATTGCCGACAAGGAGCCCGATCCGATCGCCGGGTCCCATCCCACGTTCCGCCAGCGCGCCGGCGACGCTGGAAACCTTTTGATCAAGCACCCGCCAGCTTATCCGCTGCTCCCCGGAAACGATCGCCTCACCCTCGGGATTGCGCTGAACCGCGTTCGCGAACAGATCGAAGAGACCTCGGGGCCTGTCGACGAAACATTGGATGACGCGATCGCCATAATGCGCTTCAAGCCGCATTGCCGGCAGTGGCCCGCCGAGCCAGGGTACGTCTTTCATGGGATTCGCTCCCTCAAGGTCGCTCCGCACGGCAACGTCAGGACCCCACTCTTTGCGGTGCGTTCATTTTGCGCAGGTACGAGATCACCGACAGGGCCGTAATCCGGCCGGTGCGCGGATTCTCCGACGGGATATTCTCGATCACCATCGAAAATCGCGCCGAATCCGAATCGACCTCGATCCGGTGCGTGTTGCGATCGAGCTCCGGATCGGCCCAGATTTCCAGCGTGGTTCTGTCAGGTCCGATCCCCGCCAATGACAGGGCGACCGCGACGTTGAGATTGGCCGGAAATCCGGCGGCGGCCGCCCGCGCCGTTCCTTTGAACAGAAGCAGGGGCGCACTTATCGATTCAATATCGATGTTGTTCTCGACGAGGTATGGGGCACCGACAAGCCCCGTCACAGGCTTCCGCGTAATCATGTGAACGGAGCGTATCTCCCCTTCCGCTGCGGCTGATACCGCATCGAGCCCGATCAGAGCGCCGGTCGGCACGATGATCTGCCCGCCGCAGGTTCGTGCGATACTCGCGAGCGAGTCATGTCGGAGGAGCCCTCCGCAACTCAGCACGATCGCCTTCTTCCCCGCGCGGAGAAAGGGTTCAACAATTTCTCCAAGGAGATGGCCCGGCGCGCATTCCACGACCAAATCTGCGAGCGGCTCTAAAGCACCTATGTCGACAACGGGGACCTCATCTTTCAGATGCGACAGACGGGCGCGCGCACCGCTGAGGTTTTGTGCGGAGACCGCCGAGAGCACGCAGCCCGGTATTCCGGCATCGAGTGCCTCGGCCACTTTCAGACCGATTGCGCCGAGACCTGCGATTGCGATCCGCACCGGCGCTGGCGACATTTCTCGTGACACGGGCGGCTACAGAGCTTTGAGCGGCGCGGCGGTCGATGAGGTATATCTCGTCTCCCGCCGCTCTAATATTGTACCCAAAATTCCTTTCGGCATGTAGATGATGAACAATACCAGCAACAACCCGTAGATCAGGGTATCGAGCGCCAGCACCGAGGAGCCAAAGACCGTTTGCAGGCCCGCCGTGCTTTGAATCGTGACACGCAGGACTTCGGATAGGACCTGCGTGAACACCGCGCCAATGGTCGGGCCGAGCATCACCCAAAGCCCGCCGGCAATGACCGCGAACACGATGTTCAGCGACACGCTCAAGCCGGCGATCGTATCCGGCCCGATATACATCTGATACTGGCCGTAAATCGCGCCGCCGAAAGCGCACATCGCCGCGGAAATCGCCGTCACTTTCAGCTTTTCGCGGGTGACATCGATGCCGACGGAGGCCGCCGCTTCTTCGTCCTGACTTGCCGCCTCGAGCGCGAAGCGGTCCATGCTGCGATCGACCCACATCCAGATGACAAGACCGGCGAGCCATACCGCAAGCGCGACATAGAACGACACGACCCGATCGGTCTCGAACTGCATTGCATAGAGCGAAAGTCCGTCGCCATAGCGCTTCGGCTGCGTCCCAAGCGAGCCGCCCGTGTAATCGCGCAATCCGACGATGCAGAGGCGCACGAATTCGGTCAAGGCGAGCGTCAGCAGTGCGAAATAATGGCCGGTGATGCGCAAATGGAAGCACGGATATCCGACGAGCAGCGCCACCATGACTGCAAGCACAACTGAAATCGGGATGCCGAGCCAAGGCGTAAGCCCCGCATAATTCCACAGGAGAACGCAGCCATAGGCGCCGATCCCGGTAAACGCGCCGTGGCCGAGCGATGTGAGCCCGAAGCGGCCCATGATCGACCAGCCGGTATAGATGAACGACCAGATGAAGATCTGGATCAGCAGGTGGAGATAATATCTTTCCGAGCCGCCAAAGAAAAAGCGGATGATGAACGGCAGCGCGATCAGAACGGCGAGACCGAGGATTGCGTTCCGGGAGAGCCTCACGCCTTGCCCCCGAACAGCCCCTGCGGCCGGATAAAGATGACGATCATGAAGAACAGGAAGGCGATGGCGTACCCCCATTCGGTTGCGAAGCACGAACCCCCGATCGCAATGAACTCGCTAATCAGGAAGGCCGCGACAAAGCCGCCGATCATGCTGCCGAGTCCGCCGAGCACGCATATCATGAAGATCAGCGGTCCAAACTGCAGCCCGATCTGCGGGTAGATGTCATACTGGAGCACCATCAATACGGCGGCGAGCCCCGCAAGTCCGCCGCCGATCGCGGAGGTGACGAGATAAACATAGCGATGATCGACGCCCATGAGGGGCATAATCTGCCGGTCCTGCGCGATGGCGCGGATCGCGATCCCGACATAGGTGCGCGACAGGAACAGCCACAGGAGCAACATGGCCGCGCTCGCGACAGCGAACGTGATGATGCGCGCATAGGAGAACGACATGTCGTAAATGTTGTACGAGCCAAGCCTGATGCCTAGAGTCTTGAAGTCGATGCCGAACACTACCGTCGCGGCGGCCTGCAGAACGAACAGCATTCCGCCGGTAACCAGCAATTGGTTGATCGGGGCGGACTCAAGCACCGGTCGAATGACAAGCTGATGCAGGATGACGCCGGCAAGCGCGATCAGCAGGATCCCGAACAGCGCCGCGACGGGAAACGGCGCGCCGGCTTTGTAGGCGTAATTGATGCCGTACATGCCGACCATGACGAGTTCGGCGTAGCAGATCCAGACGACGTCGATGACGCCGAAAATCAGATTGAGCCCGAGTGCCAGCAGCGCGAGGAGACCGGCGAGCAATATGCCGTTCAGCATCGCCTCAAGAAAAAAGATGTCGAGCTCACACTGCATCAAAGACCCATATATGCCTTGCGGATGTCGTCGCTCGCCAGCATTTGCTCAGCGGATCCGCTCCCCTTGATGTGGCCCGCTTCCAGGAGGTAGAAGCGGTCGGCAAATTTCAGCACCTGCCGCACATTCTGTTCGACAATCAGCACCGTGTAACCTTCCGAGCGGATGCGGCGCACGAGATCAAAGACTTGTGCGACGATCACCGGCGCAAGTCCCATGGAGGGTTCGTCGAACAGCATGAGTTTGGGGCCGCTCATCAGCGCGCGGCCGATGGCGCACATCTGCTGCTCACCCCCGGAGAGCGTTCCCGCGAGCTGCATGCGCCGCTCTTTGAGGCGGGGGAACAGCTCGTAGACAAAAGCCAGACGCTCGGCGAATTTTGCGCGCGCGGCGGGGATATAAGAACCGATCTTGAGATTGTTCTCGACGGAAAGGCGCGGAAACAATCGCCGCCCCTCCGGCACATGCGCAATGCCGGTCTCGATGATTTTGTGCGGCGGCGTGCTGCGCAGCGGCACGCCTTCCATGGTCATGGCACCATTCGTCGCCGGCAGCAGGCCGGAAATGACGCGCAGGAGCGTCGTCTTGCCGGCGCCATTGGCACCGATGACGGCAACCGCCTCGCCAGCCTTCACCGACATGGAAATGCCGAACAGCGCCTGGAACCCGCTATAGCCGGCATCGACGTCGGCGAGTTCAAGCATCGGTGTCGGTTCCGAGATAGACCTCGATGACGCGCGCATTGTCCTGCGCCGCCTTGGGGGCGCCGGAGAAGATGACTTCGCCGTGGTCGAGCACGACGACGCGATCCACCACGCGCATGAGCACGCCCATGATGTGCTCGACCCAGACGATCGTGATGCCCTTCTCGCGCCGGATGCGGCCGAGCATTTCGGCAGCCTGCTCCATCTCGCGATGATCGAGCCCGTTGAGGCTCTCGTCCGCAAGCAGGAGGCGCGGCTGCGTCGCAAGCGCGCGCGCGAGCTCGAGCTTCTTCAGCGCCGCGGCGCCGAGCCCATCGAGGGTGATGCGTGCATCCGTCGGCAATCCGACCAGCGCCAGCGCCTCCTCGGCGTGCGCCCAGCACGCCTGCCGGCTCGTGCTGCGGTCCTGACCGAAATAGGCCGAGAGCGCGACGTTCTCGACGAGCGTCAGATTGCGGAACGGCCGCGGAATCTGGAACGTGCGCCCGATCCCCTTATGGCAGACGCGATTGGCCGTGAGCCCGGCGATCTCGTTACCCTCGAACGCGATGCTGCCGGCGCTCGGCGTGTACAATCCCGCGATGCAGTTGAACGTCGTGCTCTTGCCCGATCCGTTCGGGCCGATCAGCCCAAGGATTTCGCCCTGTTCAACCGCAAAGGAAACATTGTTCACTGCCCTGAGCGCGCCGAAGCGTTTGCTTAAGCCTCGAACGTCGAGCAGTGGCACCTTTTTTCAGCGCATGTAGGCGTGCCCCGCCGGGAACGGCATAACCGGATCGGCCGTCTTGATCGCCGCCGGCCAGACCACCTTGATTTCGCCCTTCACGAACTGCATCACCACGGGGAGCGAGCGCTCGTTCTGTCCGGCCATCTGAGTCCCCGGCGGAAAGAACTTTATCCCGTAGCCCTGGATTGTGCCGCCGAGCGGAATGTCCGTATCGAGGGCGGCTTTCCGCAAAGCTTCGGGATCGTAGCCGCCGTATTTCTTTATTGCCCGCGGCAACACGTCGGTGAGGAAAATCCAGGTGTGATTGAAGCCCATCGAGGCGTGCGGCGGCACTTCCTTCGCTTCCGTCTCCGCCTTGTAGCGCTTGATGAGTTCTGTCGTGAGGTCGCCGAGACCAGGTGCAAGTGTCTTTGCATCAAGCAATTGCGCCGGCGCCGGATCGACGTCGAGAAGATAGTTCACATCGTCTTTGAAGGTCTCGTAGAGCTTGTCGATCTGGCTGTAGCCGGCGCCGTGGCCGATCAGCGCCTGGAATTTCAGGCCGGCTTCTTTCGCCTGGCGCAGGAATAGCGTGATGTCGGGATTATATCCGGTGTGCAGGATCACGTCGGGCTGCGCGCGACGAAGCTTCGTCACGAGTGCAGAGAGATCGGTCGAGGTCGCCGTATAGGCTTCCTTGTGCACGATCTGCATGCCGAAGTCCTTGCAGCGCGCTTCGTTTGCCTGGGCGATGCCGGAACCATACGGCCCGTCCTCGTAAATGATCGCGACTTTGAGCTCTTTCGGCTCCTTTCCGAACTTTGCTTTCGCGTTCTCATTGACGAACGTGCACGAGGCATCGCCATATTGGTCGGAATGGATGTTGGCGCGGAACACGTATTTCAAATTTCTGTCCTTGAACACCGCGGACGAGACGCAAACGTTTGCCCAGAAGATTTTTTTCGCCGCATCGATCTTGGCGGCCATCGGCACGCATTGCGCGCTCGAAAAGACGCCCATGATCACGTCGACCTTCTGCTCGTTGAGGAGGCGCTCGGTCTCGTTGATCGCGACGTCGGTCTTCGACTGCGCATCGGTGTAGATGCCGACGATCTTGTGGCCCTCGACACCGCCCTTCTCGTTGATCATGTCGATCGCGATCTTGTTGCCGATCGCCGCCGCTTTCGAGCCGCCGCCCGCAAACGGGCCCGTGTAATCGTAGAGCACGCCAATCTTGATGTCCTCGGCGGCAAACGACGCGCCGCTCACGAGGATGCCCGCGCAGATACCCAACCCGACACTTGCGATCGCGCGTTTCATCGATTCCTCCCAGACAGGCCGAAGAGCCGACCTCGTTTTGGCGAAGTGTGGGGAGCCGGGCATGGCCTTGTCAATGGCGCGCAGCCCTGTCTGGAATGTTCACGCAGGTCCCGGCAGCGGGCTCTCTTGTGCGGCCTATCCCGGGCA
>JAXDNH010000071.1:0-38443 GCA_034669525.1 Methylobacteriaceae bacterium | reverse complement strand
GGCGGACGGCTAACCGAGCAGATCATCCTCAATGACGGCACGGAAGACGCGATGTGGATTACCTTCACCAACAAGAGCTATGATTTTGCCTATTCGCGCGATCATACCGCCACGCGCGGGCGCTTTCACCACGTCACCTATGCGCTTGACAGCCGGGAAGAGATACTGCGCGCTGCTGACATCTTTCTTGAAAACGGTGTGTTCATCGAGACCGGCCCGCACAAACACGCGATCCAGCAGACGTTCTTCCTTTATGTCTACGAGCCCGGCGGCAATCGCGTTGAGGTCGCCAATGCCGGCGCGCGTCTCATCTTGGCGCCGGATTGGCAGCCGATCGTGTGGAGCGAGGCGGAGCGCGCCAAGGGTCAAGCCTGGGGCCTGAAGACGATCGAATCCTTTCACACGCATGGAACGCCCCCTGTCGAGGGCCATTGATTGCGGTAAGGCGACATCGCATGACTAATAAAAAAACTAAGGGCATCACCGTCCGCGAGAGCACGCTCAATCTCTTGCGCTCCTTCGGCATCGATACGATTTTCGGCAATCCCGGTTCGACCGAATTGCCGATGTTCCGCGCCTTCCCAAACGACTTCCGTTACATCCTGGGTTTGCAGGAATCTGTCGTCATCGTGATGGCCGACGGCTATGCGCAGCGCACGCGCAACGCCGCTTTCGTCAATCTGCACTCAGCCGCTGGCCTCGGACATGCGCTCGGCAATATTTTCACCGCGTTCCGCAACGCTACGCCCTTGATCATCACAGCGGGGCAGCAGGCCCGCTCGATCCTGCCGTTCGATCCCTTTCTTTTCGCGCAGCAGGCGGTGGAATTCCCTAAGCCTTATGTGAAATGGGCAAACGAGCCAGCGCGTGCCGCCGATGTGCCGCAAGCGCTGGCGCGCGCCTATCACATCGCGATGCAACCGCCGCGGGGGCCGGTGTTCGTGTCGATCCCCGTCGACGATTGGGACGAGATCGCCGCGCCGGTGGCGCAACGGCAGGTCAGCCGCGCTTTGCGTGCCGATCCCGAGGCGCTGGGCCAAGTCATCGAGGCGCTTGATCGCGCCGCGCGCCCGGTCTTTGTCGCTGGTGCCGAAATCGACCGCGATCAGGCGTGGCAGGAGATCGTCGCGCTCGCGGAGCGCCATCAGGCGCGGGTTTGGACAAGCCCGCACGCGGCGCGCGCGTCGTTTCCGCAAAACCATAGGTTGTTTGCAGGCTTTCTGCCGCCGGCCCGCGCGGGCATTCGTCAGGCTTTGGCCGGCCACGATTTCATCCTCGTGATTGGCGCGCCCGTCTTCACCTATCATGTCGAAGGCGAGGGGCCGCACATTCCCGAGGACGCGACGCTTTTCCACATCACGGAGGACCCGGTCGTCGCTTCCTGGTCGCCGGTCGGCAACACGGTCGTGGCAAGCGTGCGGCTTGCGTTACGCGATATTCTCGATCAGTCGCACCCGCCGAAACGCAAGGCGCCCGCATCTCGCCGGGCACCGCCGGTCCTGCCCGCAAAAGACCCGATGAATGCGGAATTCGTAATGCAGACGCTCGCAGCTGAGCGTCCCGCCGACAGTATCGTCGTCGAGGAATCACCGACCGCGCGCCAGCCGATGCAGGCCTATCTGCCGTTCGACCGGCCGGACTCGTTCTATACGATGGCGAGCGGCGGGCTCGGATTTTCGCTTGGCGCAGCGATCGGCATTGCGCTTGCCGAGCGCGAAAAACGCATCATCGCGCTGATCGGCGACGGCTCGGCGATGTATGCGATCCAAGGCCTGTGGAGCGCCGCGCAGAACCGGCTGCCGATCGTCTTCATCATCCTCAACAACAGGCGCTACGCGGCGCTCGAGGAATTCAAAGACCATTTTCAAATGGATCGCGTCGTCGGCACGCAATTGCCGGACATCGACTTCGTCACGATTGCGAAAGGGCAGGGCGTGCCGGGGCGGCGTGTGGAACACGCGAAGGACTTGGCGGCGGCGCTCCGCGACGCGCTTGCGCAGACGAACGGACCGATCCTGCTCGATGTCAGGATCGCTTGAGCGGCTAACGATGAAGAATGGTATCGTCGGCCGGCCGCCGTTTTTCCCAACGCTCCCGTTCGAGAACCGGCATCTCGTGCTCCTCGACGGGATAGCCGATGCACAGATAACCGATGAACGCCCATGTCATGGGCGTCCCCAGGATCTTGCCGACGCGCACAGGATCGAGGATCGACACCCAGCCGACACCGATTCCCTCGGCTCGCGCGGCGAGCCACAGCGTGTGGATCGCCATCACAACGGAATAGTCGATGGTCTGAGGCATCGTCAGAAGCCCAAGGCCGTGGCCTTGCGCGGTGTAGCGATCTGCAAACACTCCGATGTGCCCCGGCGCATCATCAAGTCCGGCGAGTTTCAGCCGCCTGTAGAGAGCGGCGCGACCCGGCGTTTGCGCCCGTAGAGCATCGGCATTGCACGCCTCAAAACAGGCGCGGATTGCGGCGCGCCGGTCTGCCTCTTCGACGATAACGAAGCGCCATGGCTGACTTAGACCCACGGAGGGTGCGAGACAGGCGTATTCGATGAGCCGCTCCAATGTGCCTGATGCAAGCGCTTCGCGGCGGAAGCGGCGAACATCGCGGCGCCAGGCAATCAGATCGAGCAGTTGCGATCGAAACGCATCGTCGAAGATCGGGGCAGGGGAGTTGGGCACGGCGGCTAGTCGAACAGTTCGGGATGACGATCCTTCAAAGCAAAGAGAAGGGTCAGCGTCTTCAGGTCCGACATTTCGCCACGCTGCACCCAAGACCAGAGTTCGGCGAGCGAATGCTCTTCGACGGTGATGTCTTCGTTTTCACCCGCAACGCCGCCTCCTTTACCGACCCGATCGGCCTGCGAAAACGGCGCGAGATAATAGTCCATGCGTTCGGTCGAAATTCCGGGCATAGTCCAAACCGTGGCGATATGTTCGAGCTCGCGAATGCGAATGCCGGCTTCTTCCATGACTTCGCGCCGCGCCGCATCCGCAGGATCGTCCTTCTCGATCAGGCCGGCAGGCGCTTCAAGAAGCGATTCTTCACCAGCTGCGATGAGGGCGGGTGCGCGCAAGAGGCGCACAAGAATCGCGCTACGTCGCTCCGGATCGTAAGGCAGTACCCCAACAGCGCGGCCGTGATCCTCGATTTCGCGCTTGAACGGTTTGCCGTCGGTCTGGATCATCGCGCGCGAAAACCTGGACCACCCTTCATATATGGTTTCGAGGCTGAGAATTTTAGGGGTCATTCATGTCCTCTAGTTGCCACAACAGCCGGCTGGTTCATCGCCGCGCGCGGAAGCGCAACAAAAGCGGCGGACGCGGCAACCAACAAAACCCCGAGTGTAGCGTGCACCGCCAAGAGCGGCTCCTGTCCGTGCGCGATGACGAATCCGGCGACCAATCCCGTCAGATATTGCACGATGGCGACGCCCAAAAACATCGCCATCGTGAAAATCGCCAGCGCACGACCGGCGACTTCCGCCCGGTAGGAGGCACGAACGTCGGCGTATTGCAGGATAATAAAGCCCGAGACCAATCCGATCGCGAGCGTGAGCGCGATATCGGTGGCCGCGGATCGCGGCGCTGCAGAGCCGAGACCAAGGATGAGTCCAGCCGAGACGAGAGCACAGGCGACGATGAGCCGCCGCCGCCAGCGCACGCCGGGATCGATGCGGCCGAAGATCATCGGGCTCAGCAGCATCGCGACTGACAGAATGAGAACGACATTGCCCGCCTGCACAAGCGTGAAGTGGTGGCGCTGCACGAACAGAGGCACGATCCAGAGACCGCGCAATGCCAGCATCGAGGAATAGGTGATGGCGCCGAGCACGAGAATGCCAGCTGTCTGCGGGGCTCTGAACAAAAGGGCAGCTTGCCTGAATGCCGTTCCCACAGTTTCCGTGGCCGCGTTGGCGCGCGGCTTATTGCGAACGAGAAGAAAAACGGCGACGAGCGCCAGGGCCGATCCCAAGGCGAGCAGAACGAAACTCGCGTGCCATGACCAGGTCTGGACGACAAAGGCAAGCGGCGTCGCTGTCGCCAGCATGCCGAGGCCGCCGAAGCTCATCGCGTAGCCCGAAATGCTGGTGAAGCGCTTCGGCGGGTAGACTTGCCCAATGAACAGCAGCACCGCGAGGAAAGCCGGTGCGCTGCCGATGCCGAGCAGGATTTGTCCGGCAATCAGCACGGCAAAATTCGGCGCGGCGGCGCAGAGGATCGCGCCGAGAACCGCGACGGAGAAGAACACCGTCACAGTCCATTTCGGGCCATAGCGATCGAGAGCGACGCCGACGAAGAGCTGCATCAAGCCGAACGACAGGTGGAAAGCGCCGGCAAAGACGCCGATCGCCTGCGCAGACAGTTGAAACTCCGCCTCGATCGCATTGGCAACGATCGCCGGCTGCGTGCGGTAGGCCTGACTCATCGCAAAGATCGAGGTCAGCGCGGCCACCATCACCCACAGCGGGGGACATAATGTGGGAAGCGTCTTCACCTGGGCTAACGCGAGCGCCGGTCGCGAAAGGCTTGCATAAGACGGTGCGGTTCGTCGCTGTCCCAGGAACTTGCGAATGCATCGATGCCGGCCTGGATGGCTTCACTGACGGAGAGGTCTTCCCATTTGCGGATGAGCGCCTTCTGGATGCGGATCGCCTGCGGCCCTGCGGCGAAGAGCGCGCCGAGAGAGTCTTCCACCGCGTTCTCCAAAGTAGAGGGCTCGACGACGCGTTGGATGAGGCCCCATTCATATGCCTTCACCGCGTCGATATTCTTGCCGAACAGCAGGAGCTCGCGCGTGCGGCCCCAGCCGATCAGAGTCGGCAGCAGCGCGGCTTCAATGACGGAGGGAATGCCGACCTTCACTTCCGGCATGCCAAAGATTGCGTCGCTCGTCGCGATGCGCAGATCGCAGGCGGCGGCGAGTTCGAGCCCCGCGCCCAGCGCGTAGCCGCGGATCGCCGCGATCACCGGCACGGGACAATCGCGCAGCGCGCGGCAGGCATGATGGAGAAGGGTGATGAACTCGCGTGCGCTTTGCGCATGGAGTTCCGCCATTTCCAGTATGTTGGCGCCGCCGATCCAGGCGCGCTCGCCCGCGCCGGAAATCACGACAGCACGCAAATCATCGCGCCTACCGAGCAAGTCGATCACGCTGATGAACTCGCGCATCAGCGCGCGGCCAAGGATGTTCAGCTTGCGGCGATTGTCAACGGTGACGAAGGCGACCTCGCCGCCTTCTCGGGAGTCGATCCTCACATCGACGTGCGGGGATGTTTCACTGTCCATGCGTGAGGCATAGCGTTTGGCGGTTGCGAAGCCAAATCGGGCGGAGTGCGAGCCGTTCAGGCCGCCTTTCCTAGTGCAATAAGTGCATGACAGGAGCGAAATTGGTGTACGCGCTGAGAAGAAAGGCGAGTCCAATCACGCCTAGAGCAGCGGACGCATAGGCAAAGGCTGTGATCGACGATAGAAGCGACACCGACGCTAGCACGATGCCGAGCTGGATGATCAGCGATGCGACCTCGAAAGCGTGGTACTTCGCGAACGCTTCGTCGCGATGATGCTCGATGTCTTTCGCCTTGACTAGCAGTTCCTTGCGACCCTCACCCTTCGCCGGTTCGCTTTCCAGACGATCGATGTTCGCCTGCCAAGCGGAAAGTTGCTTTTCGGCTTCCGGCCCGGGCGTTGGCATGGCGAGCTTCGCATTTTCCACAGTCGCGCGCAGCACGGTCTGCCGGATTGTCTTAGCTTGATAGAAATTCCACGTGTCGCTCGCCTCGATGTTGAGAGCCAGTCCATGGGTCTGTGCGGACTTTCCGAGCATTTCGGACACGGCTAAAAACAAGGCCAGAATCGAGATCAGCAAACCAATCAGCTTGGCTTCGCCCTTTCCGCTATGCGCGGCGTCGTGCGTCGCTTCGTGGGCGATTTCGTGTACTGCTTCTGCCATTTTTCCTCCGAAGATAAATTTCCGTCTTCACAAAACCTATGGGCTTGTCGTGCCCCGAAAGCGAGCACGTTTGGTCCGCCTCGCTACCTCCCGTGTGGAACTCACCGCCACGCCGTACCGAGCGCCGCGGGGCCGGCGCCGATCGCGATCGGCGTGCCTGCCGTCAGCTTCTGGCCATCGAAACGGAACACCGAGAGCGTGCGCTCGACCATGTTCTGCACGAGAACGGTCTCGCCATTCCTGGAGAAGGCGATTCCCTGCGACCAATGGCCGATCGGCGCTTCCGCAACCTTGCGCAGCGATTTGCCTTCGACGGCATAGATCACCAGACGCCCATTGGCAGTCTGAAACGGCGAGCCGGTCTTCGCGGTCGTGCCTTCCTGGAGGCCAAGGGCCAGAAACTTGCCGTCCGGCGAAAAGCGCAGGCCTTCCGGGCCCCTGCCAACGGACATCGTCTCGACGGTACGGAAGGGCTCAGACGCGAGATCGATCAGGCTCACCGTGTCGATATCGCCGTCGCCGCGGCCCATATTCGATATTGCGGCCAGCGATCCGCGGCTTGCCACGCCCAGCGCGTAGGGCCGTACGCCCGTGGTGAGAGGCCGCGGGTCGACACCGATCTTGTCGCCGTCGATGCGCAGCACGCTGATCATGTTGTCGCCGTCGCGCGTAACGAGCGCGACGCGATCTGAGACGAAGGCAAGCCCGCTCGGACCCGCTTTGGGATTACCGAGATCGACCTTGTCGAGCGGCTCGAGCTTTTTATTGTTCAGGCGAAACGCCGAAACGCTGCCTTCAGCGCGGTTTGCGATGAGGACCAGGCTGCCGCTGGGCGAGAGGCCGACCGATGTCGCACCGGCTCCGGCTGTAACCTGCTGAACAACTTTGGGTCCGCCGGCGAGATCGACTACGGAAACCCGGTCGTCCGGCACGATCTTTTTGGGATCGGCGGGATCGAGCTTTGTGGCGGATGAAACGATCGCAAGACTCTCGTCCTGCGCAACAGCAACCGCATAAGGCGGTCCGACGACGCTGCCTGGAACGTCGATCGTCGCCGTCACCTGCGGCGGGTAGTGCTCCAGATCGACGATCGAGAGCGTGTCGGCAGCGGCCGGTTCGGCGGCAATCTGCTGACCATTGACCGTCACCGTGTGCGCGTCATTGGACGAGACGGCGATTTCGGCGCGAGCAGCTGGTGAAGCGCACGCGAGGGCAAACGCCAATGCGGGCGCAGACGATGCGCGGAACAACATGATGTACTTTCCTCCCGATTGTTTGCCGCTCAACCCGCGGCTTTGAATTCAGAGATACCACCATGGGCCGCCGACCATTCGGCGGGCTTTTTGAGAAAGCTCTCGACCTCATCAAGCGTGCGTGTCGCAAAATATTCATTTTCACGCGCGACGCGCAGAACGTCCCACCAGGTCGCGAGATAATGCAGCGTCACGCCGAGCTCGGCCATCTCCTCGCGGGCATGCGGGAAGATGTCGTAGAAGAAGAAGACGAAGACATGCGCGCAGGATTGCTGCGCCTCCCGCAGTGCATTGCAGAAATTTACTTTGCTGCGCCCGTCTGTCGCGAGGTCCTCGACAAGCAGCGCGCGGCCGCCGGGGTGGAGATCGCCCTCGATCTGCGCGTTGCGGCCGAAGCCTTTGGGTTTCTTGCGGATATACTGCATCGGCAGCATCAGCCGGTCGGCGAGCCAGGCGGCGAACGGGATGCCGGCTGTCTCCCCGCCCGCAACAACATCAATCGTTTCGTAGCCGATCTCGTGCTGGACCGTCGTCACGGCGAAGTCGAGAATGGCATTTCGCAGGCGCGGATAGGAGATGATCTTGCGCATATCCACATAGACCGGGCTTGCCCAACCCGAGGTGAAGGTGAAAGGCTTCTCGGCGTCGAAGAGGATGGCCTTGACCTCGATCAACATTTTCGCGGTTTGGGCCGCGATGAGTTCCTTCCCGAGCGTCAGCGGAGTAGCCGGCATTTCCTATCTCTCTTCACATCGCCGTGACGCTTTGCCACGACACGAAACCCTTAAGCTTCCACCGCGTTCTTAGCGGACAATCAGCAGCCATTCCATCCGCAACATCCGGACACAGGACATTGAAGATGAAACGATTCGCATTCGTGGGAACCCTCGGCCTCCTCGCCGCCCTGTCCGTCAGTCAGGCCTATGCCCAGATGGAAGGCATTGGAAGTGGCGGTCTTGGCGACGCCAGAGCGCAGAATCAGCCGACCTCGTTCGGCATCAACAATGGCTATGGCGGACCGGGCTACGGTTATAGCTATGCAGCCCCTGGTTACGCCGCGGGCCCGACTGCTTACAGAGGCCGTTCCGCCTATATCTCCCGTCACCGCGCCCGCCGGCACAGGCACTGATAAGGCGTTCGACTTGTTATCAACCAGGAGACAGAGCATGATCCGACGAATGGCGCTTGTGGGCGCGCTGGCGATCGGCGCCGCCGTTTCGGGCTCCGCTTACGCCCAGCAGGGGGGTGGCGGTAGCGGCGGTATGGACACGGGGCTGGGCGATGCCCGCGCCCGGAACCTGCCAACCGCGCAAGGTATCAACAACGGGTACCAGAATGGGGTCTATTGGGGCGCTCCCGGCGGTCCGATGATCGGCTACAACTCGCCGCCCATGAGCTACTGGGGCGGCGGCCCGGCCTACGGCCACGGACCAGCGTACGGGTACGGCTATGCACCCGGATATGCATATGGACCTGGTCCCGGCGTCGGCCGGTCGGTCTACGTGGGACCGCGGCGCTCGCATAAGCGCCATCATCACCACTGGTAAGAGCCCTGAAGCTGCGCAGGTGCGGTTGGCACGTCACTCACGATGTGCGCTTCCGCACGGCGCTTGGACGCCAGCTTGGCCATAGATCGGAAAAGACGAGGGGAACTGTCTTGCCGATATCATTCGAATCCGGCGCTTTGCGCCTGAAGCCGTCTCTGCGTGTCCGCTTCCACGGGCGCGACCGCTTGCCGGAACTCGCCGTCACCATGAGCCTTGCGGCGATTGCGGTCCTGTTTGGCGCTTCGCTATTTACGCCGACGAGCGGAACCGGAGATCGTTTTCGCTCGGACGTCGGTCAGGCGCAAGTGATCGAAGTGCGCTCCGCCGCAACGAACGAGATATCGGTTCCTGTCCGGAAAGACGTTCGCGTTATACCTCTGGACCGCACTCCGGCCGGCGGTGACGCGAGCGGTTAATTGGAAACGTCGCATTGAAGGGGATGACGTGATCGTCGCGTCGATTGATCAGGGCAGGACCGAACTACAGTCCCTTCTCGATTCCGCCCGCCATGCTGTCGGCTTCACGGGCGCTGGCATTTCGACGGAATGCGGGGTGCCGGATTTCCGTTCGCCGGGATCGCCCTGGCTGAAAAACCGGCCGATCGAATTTTCCGATTTTTTGCGCGATCCGCTGATGCGCGAGGAGGCGTGGCGCCGCAAGTTCGTCATGGACGATCTCTACGCGCATGCAAAGCCTGGCCGCGGCCATCGCGCGCTGGCGCGGCTCATCGAGGCTGGGCGCATGAGTGCCATCATCACGCAAAATATCGATGGTCTGCATCAAGCCTCCCGTGTTCCGGACGATCGCGTTATCGAACTGCACGGCAACGGAACGTATGCCCGCTGTCTTGTTTGCGGGCACCGCTACGAACTCGCGGATATCAGGCGCGATTTCGAGCGGACTGGTGCGGCACCGGAATGCGAGTGCGGCGGCTACATAAAATCCGCGACAATCTCCTTTGGCCAGGCGATGCCGGAGATGGCCATGCGTCGCGCCGAGGAGGAGACGCTCGCCTGCGATCTCTTCGTGGCGATCGGTTCGTCTCTCGTAGTCTATCCGGCGGCCGGCTTTCCGCTCACCGCTAAGCGGCACGGAGCTTCACTCGTGATCGTGAACAGGGAGCCGACGCCGCTCGATGATTTGGCCGACCTCGTTTTGCGAGGAAAGATTGGCGAGTTTCTGGAACCGTTCGCCGCTTGAAAGCGGTTTTTTGCTGCGCAACGGCAACACTGTCCACATCATCCACAAGTGAATTGAATTTCGGCTTTGCCGGAAAAATGGCAGTGCTATGTTGACTTCGGTGATTCTGGACTCCGTGTCGTGATTCGCCGTTGGGGGCCCGCCAGCGAGGGGCGTGTGCGGGTAAAGCGTCTTGGTGCGGTGGGGGCTCGTCAGTGGGCGGCAGAGATCCGACAGCGGCTGATTTCGATCTTGAACGCGGTCACGAATACGGCGAAGAGGCCGGTCTTGATCTCGTTGAGATCAGCGGCCGCATCAAGTGGTTCGACGTTGCCAAAGGCTACGGCTTCATCGTTCCCGACACAGACCTTCCCGACGTTCTCCTGCACGTGACCGTGCTGCGGCGCGACGGATATTCAACCGCGCCGGAGGGTGCACATATCGTCTGTGAGGCGCAAAGGCGGCCGAAGGGCCTGCAGGTTCTGCGCATCGTCTCAATGGATGAATCGACTGCTGTCCATCCCGCCGAACTTCAGGCCCCGCGCACCCATGTTCAGGTCACGCCCGTAGGTGGATTCGAAATCGCCGTCGTGAAATGGTTCAACCGCATGCGCGGCTTCGGTTTTCTGACACGTGGCGAAGGCACCGAAGATATCTTTGTGCATATGGAAACACTGCGCCGCTATGGCATCGCCGACCTGAAGCCGGGCGACAGCCTGCTTGTGCGCTTCGGCTATGGCTCCAAGGGCCTGATGGCCGCCGAGGTCCGGCGCCTTGAGACGAGCCTTCCCGCCTCGCATTGACGAAACGGCCGCGCTCGCCATCTTGATTGACGCGGACGGGCCCGACCTCCGCTGAGGAGGACTGTCTTGCCGCGCCTTTCTTGCGCTCTCGCGTTCCGCAGCTTTCTTGCCGGCGCCCTGACGCTGATCTGTCTTGCCGTTGCACCGGGGCGCGCCCAAGAGCCGCTAGAGACTCTTGAAATCGTTACCTCCGATGGGACTCATGGCTTTACCGTTGAAGTGATGCGAACTCCCGAGCAGCTTGCGAAAGGGCTGATGTTTCGGCGCTACATGCCCGATGACCGCGGCATGCTGTTCGACTTCAAGGCCGAGCAGCCCGTGCAATTCTGGATGAAGAACACCTACCTGCCGCTCGACATGATCTTTATCTCCAGGGCCGGGAAGATCGTCTCCATCAGGGAGAACGCCGAACCGCTCTCCGAGAATCTGATCCCGTCCGGAGCGCCCGTGGTTGCGGTGCTGGAGGTCAATGCCGGGACCGCAGCACGGATTCATGCCCGCCGCGGGGACATGGTGCGTGCCTCGATTTTCCCGAAATAGGCCGATTCGCTGCGCTTGACAGGGAGGTGAGGCTTCGCCCATTTCCTCTGACCTTATCTGGGAAGCCGGTCCGGCGGGGTATGGCGCAGCCTGGTAGCGCGGAAGTTTTGGGTACTTCAGGTCGCAGGTTCGAATCCTGCTGCCCCGACCACCTTGAATACGGCAAGAGAAACCGACGATGACGGCACGTATCTACCGCCCGGTGAAAAGCGCCACGCAATCCGGCTGGGCGCGGACGAAATATTGGCTGCTTGACTACGGCCCGGAGAAGCCACGTGAGGTGGAGCCGCTCATGGGCTGGACGAGTTCGAGCGATATGAAATCGCAGCTCCGTCTTTCCTTCGCGACGAAGGAGGAGGCGATCGCCTATGCCGAGCGCAACGGCATTGCCTACAGAGTTGAAGAGTCGAAACCCGTGCAGCCGCGGATCATGCAATATGCAGACAATTTCAAGCCGAACCGCACGCAACAATGGACCCACTGACCTTGCCGTATGGACCCCGTAGCTCAGCCGGATAGAGCAACTGCCTTCTAAGCAGTAGGTCACTGGTTCGAATCCAGTCGGGGTCGCCAGGCAATTGGTCAGGGGCTCGAAAATTCAAATAGATCGTTTTCGGCCAGCGCGGATTTGCCCAGAACAGAATTTGCGATGCAGAGTACGTGAGTCGCACACGCGTGATCTCCACTCGCTGACCAAGATTTAGGGCCCGCGAAGGAAGAGATAACCTGAACATTTTCAATGACGGCGAGACCGGCATGAGGAGGCCAGCGTGACCAGAGCATGCATCGTCGGATGGGCCCACACTCCGTTCGGCAAGCTGGACGACCCAGATGTCGAAAGCCTGATGGGGCGTGTTTCGGGCGAGGCGCTCGCGCACGCCGGAATAGGAGCGGCGGAAGTTGAAGGAATCTATGTCGGCGTGATGAATAACGGATTTTCAAAGCAGGGCTTTGAAACTGCGCAGCTCGCCTTGGGTCAGCCGGATCTCGCCTATGTGCCGGCGACGCGGGCCGAGAACGCCTGCGCGACCGGATCGGCCGCGCTCTACACGGCGCTCGATTTCATTGAGAGCGGGCGTGGCCGCGTCGCCCTCGTGGTCGGCGCTGAAAAGATGACGGCGAAGCCGGTCGCAGAGACGAGCGACATCCTGCTCAGCGCCTCCTATCGCAAGGAAGAAGGCGAGATCATCGGCGGCTTTGCCGGTGTATTCGGCCGGATCGCACAAAATTACTTTCAGCGCTATGGTGATCGCAGCGAAGAGCTTGCCCGGATCGCCGCAAAGAACCATCGCAACGGAGTCTCCAATCCGTACGCGCAAATGCGCCGCGACTTCGGTTTCGAGTTCTGCAATACAGTGTCGGAGAAGAATCCGTATGTCGCAGCACCCCTGCGGCGCACCGATTGTTCGCTGATTTCCGACGGCGCCGCCGCCCTCGTCGTAGTCAACGAAGAAACGGCGGCGACATTGCAGCGCGCCATCGCCTTCCGCGCACGTGTTCACGTCAATGATTTTCTGCCGCTCTCGCGACGCGATCCGACCGCCTTCGAGGGTGCGCGCCGGGCCTGGACAAAGGCGCGGGAAAGTGCCCGCATCTCTCTGGACGATCTCGATTTTGTCGAGACGCATGACTGCTTCACCCTCGCCGAGCTGATCGAATACGAGGCGATGGGCCTCGCTGAACCAGGCGGTGGCTATCGCGTCGTGCGCGAAGGCATCGCGGAGAAGGGCGGCAAGCTACCGATCAATGCGTCCGGCGGCTTGAAGTCAAAGGGTCATCCGATCGGAGCGACCGGCGTGTCAATGCATGTGATGGCCTGCCTGCAGCTGATGAGCGAAGCGCAGGAGATGCAGATCGAGGGCGCCAAGCTCGGCGGCGTTTTCAATATGGGAGGTGCCGCGGTCGCGAACTACGTTTCCATCCTGGAACGCACGAAGTGACTGCTTCACCGCATCCGAACGGCGGCGTTGAGCGGTATTCGAAGCGCGTGATGAACCTCGCGCATTTTATGCGACAGTCAGGTAGGCGGTACGGCGACCAAATCGGCTTTGCGTGGGGCGAGAACACCTGGACGTGGACGGAACTCGATCGAAGAGTCGATGCCGTAGGCGCAGCCCTAATTGAAAGGGGTGTCACCAAGGGAGACCGCGTCCTCGTTCAAGCCAGGAATTGCAATCAGCTTTACGAGTCGATGTTTGCATGTTTCCGGATTGGCGCGGTCTGGGTCCCGACCAACTTTCGCCAGACTCCGGACGAGGTCGCTTATCTCGCTGAAGCGAACGGCGCATCCGCAATGATCTGCAGCAGCGACTTCCCCGATCACGTACGCGCGTCCCGGGGGGCGGCATCCGGAATTCGCTTCGTCCTGTCGATTGGAGCGTCTGAGTTTGGCGAAGATTATGACGCGCTGGCCGCTGCCTATGCTGGCGAAGCGGCACCGACTGCGCCCGTCGAGCATGATGATCCCTGCTGGTTATTCTTCACGTCCGGAACGACCGGCCGCCCCAAAGCGGCTGTACTCACGCATGGCCAGATGGGCTTTGTCGTCACTAATCATCTTTGCGACCTCATGCCGGGGACAACCCACAGCGACGCGTCGCTTGTGGTCGCGCCGCTCTCCCATGGCGCCGGCATCCATGCGCTCGCGCAGGTCGCACGCGGCGCCAAGACCGTCCTGCTCGGGGGTGATCGCTTTGACAGCGAGGCTGCGTGGCGGCTTGTCGAGAAGTGGCGTATCACGAACATGTTCACTGTGCCGACGATCTTGAAAATGCTGACCGAGCATCCGTCCGTGGACGCCTACGATCATTCATCGCTGCGTCATGTGATCTATGCCGGCGCGCCCATGTATCGCGAAGACCAGACGCGTGCGCTTACTAAGCTTGGGAAGGTGCTGGTCCAATATTTCGGACTCGGCGAAGTGACCGGCAACATTACGGTCCTTCCGGCGGAGCTTCACGACGCGGAAGGCGAACCCGGCGTAAAGATTGGCACCTGCGGCTATGAACGGACGGGAATGCAGATCTCGATCCAGGACGACAAGGGTTGCGAACTTGGACCCAATGAGATGGGAGAGATCTGCGTATGCGGGCTCGCTGTTTTCGCCGGCTACTACAACAATGCGGAGGCCAATGCGAAAGCGTTCCGCGACGGCTGGTTCCGGACGGGCGATCTCGGCTATCTGGATGAACAGGGCTTTCTCTACATCACCGGCCGCGCCTCAGACATGTATATCTCTGGCGGCTCGAATGTGTATCCACGCGAAGTCGAGGAGAAGATACTCACGCATCCGGGAATTGCCGAGGTGGCAATCCTGGGCATAGCCGACAGGACTTGGGGCGAGGTCGGTATCGGCGTCTGCATCTTGCGTCCAGGGGCGCAGCTCAACGAGCGCGAGCTGTTGACATGGATCGAAGACAAGGTCGCACGCTACAAGCTGCCCAAGCGCATCTTCTTCTGGGACGAGCTGCCGAAGTCCGGCTACGGCAAAATCAGCAAAAATGTCCTGCGCGCCGAACTGGAAGCGCGCGGCTGCCTGCCGCTCCCTGAGCTGGAGAGGGTTTCGGCCTGACTAGGGCATCCTGACCCATTACGATGGCGTAAATTCCTTCGGTCGGCTCTCGTTGACGGCAAGCTTTAGAGGCGAATAGGCAGGGACGGCAGCATTCCAAGGCAAAGCCGGAGAAGATAGAGGACCATGGCCGCCGTCGATCTCAAAGGCGTGACCAAACGCTATTCGAACACTGTCGCGGTGAACGGCATCGATCTTCACGTCGCCGATGGAGCGCTGGTCTGTCTGCTCG
Organism: Methylobacteriaceae bacterium; assembly: GCA_034669525.1. Classification (GTDB taxonomy): domain Bacteria; phylum Pseudomonadota; class Alphaproteobacteria; order Rhizobiales; family Beijerinckiaceae; genus JAFASC01. Next base: position 23,356 of record JAXDNH010000071.1, on the reverse strand, counting down.
GCCCCTCTGGCTGCGGCAAGACGACAATCCTGCGGCTTATCGCCGGATTCGCCGCGCTGGATGCCGGCGAGATCCGGGTCGGCGAGCAGGTCATGTCGTCGCCCGGTCAGACACTTCGGCCCGAGTTGCGCGGCATGTCGATGGTGTTCCAGAGTTACGCGCTTTGGCCGCACATGAGTGTTGCACAGAACGTGGGCTACGGATTGAAACTGCGGAACGTGCCGAAGAGCGACGTTGGTGCACGGGTGGGGGCAATCCTAGCTGCCACGAAGCTCTCGGCCCTCGCGGAGCGCTATCCCGCGGAGCTTTCGGGCGGACAGCAGCAGCGCGTGGCGCTGGCTCGCGCACTCGTTGTCGAGCCTGAAATCCTGCTGCTTGACGAGCCGCTATCGAATCTCGACGCCAATCTGCGTGAGGAGATGCGGTTCGAGATCAGGCGTCTGCATGACGAGTTCCGCTACACGACGGTCTACGTCACGCATGATCAGACGGAGGCGATGACCACCGCTGATACCATCGTCGTCATGAATGGGGGGCGGGTGGAGCAGGCGGCCCCGCCGGCGGACATTTATGAGCGGCCGGCGTCACGTTTCGTCGCGGGCTTCATCGGCGGCGCGAATCTTCTCGAGGGCCGGGGGATCAGTTCGGACGCCATCGAGGTGGCTGGCCGGCCGCTGCGCTGTGCGCTCGGCCAGGCGTGCGTCGGCGAAGCTGCGGCCGTCTCGATCCGCTTCCATGACGTGGAACTGTCGCGGGACCGGCCCCCGGCGGATACGAATGTCGCAGAGGCAAGAATCATGCGGCAGATTTATCTTGGTTCGCACCGCGATTATCTCTTGGAGCTGTGGGGGGGACAGCAATTGCGCTCGACGACGCCGGTCGCTTTTTCCGCTGCCCCAGGCGAAACTATCTGGGTTAGGCTGCCTCCGGAGAGTTGTCGAGCACTGTCCGACTGAACAATTTGTGAGGAGATAAGTCTTTGAGACCGTCCCACGCCGCGCCTTGGGCCCTTGTCGCCGCTTTGTCGGTATTCGCCGGTCGCGAAGCGATCGCTTTGCCGCAGGCGAGCCCTGTCACGCCAGAACTCGTTGAGGCGGCGCGCAAGGAGGGAAAGGTCAGCTTCTACACCGCGGTCGACGTGGAAGTCGCGGAAAAAGTCGCCGCCTCGTTCAGAGTGAAGTATCCTGGTATCGACGTGCTCGTCGAGCGCGCAGGTTCGGAACGCGTGTTCCAGCGGGTTGAACAGGAACGTTCAGCCAACATCAACAATGCCGACGTCGTGAATTCCTCAGACGCAGCCCATTACATCATCTGGAAGCGGGAAAGTTTACTTGCACCGTATGTCCCGGAGGATGTCGCCGCTTATTACAACGATAATACCGATCCGGAGGGCTATTACGCGACATGGCGCGCTACCCTGAGTCCGATCGGCTACAACACGAAGTACGTGAAGGCCGCCGACGCTCCGAAAAGTTTTGCGGATCTCCTCAGCCCGAAATGGAAGGGCATGATGGTCAAAGGCCATCCCGGCTATAGCGGCACGATTTTGACCGCAACTTTCGAGATTTCGCGCGATCTCGGTTGGGACTATTTGCAGAAGCTGGGGCAACAGAAAGTCATGCAAGTTCAGTCTTCGACCGAGCCGCCGAAGAAGCTTGCTTTGGGCGAGCGGCCGATCATGGCCGACGGTAACGAGTACAATCTGTTCACGTTGAAGGAATCGGGCCAGCCGGTCGATGTCATCTACCCATCGGAGGGCACGCCGTTCATCGCTTCGCCAAGCGCAGTGATGGCGAAAGCACCGCATCCTAATGCGGCTCGGTTGTTCCAAAGCTTCCTATTCACAGCCGAGACGCAGCAGCTCCTTATCGATGTTGGGGGCTTGCGTTCGTTGCATCCCAGGACGCGCGAACATGCCGGGCGCACCCCGCTCAAGGAGATCAAGCTCATGCGCGATGATCCGGCTGCCGTCGTCGACAAGGTGGATGAGATCAAGGCAAATTACGCGAAGTATTTCGGAACGTGAGGGCTGAAGGTTCATCTGCAGCGGCGGTGCGACTGCCGGGCACGCGGCATGCGCGGCTTCCCGGCCGCTTCGATCCGAGCGCTCTCGTCTTCGTCCTCTGCGCGATTATCCTTCTGACGCTTGTCGGGCTGCCGCTGTTTTGGCTCGCCGTCTCGGCGCTCACGGACAAGACAGGTGCGCCGTCGCTTGCGAATTTCGAGCGTCTCTTCACCGACCCGACGCTGCTCGCGCCGCTGCAAATAAGCCTCATCGTCGCGACATCCGTCGGCTGCCTCGCGACTATAATTGCTGCCCCGATCGCCTGGATCGTCGCCCGTTCGGACATGCCGGCGCGTCGCCTCATACGGGCGCTGATCACGGCCTCTTTCGTGACGCCGCCTTTTCTAGGAGCGATCGCGTGGGAAGTGCTGGCCGCACCGAACAGCGGCCTTATCAACGGTTGGTACCGTGCGCTCTACGACCTGCCGCCCTTCGTGCATTTCATCGATATTTATTCGATCGAGGGGCTCATCTTTGTCGACAGCTGTTATGCCTTCCCGTTCGTTTTCGTCCTGGTGGCGAACGCGCTCGACCGCATTCCTGCCGACATGGAGGATGCCGCGGCGATCCTCGGCGCGCCGGCGTGGCGCATCATCTTTACCATCACGTTGCCGCTCGCTTTGCCGGCGATTCTGGCGGGCGCGCTGATTGCGTTCCTGCGCTCGCTGACCCTTTTCGGCACGCCGGCGATCCTGGCGCTGCCGGCGGGCTTTCATACGATCACAACGAAAATCTGGAGCCTATTCCAATATCCGCCGAACCCGGGGCTGGCAGCGGCCGCTTCCGTGCCGCTGCTTCTTGCAACGGTCGTTCTCCTGAAAGCGCAGTCCTGGATTCTCGGCCGGCGCGGCTATGTCGTACTCGGCGGGCGCAGTAGTCTCACGCGAGGCGTCGAACTCGGCGCCTGGCGCTGGGCCGCACTTCTTTTGTGTCTTCTCGTCTTATGCTTCCCGGTATTCTTGCCCTATTTCGCCCTCCTCAAAGCCGCACTGACAACGACCCTAGCAGAGCCTCTTTCGCGAGAAAATCTCACCTTGCAACACGTGCGTTTTGTATTCTTCGAATTCTCGCCAACGCGCCTTGCTCTGCGAAACACGCTCTTATTTGCATTCGTCTCGGCGGTTCTCGGGACCGGGCTGGCGGTTGTCGTCAGTTATCTCGTCAGCCGCAAAGCCGTTTTCGGCCATTCGGTGCTGGGGTTCCTCGCGACGGCTCCAACCGCGGTGCCCGGGATCGTCCTGGGTGTCGGAATGTTTATCGCTTATACCCGTGGCCCGGTCGTCCTCTATGGCACGATCTGGGTCATGATCATCGCCTACGTGACGATTGAGCTTCCGGGCGCCTATCAGCAGCTAAAGTCGGCGTTCACCGGCGTTGCGCACGAACTGGAAGAGGCGGGCCGCATTCTCGGCGCGGGGAGGCTGCGAACGCTCAGGGACATCACCGCACCTCTGTTGCGCACCGGCGTGATCGCGGCCTGGTGCTTCATCTTCATCGGCGTGATGCGCGAACTGTCGGCTGCCATCATGCTGTTTACGGCGGAAACCAAGGTTCTGCCTGTGGTGATCTATGATCTGAACGAGAGCGGGAACCTCGGTGCAATTTCCGTCCTCGGGCTCATGCTCCTCGTGCTTACTTTTGCTATTACCCTTCTGGCCAACCGCATGCCAGGCTTCGGCGCGGCGACATCGGGAACGAAATGACCTGCATTGCGTCAGTAGAACAACGGGACATGACGAAATCCAACGATCCTCTTCCTCTTTCAGGTATTCGCGTCCTCGACCTCACACGCGTGCGTGCCGGCCCGACGGCGGTGCGCCAGCTCGCCGATTGGGGCGCAGACGTTGTCAAGATCGAGATGCCGGAGGGACTCGAGGCCGGCGATCCGCTCGGCGGTCCGCGTAGTGGGTCGGACTTCCAGAACCTGCAGCGCAACAAGCGCGGCATGACGCTGAACCTGAAAGACCCGCGCGGCATCGCGGTGTTCCGCCGGCTTGCCGCCGAGGCGGATGTGGTCGTCGAGAACTTCCGCCCCGATGTGAAAGACCGCTTGGGGATCGACTACGAATCGCTGAAGGCGCTCAATTCGCGCATCATTCTCGCCTCGATATCCGGCTTCGGTCAGGACGGGCCTTATCGTGACAGGCCGGGATTCGATCAGATCGCGCAGGGCATGGGAGGGCTCATGTCGATCACCGGCCTCCCCGGGCAAGGTCCGGTGCGCGTCGGGATTCCAATCGCCGACCTCACCGCCGGCATTTTCTGCTCGCAAGGCATTCTGCTCGCGTTGATCGAACGCGAGCGCTCGGGCATGGGGCAATGGGTGCAGACCTCGCTGTTGCAGGCGCAGATATTCATGCTCGACTTCCAGGCGGCACGCTGGCTCACCGAAGGCGAGGTGCCGAAACAGGCCGGCAACAATCATCCGACGTCGATCCCGACTGGCGTGTTCGAGACGCGCGACGGCTACATCAATATCGCGACGACCGGTCAGAAAATCTGGGAACGGTTCTGCCGCGCCATTGGTGCAGAGGAACTCATCTCGAATCCCGACTACACGAATTCGAAGGCACGCTCAGACAACCGCGATTGCCTCAATGCAGAGATCGCCGCGAAGCTGCGCGAAGGGCCCAGCAATACTTGGATCAAGCGGCTTAACGAGGCGGGTGTGCCTTGTGGGCACATCTATTCGATCGATCAGGTTTTCTCCGATCCGCAAGTACAACATGTAAAACCCCAGGTGGCGATCGATTCGCCTCATGTCGGCAAGCTCACGTTACTCAAGCAGCCGATGACGCTGTCGCGCACGCCCTCGCACATGGAGCGCTACCCGCCCGCTGTTGGGGAACATACGAGAGAGGTTCTGCAGGAAGCGGGACTTGCGCCTGACGAGATCGAGGAACTCGCGCGCGAGCGGATAATCTGAGCGGAATACGGAGCGGCTTGGAGCGGAGATAGTCATGGCGGCAGAGGTTTCATTCGCCGAGGGCAAGATGCTGGCGCAGACGGTGGACGGCGTCGGCACGATGACCTTCAACAATCCGGAGAAGCGCAACGCCGTCAGCTTCGCGATGTGGAAAGCCGCCGAAGAAATTTTGGCCGATTTCGCCGCCGATCCCGAAATTCGCGTCGTTGTCGTCACCGGTGCGGGCGGTAAGGCCTTTGTCTCCGGCGCCGATGTGTCGAAATTCGACGACGAGCGTTCCGAAGTGGAGGCGGTGCAGCGCTACAATGCCGCCACGGAAGCAATCTATTCCAGTCTGCATCGCTTTCCGAAGCCAACCATTGCAAAAATTCACGGCTTTTGCATTGGCGGGGGTCTCGGGCTTGCGGTCAGCTGCGATTTGCGCATTGCGACCGATGGTTCCAGATTCGCATTGCCCGCGGCAAAACTCGGTCTCGGCTACGGATTGCCTCCGCTTAAGCGTCTGACCGAAGTTGTCGGGATGCCGTTTGCAAAAGAGATATTCTTCACGGCAAGGCAATTCACGGCACGCGAGGCAGAGATCATGGGCCTCGTGAACCGGGTGTTGTCGGAGAACGAGCTCGAGCGCTATGTCGCTGACTACGCGGCGACGATTGCTTCAAACGCGCCGCTGACGATCGGTACGGCCAAATACGTATTTCAGCAGATCGCGAAGGACCCGAGTGAGCGCGATCTGGAGGGCTGTGCGGAACGCGTGCGGCAGTGCTTCGGAAGCCGCGACTATGGCGAGGGCAGGCTTGCCTTCATGGAGAAGCGCAAGCCTGCCTTCACCGGCAGCTGAAATCAGCGCGATGCGGGAGCGCCGATGCCGGCCTGCAACCCAGTTGCGTCGGAGCTCAGCTCTTCCAAGCCTCTGCGCGCCGGCTCGATCCCCCAGAACCATACGGCCGCGATCTGCAAGATGAGCAACCCGATCATGAAGCTCGTGACGCCACTCACCCCGTAAGCTTTGAACAAAGCCACGACGATGAACGGCGAGACGATGGTGGCACCGCGACCGAGCATGTTACAGATGCCGCTGGCGCGAAGGCGAACCTCGGTCGGGAACAGTTCCGGCGTGTAGACGCCGTAGAGCAGTGCGACGAGCACGTAGATCGCGAGCAAGAGGCAAAAGCCGGTTGCGACGATCAGCGCCGGATCCTTCATGAAGGGATAAAGCGCGCCGAATAGGATCGCCGCCATGGAGCCGCCAATGATTGTCGGACGGCGCCCAACGCGATCCGAGAGGAACGCGCCGATCACGCAGCCGATCGGCGCCGCAAGCGAGATCATCACGGTGTAGGCGAAGGACCGCGTCAACGTGATTCCCTCCTGCACGAAGAACGTCGGCAGCCAGGTGACGAAGCCGAAGATCAGCGTGTTGATGACGATGAGGACGATCGAGCCTAGCACTAGGCGCGGCAGCAGCGTCGATCCGAACAAATCGCGTGCCGTGACGAGCGGCGCCTTCGGGGCAGCTGCTGGCAAGGGTGTGGAAACACCGCATTCGCGCTCAATCTGGCTAACGAGAGCTTCCGCTTCGGCGAAGCGACCCTTCGCTTCGAGCCAGCGTGGCGATTCGGGCAATGCTTTGCGCAAGTACCAGACAATCAGCGCGCCGATCGCGGCGATGACAAACATTGGTCGCCAGCCGAAAACGGGAATGATCAGCGATCCAAGGATCGTCGTTGCTGGCAGTCCGCAAACGACAATCAGGGCCATGAAGGACAACCATCGCCCGCGCGAGCGCGGCGGCACAAACTCTGTAAGAGTCGAATAGCCGACAACGATTTCGGCGCCAAGGCCGAGTCCCATCACGAAACGCGCCGCGATCAGCCATTCCATAGTCGGCGCGAATGCGGCCGCGAGCGACGCGAGACCAAAGATGAGAAGGTTAACCTGATAAGTGAAACGCCGCCCGAAGGCGTCGCCGAGAAAACCCGCTGCGAGAGAGCCGATCGTCATGCCGACGAATGTCAGGGAGACGAATTGCGCGTTCTGAGCAAGGGTCGAAAAGTGCGTCGACACAGTCGAGCCGAGCACGTTCGTGCCAACATAGAGATCGTAGCCGTCGAAGAACATTCCGGCACCGATGAGCCAGAAAATACGCTTGTGGAAGCTTGAGATCGGCAGACGGTCGAGACGCGCTCCGGTTTGTACGCTGCTACCACTCGGCATCGCGGCGGCATCGCTGATTGTCATCTGTCCCTCCTTTTGAATTCTCGGCTCACGACATGGCGTCGAGCCAATCTGTTATGCGTTCCGGCGACACCGGATGCTCGCCGATGAAAGGCGCGCCGGCCCCAAGCGCGTCCTGGATGGCCGAAATCACGCATGCTGCAGCCGGTATGGTGCCGCCCTCGCCTGCGCCTTTTACGCCGATCGGATTGCGCGGCGACGGTGTTTGGATGTGGTGAATCTCGATGTCAGGCATCTCCGTCGCCAGCGGCAGTAGATATTCGCCGTAGTTTGTCGAGAGCGGCTGGCCGATCTCGTCATAAACCATGCGCTCGTAAAGCGCATTGCCGATGCCGTGAACGACGCCGCCGCGAATCTGCCCATCGACGACGAGCGGATTGATCAGACGGCCGCAATCATGCGCGACCACGTAACGCGTCAGGCGCGCATCGCCGGTCGCGGGGTCAATCTCGACCTCGCACGTGTTCGAGCCGTATGCGAATGTCAGCGCGTTAGATTCGAAATAGGCGGTGGCGGCGAGATCAGGCTCCAGATGGCCAGGCAGCAGCAATCCGGCGCTCCCCGAAAGAGCGCGTGCAATCTCGCCGAGCGACACCTGCATGCCTGGCACGCCGACCACCCGCACTACTCCGCTCTCGATTTCAAGGTCGTTTTCTGCGGCTTCCAGAATGAAGGACGCTGCTTTCAATGCTTTGTTCCGTACCTTCCGCGCGGCGAGTTCGACGGAAGAGCCGGCGGTGACGGCGATGCGGCTGGCGATCGTCGAGATGCCAAGCGGAAATTTGCCTGTATCTCCTGCATCTACGGCAATATCGGCGATATCGACGGAAAGCGCGTCGGCGGCGATCTGCGCGAGCACGGTGCGGTGGCCTTGCCCCTGGCTGGCGGCGCCGGTGGCAATCACCACCTTTCCGGCGGGGGTGATGCGCACGGTCGCTCCTTCGAACGGCGCAAGACCGGTGTCCTCCACGCACGAGGCGATGCCGAGGCCGAGGAGCTTGCCGCGCGCTGCCGCCGCCGCGCGGCGCGCAGGAAAGCCGGCGGCATCGATCTTGTCCAGCGCGAGGTCAAGTGCCCGGGTGTAATCGCCGCTGTCGTAGGAAATCGGCGATCCGTCGCGCGCCTTCATGCCGGTCGTGTAAGGCATCTGATCAGCGGTAATGAAGCTTCGGCGGCGCACGTCTTCACGCGCCAGATTGAGATGGCGTGCGATGCGGTCAGCGAGTCGCTCCAGCACGAAGGCCGTGCATGGACGCGCCGCGCCGCGCACCGGCGTGGTCGGCACCAAATTCGTGAGCACCACCTCGATGGCTATGTCGAGTGCCTCCAATGCGTAGGGCCCGGGGAACGACGCGAGCGCGGTCGCCGGCAGGATCAGCCCATACGGCGCGTAGGCACCGTTGTCGTGTATGCAGCGGCCGCGCACGGCCGACATCCGGCCCTCGCGCGTGAAAGCGACATCGAGCGTCCAGACTTGACCGCGCTGTTGCGTTGTCGCGACAAAATGCTCGCTGCGATCCTCGATCCACTTCACCGGACGCGCGATCGTCAACGCAGCGAGCGCGATCGCGAATTCCTCGGGGTAGACGTTGCCCTTCGGTCCGAAGCCGCCGCCGACGTCAGGCGCGATAACACGCAGGGTGGATTCATCGCGCTTCAAGTATTGCGCGAGATGTCGCCGCACCATGTAAGGCGATTGCGAAGACGTGTAGATCGTGAGCTCCTCGGAGAGCGCGTCTGGCGCGGCGATCACGCCGCGGCATTCCATCGAATGACAGCCGCCACGATGCATCGAGAACGTTTCGGTGAGGACGTGGTCGGCTTTCGCGAAAGCGGCATCGATGTTGCCGAAGCCGCCGCGCAATGTGCCGATAAGATTGCTGTCTCTCCCGGAATGGACCTGCGGTGCATCAGCTGCCAGCGCTGCTGTCGCGTCGGCAACGGCGGGCAGATCCTCGACGTCAAGATGGATCGCGTTCGCCGCATCTTCCGCCTGCTGGCGTGTGTCGGCGAGAACGACCGCTATCGCCTCCCCAACATGGTGCACCTCGTCCATCGCGAGTGGATGATAAGTCATCGGTATCTTTATCAGCGGGTGTGGCGCCATTGGCGGCATCGGCCCCTGCGCGATCAGCGCGAAGTCGGCCATCGTGTAGATTGCCGCAACGCCAGGCATAGTTCGCGCACCTGCGGCATCGACACCGCGTATCTGCCCATGCGCGACCTGCGCACGCAGGAAGGCGGCGTGCAGCATCCCGGGCAGAGAGATGTCGTCGACATAGCGTCCACGGCCGACAAGCAAGCGCGGGTCCTCGAGCCGCGGCACTGCCGCGCCGAAGTAGCGGGCACTCATGCGGCGCCTCTGCGTTCAGCCGCCGCGACGAGAGCGGCCTCGACAATTCCCTGATAGCCGGTGCAGCGGCAGATATTGCCGGAGATTGCTTCGCGTATCGCGGCAACATCCGGGTGCGGATTTGCGCGCAGAAAGGCTTCCAGCGACATCAGCATGCCGGAGGTGCAGAAGCCGCATTGCAACGCATGATGTTCCGAAAAGGCTTTTTGCAGAGGGGAGAGTGCATCGATGTCGCCGAGGCTCTCCACCGTTTCGATTACGGCACCATTCGCCTGCACCGCCAACATCAGGCAGGAGCGCGCTGCGCGACCGTTGACGATGATCGTACACGCACCGCAGACGCCGTGCTCGCAACCGAGATGCGTGCCCGTGAGGCCGAGCGACTGCCGCAGGAAGTCAGCAAGATGAACGCGCGTCTCCACGTCCGCGGTACGTGATCTGCCGTTGACGATGAGCGTGATGCGGCGGGTGTCGCTCACGCCGCCATCTCGGCGCGTTGCGCGGCGGCTGTGAGGGCGCGCTCGACCATGATGCCGGCAAGGCGGCGGCGATAATCGCCCGAGACGTACGGATCGCTCATCGCCTCGATGCGTTTTGCGGCGACCGCGCTCGTATGGATCGCCTCGCCATCCAGTCGTCTGCCGATGAGGTCTCGTTCCAATTCGCGGAGGCGCACCGGGTCTGGCGCGACGCCGAAAATCACAATTGCCGCCCGATCGATTGTTGCATCGAACCGCCACGCGAAAAGCGCGGCAGCGCCGGCAATGGCGAAATCGCCCCGGCGGCGGGCATATTCACTGAAGCCATATGTCGCGCCTGCGGGCCACAGCGGCACGCGTATGCTCTCCAAAACTTCATCTTCAGCGAGCGCAGATTGCAGATACCCCTGGAACCAGTCCTGTGCCGCGACTTTGCGCGCTCCGTTCGGCCCGGAGACATCGAACTCGGCATCATAAAGGCTGCACAAAGCCGGCAGTTCCGCCGCCGGATCGAGATGACAGCAGGAGCCGCCGATCGTCCCGCGCGAGCGGGTCTGGAAATGCCCGACATGATCGAGTGCCGCGATCATAATAGGCAAATGCTCCTTGATGTCAGGCGAATCGTGCAGGTTGGCCTGGCGCGTCATCGCGCCGATCGTGATGTGATCACCACCGATGGCAATGCCGTCCATTCCGGGCATTTTGTTGAGATCGATTACATGGTCCGGGGCGACGATCCGCATGTTGAGCATCGGCATCAGCGACTGCCCGCCGGCAAGCAGCTTGGTATTTTCCAGGCGCGCAAGCAGATCGTGGAGATCGGCGCGGCTCTGCGGATCGTGGTAGATGAAGGGTGCCGGCTTCACGGACTCTCGCTGCATTCGCCGAATACCCGATCTTAGTCGGCGCGGAGAGGGACGCAAACACCCCATGGCCCGCTCCCGTTGCGAGGACAACGGGCCTCTGCTACGCAGCGCGGGTTCAGGAGTCGTCGTGGTCGATATTCAGAACGTCACTCTTGCCGGCGGCAAATTGACTGGCGCGCGCGCCGGCGCCGGGCGTGACCTCCTGCTCATCCACTCACTGCTCGCCGATCGCACCGCATTCGATCCCGTTCTGCCGTGGCTCTGCGAGCGCTTCCGCGTGACACTCGTCAATCTGCCGGGTTTCCACGGATCCCCGGCGATCGCGCCCGGAATCGATGACTATGCCGATTTGGTGGGGACGATCTTCCAGTGGGACGGACTGGCGCCTGACACGATCGTTATTGCCAACGGGTTCGGCGGCACGATCGCCTCGGCCATGGCAATCCGGCACGGCGACAGCTTTGGTCGCCTCGTCCTGAGCGACGCGGCGGCCGGTTTCCCTCCAGAGGGCCGAAAAGCCTTCGAGTTGATGGCGGAAAAGGTTTCCATCGAAGGCATCGCATCCGTTGCGACAATTTCAGCGAACCGCGTGTTCCACAAAGCCTATCTCGATGCCCATCCCAACGCGATCGAGGAGCGGCGCAAAGTGCTGCTCGGCGTCGCTCCAGAAGCTTTCATCGCCGCCTGCAGAACCTTGACGCAGACCGATCTCGTCCCGCAACTTGCGGCAATCCGCAACCCGACGCTGGTTCTTTGCGGCGAGCTCGATGCGGCGACACCGCCGCCTTTATGCCGGCAAATGGCCGAGCACATTACCGGCGCGTCTTACATTGAGCTTCCCGGCTGTGGTCACTGCCCGCCTCTCGAACAACCAGGTGCTTTCATCGAGGCGATCGCGGAGTTCGTTCTTTCACCTGATCGCTAGCGCTTCCCAATAGCAGCCAGACCCGCCGCTACTGCGCTCGTCGGGTGTCTCACCGGGCGTGAGTTTTTGCTGCAACGCGGCGATAACCGCACACGTCATCTTCACATGATGCCCGGTCAGCTTCTCGAATCGGGGGATGGATTGCGAGCGCCTCTTTCGGCGCGCCGCCGCTCATAACGTTGATCTCCGCCGGCATACCGGGCGCTACGCTCAGGAGGAGCGCCGTCATGGCGAATGCGCGCTTGTCCTTCACCCTCCTCGGTTGAGCATGCTACGGAGTTTGCCAGCGGCGCGCCGGATGGTTTGCCTCCCTTTCAGGATTCGGCAGCCACAGCTATAGTCGTTCGAACGGGAGGAATAGAAATGAAAACGAGTTCCATCACGCCAGGCTCCGAAGAGAGCAACGTCCCAAACACACAGCACGGCGCAGATGACGCGAAAGCAAAACCGCTTTCCCGTCGCGACATTCTCACCAGGACCGCAGGCGGCGTGCTCGCCGCGACCGCGTTCGGCGCGATCCCGCTCAGGGGCTACGCCGCGGAGCCCGTAAATATCGGCGCACTTTATCCCGTGACCGGAAGTCTCGCGCAAATCGGGCAGGGCTGCGTCAACGCCGCGAAACTTGCCGTGCAGATGGTCAACGATGCCGGCGGCATCAAATCACTCGGCGGCGCCAAGCTCAATCTCATCGTCTCCGATATCCAAAGCGACACGACGGTGACGCGCACCGAAACCGACCGGCTGATCAACGGCTCGAAAGTGTCCGCCATTCACGGCTGCTATGCTAGCGCGCTCACCCTGATTGCCAGCGAAGTGGCCGAGCGCGCCAAGGTGCCCCTGATCACCGGATCGAGTTCCGATCAGCTCAACGTCAATCGCCGCTATACATTCACGCCGTTTGCGCGCGCCTCACAGTTTGCGCAGGCGCAATTGCAAATGTCACGGCTTATAAGCCAGAAACCCAAAGTCGCGGTGATCTTCGAGAACACCGCGTTCGGCACCTCCACTTCCAACGGCCTGCGCGAAAAGGCGCCGGGCGAGGGCGTGGAGATCGTGCTGTTCGAGCCTTATTCCGCGGGATTTGCCGACGCGAGCCCCCTGATCAACAAGGTCAAGGCCTCGGGAGCGGACATGCTGTTCTCCGTCTCGTATCTCAACGACCTCATCTTGATCGTGCGCACGATCAAGCAGGTCGGGTTGAAGATCGGCATGAATGGCGGCTCCGGCGGCTTCGTCATTCCCGACTTCTACAAGACCGTCGGCAGTCTCGCGGATGGTCTGCAGGGCGTTGCCCACTGGAACCACGATTCCGATGAGAACGCGCAGAAGGTGAACGCGGTCTATCAGAAGACGTACGGCGAATTCCTGTTCGAATATGCCGGCGGTCTCGTCGCGCAGACCTTCATGCTTGCCGATGCGTTCGAGCGCGCCGCCTCGACCGACCCGCAGAAAGTGCGCGATGCTCTGGCGGCACTCGATGTATCGCAGGGTTACGCCGCGATGTGTCCAGGCGGCAAGGTGAAGTTCGGCCCGGACGGCAAGAACATCTACGGCCACCCCGTCGGCGTGCAGTGGCAGAATGGCGATCTCGCTAGCGTGTTTCCGAAAGAGGATGCCCGCGCACCGCTGATAAAAACGTAAGGCGCCGCAAAACCGATGCTGGAGACCTTGGCACAGGCCGTTATCAACGGCCTGCTCATCGGCGGCATCTACGCCCTCGTCAGCATCGGCGTGACGCTGATCTTCGGCGTCGTGAAGATCGTGAACTTCGCCCAGGGCGAGTTCGTGATGATCGGCATGTACATCACGTTTTTCCTGGCGAGCAGGTTCGGTATCGACCCTCTCGTGTCGCTTGCCGTCTCGATCCCGGTTCTGTTCGTCCTTGGCATGCTTGTGCAGCATTTTTTGATTCGTCGCGTGCTGGGGCTCGGCGACATGCCGCAGATTTTTCTCACCTTCGCGCTTTCTCTTCTGCTGATGAACCTGGCGCTGCTCCTATTCACCGCCAATTATCGCACCGTGCATACCTTCTATTCCGACGAGTCGATCCATCTCGGTGCGCTTTATGTGCCCCTGGCAAAACTCATCGCTTTTGTTCTGGCAATGGTATTCAGCGGCATTCTCTGGCTGTTCCTGCATTTTACCGATCTCGGCAAAGCCATGCGCGCCGCGGCGCAGAATCCGGACGTCGCCATGCTGATGGGCATCAATCCGCATCGTGTCTTCGCGGTTGCCTTCGGCGCGGCGCTGGCGCTGGCAGGCGCGGCGGGCTCGTTGCTCATGCCATTCTACCCGGCCTCGCCCATGGCCGGGCAAGTGTTCGTGCTGATGGCCTTCGTTGCCGTCGTCTTGGGAACGCTTGGCAATGTCACCGGCGCCCTCATCGCCAGCTTGATGATGGGCATCGCCGAATCGCTCGGCATCCAATTCGTCGGCGCTGATTCAGGCTTGATCGTAGTTTTCCTGATGCTTCTGCTGACACTCGCCTTCAGGCCGAGCGGTCTTGCCGGCGGGCGTGCGCGATGATGCAGGGCTATCGCAAGTGGCTCTGGCTCGGCGCTTTTATCGCCATCGTTATCGTATTGCCGCTCGTCGTGACGGACCGGTTTGCGACAGACATTTTCATTCGCATTTTGCTGTTCGCGTTTATTGGCGTCGCCTGGAACCTCATGGGCGGCTATGCCAAGCAGCTCTCTCTGGGCCACGCCGCTTATTTCGGTCTGGGCGCATATACCTCGACGATTCTGGAAATCCGATTCGGCATCTCGCCGTGGTTAGGCATGCTCGCCGGCGGCGTCGTGGCGATGCTGGCGAGTCTGCCGATCGGCGCGTTGTGCTTCCGTCTGCGCGGTCCATATTTCGCCATCGCGACGATCGCCACGGCGCAAGTCCTGATGTTGCTGTTTCTGAAATTCCGCGATTTCGCCTGGGGCGCCGAGGGAACGACGATTCCGAATTTCGGCTATGCGCCGCTGATGATGCAGTTCGATGACAAATCTTCGTACTATTACGTCGCGCTCGCTCTGCTGGCGCTTGGCCTCGCGATCACTTACCGCATCGAGCACTCGTGGATGGGATATTACCTGGTCGCGATCGGCGAGGACGAGGACGCCGCGCAAGCCATCGGGGTCAACGCGCCGCGGGTGAAGCGCGATATTTACATGATCAGCGCGTTTCTGACCGCGCTCGCCGGCACATTCTATGTTCAGTACATCTACTTCATCGATCCGGCCACCGCTTTCAGCTTCAACATCTCCGTCGAGGCGGCGCTGGTTTCGATTGTCGGCGGCATCGGCACGCTTTGGGGTCCGGTCGTTGGTACAGTGCTGTTGGAAACAACGTCGGCGCTTTTGCAGAGCTGGCTCGGCAGCAGCGCCGGCGGCGTGCAGCTCACAGTCTACAGCCTGATCTTGATCGCGGTGATCCTCTGGCGGCCGTCCGGCTTGCTCGGCCTGTTCACGGATACCTATCGGCGATTCGTCCATGCCCGACCGGCGCGCACGAAAGAGGCGCTTCTCGATGGCTGAAGCGCTGGTTGTCCGCAATCTCAGCAAGCGCTTCGGCGGCTTGCGCGCCGTTCAGGACCTGAGCTTCACGGTCAACGAAGGCGAGACACTTGCGCTCATCGGGCCGAACGGCGCGGGCAAAACCACGAGCTTCAATCTCGTCACCGGATTTCACCGCGCGGATTCCGGTTCGGTCTGCGCCTTCGGCCGCGAGCTCGTCGGCCTGCGGCCGTACGAAGTGTGCGCGCACGGTCTCGCCCGCACGTTCCAGGTTGCACGTCCTTTCGGCACGATGACAGTGCTTGCCAACGTGATGACCGGCGCTTTCTTACGCGACAAGAGCCTTGACGTCGCGCGCTCGCGTGCCCGCGAGGCTATCGAGTTCGTCGGCCTCTCGGCCAAAGAGCATGTGCCGGCGCGCAGCCTCACCACGATAGACCAGCGCCGGCTTGAAATGGCGCGCGCGCTTGCCACCGAGCCGCGGCTTTTGCTGCTCGACGAGGTCATGGCCGGTTTAAATCCAGCCGAGATCGATCAGGCCGTCGCTCTGATCGGCAAGCTGTCGCAGCGAGGCCTCACCATCGTCATCGTCGAGCACGTGATGCGCGCGATCATGGCGGTCGCGCGCCACATCGTCGTGCTCGATCATGGACAGAAGATCGCCGAGGGAACTCCGAATGACGTAGTCGCGAACAAGGAAGTCATTCGCGCCTATCTCGGTACCGAATATGTCCATGCGACGCAGATCGGAGCGGCGCCGTGCTAGAGCTGTCACGGGTCAGCGCGAGCTACGGCGCGGTGCCGGCACTTGCTGATGTCAGCATCAGTGTGGGTGAAGGCGAAGCCGTCGGCCTCTTGGGCGCCAACGGCGCCGGGAAAAGCACGACGCTGCGCGCGATTTCCGGTCTTCTGCGAGCGACCTCGGGCGCGATCACGTTTGGCGGGAGGAATATCGGTTCGTTGCCTCCGTACAAGGTAACCGAGCTTGGCATCGCGCATGTGCCGGAAGGACGCCAAGTTTTCCCTGAACTTACCGTGCAGGAAAACCTCGAAATCGGCGCCTATGTCCCGGCGGCGAAAGCAGAGCGCAAACGTTCGCTCGAGCTCGTCCTGGATATCTTTCCCGTGCTCGCAGCCCGGCGCAAGCAGCTCGCCGGCACGATGAGCGGCGGCGAGCAACAGATGCTCGCGGTCGGCCGCGGCCTGATGCTGAAGCCGCGGTTGCTTATGCTCGATGAGCCGTCGCTCGGGCTCGCACCTGTCGTAACCGACATCACGTTTCAGAAAATCCAGGAAATCCATGCCATGGGCACGGCGATCCTCTTGGTCGAGCAAAATGTCAGCCGTGCCCTGACATTGGTGCAGCGTGCCTACGTCCTGGAAAGCGGCAAAGTGATCATGCATGGGACGAGCGCGGAGCTCGCCAACAATAAGCAGGTGCAGGCGGCCTATCTCGGCATCTGACTATTCGGGCGGGAGTAGTCGATCCTGCAATAAGCGCCGCCCTGGTGCTGCTCGACGACCGGGTCGCCTGTCGTCTTGTCGGCAAGCTTCTCGGCGTAGCCGTCGGCGCTGGATTGCGGCGACCAGCCGATGATCTCGCGCGCATCGCCCCGCCACCACGTCATCCGCTTGTTGTTTGAGGTGCCCCATATTTTGATGCATCCGACACTTTCGGCCCGGATCGCGCATTCGCAAAGGCTCACGAGATCATCGTAGGACAACCATGTTGCAAGCATGCGGGCATCGGTGGGTGTGGGGAAGCAGGAGCCGATGCGAACCAGCACGCTTTCGATGCCGTGCTTCGCGAAATACAGTTCGCCCATCAGCTCGCCGTAGCACTTCGACAGGCCGTAATAGCCGTCCGGGCGGAATGTGCAGTCGACATCGAGCACCTCGTCGCGTTTGTGAAATCCGACCGTGTGGTTCGATGAGGCGAAAACCACGCGCGCCTTCGCGTAGCGCGCCGCCTCGTAGATGTTGTAGAGGCCACGAATATTTGGGCCGATCACTTCATCGAAAGGCCGCTCGACCGAAACGCCGCCGAAATGCAGGATCGTTCCGCAGCCGTCGGCGAGTTCGCGAATGCGGCTCCCGTCGGCGCTGCTGAGATCGGCGGATTCGAATGTTGCGCCGTCCGGAACGGGTCCCGGAAAAGGCTGAATGTCGGTCAACCGCAAGATCCAGCCCTGCTGCGTTAGCGCCGCTGCGAGCACGCGGCCAAGCGCGCCGGATGCGCCGGTCAACAGAACAGGCTTTTTCGTTTCGTTCGACACTGAACTCTCCGTTTTGGATTGGCAGCCTTGACGCTCATCGCCGGCGCACCGTATCGACTCCGGCGTCAAATCATCCAAAGTCATACATCGGAGGCATCCGTGGAAAAAGGCGCCTCGTGGACACCGGCCTCGCGCTATCCCGATCCTGCGGTGCAAATCCTCGATCCGAGTTTCGCGCGCTATCACCTGCCGCTGGCGGCGGTGGAGCGACTCGCCACTGGCTTTCGCTGGTGCGAGGGCCCAGTCTGGTTCGGCGACGGACGCTATCTCCTGTGGAGCGACATCCCCAATAACCGCATGATGAAATGGGAGGAGGAAACGGGCGTGGTCAGTGTCTTCCGCCGTCCCTCGAATTACGCCAATGGCAACACGCGCGATCGCCAGGGCAGATTGATCACCTGCGAGCACATGCGACGCGTCACACGCACCGAGTATGAAGGCTCGGTCACCGTGCTCATCGACCGCTTCGAAGGAAAGCGGCTGAATTCGCCAAACGATGTCGTGGTGAAATCGGACGGATCGGTCTGGTTCACCGATCCGCCGTTCGGCATTCTTGCCAATTACGAGGGGCGCAAGGCCGAGCCCGAATTGCGGCAGAATGTTTACCGCCTCGATCCGGACACGGGCGAGGCGATTGTCGTCGCCGATAGTATCAAGGGCCCGAACGGCCTGTGTTTCTCGCCCGACGAATCGCGGCTCTACATCGTCGCATCGCGCGATGTTCCGAACCGCACGATCCGCGTCTACGACGTGGGACGTGGCGGCCGCACGCTATCCGGCGGCGAAGTTTTCATCGACGCCGGCCGCGGCACGCCTGACGGAATGCGCTGCGATATCGATGGCAATCTCTGGTGCGGCTGGGGAATGGGAAGCGACGAACTCGACGGCGTGATGATCTTTAATCCGGAAGGCCGGCCGATCGGCAGAATTGCACTGCCCGAACGCTGTGCGAATCTTTGCTTCGGCGGGCCGATGCGCAATCGCCTCTTCATGGCCGCGAGCCAGTCGATCTATTCTCTTTACACGGCCACGCAGGGTGCTCCGGGCGGATGACGCGTAAGACGCGCGGCTCGCTCGGCGTATGGGACGAGCCAGCCCATCCAAAATCGACTTCCAAGCGCTCTCCAAACCAGAACGTGGTCCCTTCCCTTGCGCAATCGCTCTTCGGCCCGATCTTTAGCCCATGCAAGCGCTCGATCTCGTCACGCAATCCCCTCTGCCGCCGACGATAGCGATGTCGACCGACGACGAAGCCGCGCTCCGGGAAGCGGTGGCAGCTCTCGAGCGCACGACTTTCGCGGGCCGGCTCACGCACCTGGTCGGGCGCCAGATCGATTTTGCCGGAAAGCTTGTGCCGCAGCCGATTTCAGGTGCCGTCGGTAAGGCGGTGACCCTTGCGCTTAGGGCCGCGATGCGGGTTGCTTTGGCAGGGCTGGACAAGTCTCCGGCGGCACGAGGCGATCGGCGCAACCTGCACCGCGCGCTTGTGACAGCATCCGGGGCGGTCGGCGGCGCGTTTGGGCTTGTAACGTTGCCGGTCGAATTGCCGGTCTCGACAACGCTCATCCTGCGCTCCATTGCGGAGATCGCTCGTGCCGAAGGCGAGGACCTCGGCAGCCCTGAAGCGGCTTTGGCTTGCCTCGAAGTCTTCGCGCTCGGCGGCCAGCCCGGCACCTCGGACCTCGTCGAGGGCGGCTATTTCGCCTTGCGCGGCTTCCTGGCGAAATCGGTGAGCGAAGCCGCCCGGCATATCGCAGCGCGCGGTATCGGGGGCGAGACCGCGCCGATCCTTCTCAGACTCATGAGTCAGATCGCCGCGCGTTTCGGCATGGTCGTGTCGCAGAAGATCGCCGCGCAGGCCATCCCCGTGGTCGGCGCGCTCGGCGGCGCCGCGGTCAATCTCGCTTTCGCCCAGCACTTCCAGACGCTCGCCCGCGGCCACTTCATCGTGCGCCGGCTTGAGCGCACTTATGGTCAGGCAGCTGTGCGCGCTGCCTATGAGCGGATTGCTACGAGGTTGCGCGGGGGCGAAGTCGAGCCCCAGAGTCGGATCGTTTCGGTAAGTCCGCGCGACCGCACCCCGGTTTGACTTCGGGCTTCGATCGGCGGAGAAAGTGGGCTGACCTGACGTCGCGGACCCATGCCGAAACTCAACGTCACCCTGATCGATAATTACGACAGTTTCACCTTCAACCTCATGCACTATTTCGCGGCGCAGGGGGCACGCGTCGACGTGCATCGAAACGACAAGGTGAGCGTCGCCGACATACTCGCCGCGGCGCCCGATGCGATCGTGCTGTCGCCTGGGCCATGCACACCGCACGAGGCCGGCATCTGCCTCGATCTCATCAAGGACGCGCGGGGGCAGGTGCCTATCCTCGGCGTCTGTCTTGGCCACCAGGCGATCGGGGAAGCGTATGGTGGCACAGTTTCGCGCGCGCCGCTCCCGGTCCACGGCAAGCGTTCAACGATCCGGCACGACGGCCGCTTCGTCTTCCAGGGTATCAACGGGCCGTTCCTTGCAACGCGCTATCATTCGCTCGTGGTCGAACGCGAGGGTCTGCCCCAGGCGCTCGAAATCACGGCAGAAAGCGACGATGGACTTGTCATGGGCCTGTCTCATGCCACGCATCCCGTGCACGGCGTGCAGTTTCATCCGGAAAGCATCGCCTCGGAGCACGGTCACCTGATGATTCAGAATTTCCTGCGCATTGCCGCTGCCTGGAACGGGAAGCAGCGCCACGCGGCGTGAGCTCCACATGGAATCATTCAAACCCTTCCTAGCGAAAGTCGCTGCCGGGGCCGCCCTGACCCAGGCCGAAGCTGCGGAAGCGTTCGACGCCATGCTTTCGGGCGAGGTCACGCCGGCGCAAATGGGCGGATTCCTCATGGCGCTGCGCGTGCGCGGCGAGAGCGTCGACGAACTCACCGGCGCGGTGACCGCCATGCGCGCCAAGATGCTTCAGGTCGAGGCGCCCGCCGATGCGATCGACATCGTCGGCACGGGCGGCGACGGCATCGGCTCGTACAACGTTTCGACGCTTGCTGCTATCATCGTTGCGTCCTGCGGCGTGCCCGTGGCGAAACACGGCAATCGCGCCGCTTCGTCGCGCTCCGGCGCGAGCGATGTTTTGACTGCACTCAACGTGAGGATCGGGCTGCCGGCGGAAGAGGTCGCCGCCTGCATCAACGAAGTCCGCATCGGCTTCATGATGGCGCAGACGCACCACGCCGCGATGCGCCATGTCGGGCCAGCGCGTGTCGAACTCGGGACGCGGACGATTTTCAACCTCCTCGGGCCGTTGTCGAATCCCGCCGGCGTGAAGCGGCAGCTTCTCGGCGTGTTCTCAGCGGCCTGGCTGGAGCCGCTCGCGCAGGTTCTGAGGAATCTCGGCTCCGAGCGCGTGTGGCTCGTGCATGGTGCGGATGGTCTCGATGAGATGACCACGACCGGCCCGACACATGTGGTCGCACTCGAAGATGGGTCGATCCGCCGCTTCGAAATCACGCCAGAACAGGCCGGTTTGTCCCGTTGCGACATTACTTATCTCAGGGGTGGCGACGCAGGCCACAACGCTACCGCGCTGATGGCGGTACTCGAGGGCGCCAAGATTCCGTATCGGGACATTGCGGTTCTTAATGCCGCCGCGGCGCTGGTTATCGCCGGCAAGGCGCGTGACCTGAAAGACGGCGCGGCACTCGCCAGCCGCGCGATCGATACCCGCGCCGCCCGTGCGACGCTCGCTGAACTCGTCCGCGTCTCCAACCGCGGTTCCGCGGCTACGAACGTGACCGCACTGGCTGCCGCGAGGTAGCCGTGGCGGACATCCTGCGCAAAATCGAAGCCTACAAACGCAAGGAGATCAGCGAAGCCAAAGTGCGCATGCCGTTCTCGGCGCTGCAGCGCGCGGTGCGCGATCACGATCCGCCGCGCGGCTTCGTGCATGCGATCGAAACCAAGCGCGATGAGGGCCGCATCGCGCTCATCGCCGAGATCAAGAAGGCGAGCCCATCGAAAGGACTGATCCGCCAGCATTTCGATCCGCCGGCTTTGGCGCGCGCCTACTATGAAGGTGGCGCAGCGTGCATTTCGGTGCTGACCGACGGGCCATCCTTCAAAGGAACTCTGGAGCATCTGGAAACCGCGCGCAAGGCCGCGCCTTTGCCCGCCATCCGCAAAGATTTCTTATTCGATCCTTATCAAGTCTACGAGGCGCGAGCTTTCGGCGCCGATTGCATTTTGATCATCATGGCCTGCGTTTCGGATGATGAGGCGCGGGCCCTCAACACCGCCGCGCATGATCTGCACATGGACGTGCTTGTTGAAGTGCATGATGAGCCCGAACTCGACCGTGCGCTAAAGCTCGAGACGCGGCTTGTCGGCATCAACAACCGCAATCTCCACACGTTCGAAGTTTCGCTCGATGTGAGCGAGCGGCTGGTGAAACGCATTCCGAAGGACCGAATCATTGTCGGTGAGAGCGGCATCTTCTGCCACGACGATTGCCTGCGGCTTGAGCGCTGCGGGATTTACACTTTCCTCGTCGGTGAGGCGCTGATGCGGCAGAAGGATGTCGCCTCCGCGACGCGCATGCTCCTGCAGGGCGAGCCCGCGCGCGCCGCGCGAGCGGTGTAGTCTCTCCAGCCCATGCCTGATCTCACGCATCTCTCCGAAAGCGGTGAAGCGCATATGGTCGACGTGTCGGCCAAGGCCGTGACGGAGCGCGTCGCAATTGCGGAAGGCTGCGTCGTCATGCAGCGCGAGACGCTGGCGCTCTGCGTTTCAGGGCAGGCGAAGAAGGGGGATGTGTTCGCGACCGCGCGCATCGCCGGGATGTTGGCCGCGAAGAAAACGCACGAAATGATTCCGCTCTGTCATCCGCTGCTGCTGACGCAAATCAGCGTCGATCTCGCGGCTGATGAGAGCTTGCCGGGTATTCGCGTCACTGCGACCGCAAAAGTCTCCGGTCAGACCGGTGTTGAAATGGAAGCGCTCACAGCGGCCTCCATCGCGTGCCTCACGATTTACGACATGCTGAAAGCCGCCGATCGCGGCATGCGCATCGAAGGCATTGCGCTTGTCGAAAAGCGGGGCGGCAAGTCCGGCGAGTGGACGCGCGACGCGCAAAGAAATGCCTGACACGTTATTGCCGGTCGAAGAGGCGCTGGCGCGGGTGCTCGCCGTGCCGCGCGGGCCGCTGCGGCGCGAGACTGTTCTGCTGTCGCAAGCTTACGGCCGCACGCTCACGGCGGATCTCGCGGCCAAGCGCACGCAGCCGCCGAAGGCTGTCTCGGCCATGGACGGATACGCGTTGCGCGCGGAAGACGCGGGTGCGCCGGGGTCGCGTCTTACGATCGTCGGCGAAAGCGCCGCCGGTCGGGGTTTCCTGGGCAAAATAGGGGCGCGAGAAGCGGTGCGCATCTTTACCGGCGCACCACTGCCGGAAGGCGGCGACACAATCGTCATTCAGGAAGACACAAAGATTGAGGGCACGTCTGTCGTCATCGATGAGCCTGCGAAGCCACACGCTTATATCCGCCCCGCCGGTCTCGATTTCCGCGAAGGCGAAGTGTTGCTTCGCGCCGGCACGCGCGTCGGTCCTGCCGAACTCGCGCTTGCTGCCGCGATGAACCATGCCCAGGTCGAAGTCGCGGCCAAACCGCGCGTCGCAATCCTCGCGACCGGCGACGAACTCGTCATGCCCGGCGACCAGCCCGGACC
>JAXDNH010000070.1:0-9285 GCA_034669525.1 Methylobacteriaceae bacterium | reverse complement strand
GGCGATCGTCAGCATCTGCTGCTCGCCGCCCGAAAGGCGGCCGGCCTTGCGGCCCTGCATCGATGCCAGGATCGGGAACACCTCGTAAATGCGCTGCGCCGTCCAGGCTTGCGCGCCTTGCGCATTGGGTTTGGCGCCGATCAGCAGATTGTCGTGAACGGTGTGATCCGGAAACACCTGTCGATCTTCCGGTACATATCCAATGCCGGCGCGGGCGATGCGGTAAGGCGCGCGACCTGAAATGATCTTGCCGTCGAGCATGATGCGACCGCGCATCGGCGGCGCGATACCTGCGATCGCCTTGAACGTCGTGCTCTTGCCGGCACCATTGCGGCCGAGCAGCGCCATGGTATCGCCCTTCTGCACGATGAGATCGACACCGAAGAGGATCTGGCTGGCGCCGTAGAACACATCCGCCTTTTCCATTTGCAGCATGGGAACGGCCATGCCTTTAGACCTCTCCCACGGCTTCGGACAAACGCTGGTCGGTACCGAGATAGGCCTCGATCACCTCGTCGTTGCCGCGGATTTCATCCGGTGTGCCCTGCGCCAGAACGGCGCCGTATTTCAGCACGTGAATGGTCTGCGCAATTTTGAAAACAATATCCATGTCATGCTCGATGAACAGCACGGTGATGCGCTGCTTTTCCCACAGGCTGCGCACTTTCTCGATCATCCGCCAGCGCTCATCGGGGCCCATGCCGGCGGTCGGCTCATCAAGCAGCAGCATCTTCGGATTCATCGCGAGGGCGAGGCCGATATCCAGCAGTTTCTGGTCTCCATGCGACAGGATGCTGGACAAAGTATCCGCCGCCGATATGAGCCCCATCAGATCCAGCAACTCGTCGACCCGTGCTCGTGCCGATTGAAGCGGGAAGCGCGATAGCACCTGCCAGGAATGGCCCCGATGCGAGATTACCGCTGCCGCCAGCGCCTCCCGCACCGTAAGGCTGGGGAAGAGCGTGGCGACTTGAAAGGCGCGGGCCATGCCCCGCCGCACGATTTCCAGACTGGAAAGCCCGACGATGTCTTGATCGTCAAAAACGATCCGGCCGGCGTCCGGTCGCACATGACCGGATATCAGGTTGAAGAACGTGGTCTTGCCGGCGCCATTCGGCCCGATCATGGCGGTGATCGATCCGGTCGGGAAGTCGAGGGAGACGCCGCGCGTCACCTTCACCCCACCGTAAGACTTCGTGAGGTTATCGACGCGCAGCATCACGCCGGCTCGTTCTTGGTGGGCTGAAGAATTGGTCGCTTGACGTCGTCGATGCGACGCCCGCGCCGTCTACGCGTCACATACGCGAACAGCGAATCCGCGATGCCTCGCCGCAGCCCAAGCACGATGACCAGGATAACGACGCCAAGCACCATGCCATGATATTCAGTATAGATGGTGATGTAATGGTTCAGGGCTTCCAGCAACAACGCGCCCGCCAACGGGCCGAGGAATAGTTGCGTGCCGCCAAGCATCAGCATGAAAATCGCTTCACCCGAGGTGGTCCAGAAACCGAACTCCGGATAAGCGCCGGAAACGAAAAGAGCGAGGACAATGCCTCCGACGCTTGCCATCGCTCCCGAGAGCACGAACACGCCGAGCTTCATGCGCACTACGTTCACACCGAGAAAATTCGCGCGCTCGGGGTTGTCCCGGATCATTCGAAGCGTGTAGCCGAACGGCGATTCCGAAACCTGCCGCATGATTGCAAGGCATAAAACGAACGTCACTACACAGAAGGAATAAAGCGTCCGCGCATTGTTGAGGTCGATGCCAAAAAAAACCGGTCGAGGGATGCCGCCCTGCAACCCCTGGTCGCCGCCGGTCATGCTGACCCAGGTAAGAATCACGCTGTGCAGGAACATTTGGAACGCCAGCGTGATGAAAGAAAAGTAGATGTTCTTGAGCCGCACGCAGATGGCGCCGATCACCAAGGCCAATACCGTCGTCCCGACGATTGCCGCAAGCATCGCTAAGGGAATGGAGGTTCGCCCCGACTGCATCAACAATGCGAACGTATAGGCCCCGGATGCAAAGAAGGCGGCGTGGCCAAAAGCCACTAATCCCGTCAACCCAATCAGTAGATTGAGCGACATCGCCAGCAGTCCGTAGGCGATGACGTAGATGAGGAAATCCCGCAATGCCGGCTTTGGGAACAGTGTGGGAAGAAAGAACAAAACAAAGAAGAGGATCAGCCCGACGACAATATCTCGCCGCAGCCGAGATCGCATGTCAGGCCGCCTCCCTGCCGAGCAGGCCGGTCGGCTTCACCACGAGCACCAGCGCCATGATCGCAAACATCAGGCCTTCGACGAACCAGGGGAAGCCGATTGCGCCGAACGCGCGGATGAACCCGATCAGCAGCGCCGCGAGAAACGCGCCGGCAATGGAGCCCATGCCGCCGATGACGGTGACGATGAAGCTTTCGATCAGGAAGGAAAAGCCGATGCCGGGAGTCAGCGTGCGGATCGGCGCCGCCAATGCGCCGGCCATGCCAGCAAGCAGGCTGCCAACACCGAAGACACCGGCATAAAGCGCCGCGGTATTGACGCCAAGGACGCCCACCATTTGCGGATTGATCGCCAGCGCACGGATGGTCTTGCCGAGCAGGGTCCGGTTGATAGCAAGCCATAGAAGGAGGCCGGTTGCGACCGCGATCCCGACCATGAACAGGTAGTAGCCGGGGACGAAGGCGCCGGCGATCTGCACCGGTGCGACCGCAAAGGCCGCCGGCATCCCCATCATCCGGTACTCGGCGCCGTAGACCAGTTTGACACCGTCGTCCAAAATCAGCGTCAACGCGTAGCAGACCAATAATTGCATCAAGAGGTCACGGCCGTAGACACGGCTGATGATCAAGCGCTCGAACAGCACGCCGAATATGCCGGCGCCAAGCGACCCGGCAACGAGCGCGACGATAAAGCTGCCGGTGAGCTTGTACGCGGTGAACGCGAAATAAGCGCCCAACATATAGAAGCTGCCATGCGCGAAGTTGATCACGCCGAGCACGCCGAAGATCAGCGACAGACCGGCGGCCACGAGGAACAGCAGGGTGCCGACGATCAGCGCGGTCGAGATCTGGGTGACAGCGCATGATGCCGACGTGAGGCACGCCGCAAGCGCTTCAAGATTCATGGCGGCTTCCTTAAACCCGGACGAAACCGCGCGTCAGACATAGCCCTTGGACTTCTTCCATTCGGCCTCGTGCGAGAGAATGTTCTCCCACGCCACCGGCTCGAAGCCGGCGAGGAAAGGTGCCTTCGGCACCGTGTGCGACCAAGCAACCGGATAGCCGATGATCGTGTGATCCGACTCCCGCATGGTGATGGTGCCGTCGATACCAAGGGGCGTTTGAAGACGCATGCCGGCGATTTCCGCGGCGAGCTTCTTGCCGTCGGTGTCGCCATTGGTGCGCTTCAAGGCCTCGACCAGAAAGCCCATGGCAACATAGGTTTGCCAGCCCCAGTTGGTGGGGTCGAAATGCGCGACTTTGTTGAAGGCGTCGGCGAAGGCGGTATTGCCCGCGTTCTCCGGATATTGCCGGCTGTAGCGGTAGGCCGTCAGCAGCCCCTCCGGGATCTGGCGGATCGCCGTCAGCACTGGCGGGTCACCGATCGACGAGGAGAAGAAGGTGGAGCTGCCAAACAGATTGTAGAGGCTCGCTTGCTCGATGAAGGCGACCACATCCCCGCCCCATAGCGCAGAATAGATCGCTTGCGGCTTCACTTGCAGGATTTTTGTGATGCTTTCGGTGTAGTCGGGCGCAAAGAGCTTTGGCCAGACTTGGTCCACCACTTCCACCGACGGCTCGAAGCGTTTGGTGAATTCCAGAAACTCGGCGGTGTTGTCCCGCCCATAGGCATAATCGGGCGAGCACGTCATCCAGCGCTTGAGCCCTTTTTCCTTCGCGACCTTCGCTGCGTACGTGCCGCCCGCCACGGCGTCGTGAATTCCCTGCCGTGCGCAACGGAAGGCAGTCTTCACGAACAGTTTGGGGTCTGCGCTCAGCGCCGAGGTTTCGCTGCAGGTGTGAACGCACAACACCGGCAGGTCGCGGATCACCTCCTGCACGGCAAACGCACCGGATGACGCCTCGCCATCAATAATGATTTCGCAGCCGTCGTTATTGATGAGGTCGCGCGTCACTTTGGCGGCGACATCGGGCTTGCCCTGGGAATCGCGATCGATCAGCTCGATCGTGCGGCCGTTGACGCCGCCCGCCTCGTTGAACGCCTTGACGGCAATCTGCGCCGAGGCGCGATTGGAATTCCCCAACATGGCGACGCGGCCGGACAGAATTGTGGGCATGCCGACGCGGATCACACGCGCCTGCGCACCGGCGATATGCGGAAAGCCGGTAATGGCCGCCGCCGTCCCCGCAACAGCGGTGCCCATGAATTTGCGACGGCTAAGTGTCGTGCGAGTCTTGCTCATGTTGTTCCTTCCCTGTTGTACGAGGCCGCGTTTTTCCCGGCTTCGTGTTTCGTCCATTATGCGCCTAGATTGAACGGTTGCGCCATGCCTCGCGAAGGGTCGCGGCGGCGAAATCGAGCACGCCGCTGACCGCGCCGACCGCCTTTCCCATGTTGAGGATGCCGTGCGCCTGATCGCCAAGGTGCAAGACAGTGACCGGAACGCCCTCGCGCTCGAGCCGCGCGGCGTAAAGTTGGCCTTCGCTACAGAGCGGATCATGGCCGCAGGTCAATACCAACGCTGGCGGGGCGCCCTCCAGGCTCGCTGCACGAAGCGGCGAGGCGCGCCAATCGAGGCGATCGGCCTCCGACGGCGCATAATGGTCGATGAAGTAGCGCATCGCATCAGCCGTGAGCGGCACGCCTTCGGTTACGCGCTCGTAGCTATCGCCGCTCATGGTGAGATCGACCGCCGGATAAAACAGCACCTGATACATGCAGCGCGGCGCGCTGCCGTCGCGCCCCATGAGCGCAATGACGGCGGCGAGATTGCCGCCGGCGCTGTCGCCACCGACCGCAATCCGCTTGGCATCGATACCAAGCCTTTCGGCGTGCTCGACGGCCCAGCGCAGTGTTGCTGCGCTGTCGTCCAAAGCCGCCGGAAACGGGTGCTCGGGCGCCAGCCGATAGTCCACCGCGAGTACACAGCAGCCCGCGGCCGCGGCGATCCGGCGGCAAATGCCCTCATGCGTTTCAAGGTCGCCCAGCACCCAGCCGCCGCCATGCAAGAACAGCAAGCAGGGCAGGTTTTTCTCGTGTGCCGGACCGCGAAAGAGCCGCAGCGCCAGGCTGCCGCCCGGCCCGTCAATATTGATATCCTCGCGTGCAGCTACCGGATCGAACGTCGCTTGCAACGCTCGCCGAGTCGCTGAGTAGCTGCGCCGCGCTTCATCCGGCGGCAGAGATCCCAGTGCCGGCACACCTGCCGCCTCAGCGGCCTGCATCAGCGCCACGACATCGGGATTAATGGCGCGCATTAGCCCCGGCCTCAATGCTCGCTGCGCAAGTGCGGGTGGCCCACGAGGCGCGGTCTCCTAGCGGATGACAAAGCCCTTGTAGTTCTCTTTGGCCACCTCGCCGCAGATATTGGCATAATGCGCCATGCCCCCAGCGTAGGGCATGAACACGCGCGGCTTACCGGGAATGTTGGCACCGAGGTACCAGGAGCTGTTCGCCAAAGGCAGCAGCGTGTCATTCGCCGCGGCATTCACGTGCTCGACCCATTCGTCGGAAGCCTCCCGGCTTGCCTCGATAGTCTCAAGGCCGTTCTCACGCATATGGCGGATGCATTCGGCGATCCATTGCGTATGCTGCTCAATAGCGACGGGCATGTTGGTCAGAACGGAGGGACTACCCGGACCCGTAATAGTGAACATGTTTGGGTAACCTGGCGTCTGCAGTCCGAGATATGTGCGCGGTCCCGCTGCCCAATCTTCCCGTAATGAACGACCATCACTGCCTCGAATATCCATCGCCAGCAGCGGACCGGTCAATGCGTCGAAGCCTGTGGCAAAAACAATGATGTCGAGGGGGTATTCAGCGTCGCTGGTGCGGATGCCGTCGGCTGTCACTTCGACTATAGGCGTTGCCTTCACATCAACGAGCGCCACGTTATCGCGATTGAATGTTTCGAAATAGCTGCTGTCGATGGGTGGCCGCTTCGATGCGAAGGGATGGTCGGTTGGCGTTAGTTTCGCTGCGGTGACGGGGTCCTTCACGATCGACCGGATCTTGGCTCGGATGAACTCGGCGGCGGTGTCATTCGCCGCCTTGTTGCGAATGAGATCGTTGAAGGTCGCGCGGAAACGCAGCCCGCCGAATTGCCACGCCGCCTCATACCGCTGGAGGCGCTCTTCCGGTGAAACATCAAGCGCGGATTTCTCGAACACATCAAAGGGATGGCCATTGGTGGAGGACCGCGCTTTGTCGCGAATTTCGTCGTAGTTTGCCTTCACCTCCTCCAGGAACTCCGGCGTTAGTTTGCTATTGCGTGCCGGGACGCTGTAATTGGCGGTGCGCTGAAATACGGTCAGGTGCATCGCCTGCTCGGCAATGACGGGCGTTGCCTGAATACCGGTAGATCCCGTGCCGATCAGGCCGACGCGCTTGCCGGCAAAATCAACGCCGTCCTGAGGCCAGCGACCAGTATGGTACCACTGGCCTTTGAATCGATCGAGTCCCCTCAACTTAGGGACATTGGCCGAGGAGAGGCAGCCTACGGCGGTGACGAAGAACTGCGACGCAAACGTTTCACCCGTTTCGGTGGTGATTATCCAACGATTGGTCGCATCTTCATAGTGTGCCGTCCGCACCCGCGTCTCGAGCCGGATGTCGCGGCGCAGGTCGAAGCGATCCGCGACATGATTCAGATAGCGGCGAATTTCACCATGCTCAGGGTAGCGCTCGGTCCATTGCCACTCGTCCTGCAGCTCCTTTGAAAAAGAGTAGGAGTAGTAATAGCTCTCAGAATCGCAACGCGCCCCAGGGTAGCGATTCCAGTGCCAAGTGCCTCCGACCCCATCGCCCGCTTCCAGTACGAGTACGGAAAGGCCAAGCTTGTCGCGCAGCTGATACAGCTGATAAAGGCCGGAAAAGCCGGCACCCACGACGATCGCATCATACACGCTGGTCGGCCCCGCGCTCGCAGCGTTGTTGTCGGTCGCCACAGCGTACATCACTGCTTCCTGTATTTGCTCGCGCCCAGCTATAGACACGCGTTTGTCCCGTTTGTCGGCAAACTAACGCCCCGCCTTGCCGCCTCAGGCGGCACATGACAGACCCGATCAGCACCCTCTTTCATGTGGATTACTGGCCGCGACCCATGCCTCGATTGCTTGTTGATCGCTTCTCGCTTCTTCATAAGCTGTTCCATTGGTGCTGAGCAACTATCACGGCGCCAACCGCGTCTCCCGGGGAGATATTATCCGAGAGAAATGCCAGGACAAAGTGTCGACGCTCGCTGGGCGCGGAATGCTGCACTACCAGGCACGTTTGCCTAGTGATATCTGGGGCGCGCGGCGCGCCCTTCCCACTCTTCTCGCCATGTCAGTTGAGAGGTAGACGGATTAGACGCTTGCCCAAGTTCTCGCCTCGGTAAAGCTCGGCGATCGCGCCTGGGCAACTCTCAATTCCATCCTGGATATCTTCTCGGTACCGCAACTTGCCTTCACGAATCCAACTTGTAAGACGATCTATCGCTTCTTCAAAGCGGGGCGCGTAATCGAAGATGAGCAGCCCGCTCATCCGCGCTCGCTTCACCAGCAGGTGCCGTTCGATACGGGGGCCGTGCGGCGGCGGGTCCCAGCTAGCAATCGATGCAGTGCCGCAGATGATGACCCGCGCTCCGGCGGCTATCTGTGCGTATACGCTGTCACTGATGGAACCCGCTGTGTTGTCGAAATATACGTCCACTCCTTTTGGACAGGCCGCGGTCAGAACCTGGGCAAGATCGCCCGCCTTGTAATCGATGGCTTCGTCGTAGCCGAATTCCTCCCGACAAAGGTTCACCTTCGTTGATCCGCCGGTGATTCCAACCGTTCGGCAACCAGCGAGTTTTGCTATCTGGCCTACGGCAGAGCCAACAGCGCCTGCCGCGGTAGATACGACCACCACGTCGCCAGGTCGCGGTAGTCCCAGGTCGAGCAAACCGAAATAGGCCGTGAGCCCATTCAGGCCAAGAACGCCCAACGAGAGGGACAATGGTAGATCAGTTTCTTTCACTTTGCGGGTGATGGATGTTCCATCTGAAAGCGCGAATTGCTGCCAGCCCAGCATTCCCATCACCTTGTCGCCCTCGGCGTAATCGGGGTGGCGTGAAGCGATCACCGTACCCGCCGCAAATGACCGCATCACTTCGCCGATGCCGACGGGCTTAGAGTAGTTCGCGGCGGCGCTCACCCACCCGCGCATTGCGGGTTCGACCGAGAGGAACTCGTTGCGCACCAGAAACTCCCGATCGCCAATCTCCGGCAGCGGAGCATCGGCCATTTCGAAATTTTCCGCCTGAGGTATGCCATTCGGTCGACATTTTAGCAGGACTTGTCGGTTCATTGCTGCGGACATTTTCTCAATCGCCTCTTGCGTTCAGCACTGGGTCCACATGCGAAACATAGCAGCCCGGAGTTGCTTGACTCGGTAGAGCCGCGACCATTATGTACACAGCGAAGTTTTTTGCACATCCCGCGGTTTCACCGCACATTCCCCTCGACTAGTGCCATGAACAGAGCATGCATAAGTGTCGTCCTGAACGGAGGCGCTCATGGCCGAGGAATTTGCTGCGGCGCTGGCTAGGGTCCCGTCACTGGTTCGATCCAAGGCACCTGCCATGAAAAACGCATTTCACGCGCTCTTCGCATTGGCGTTGACACTCAGGCTCGCGAGTTCAGTTCTCGCCAACGTTCATTGAGACGGCAACAGTCGCCTTTAACCCTTAGCGCACCGGCGCGGCCCGCTTTCGCGGGACTGGCCGAACCCAGTGCACACGCGACAGCACGAGCGGCGAGCCAAAGCGGCTCGTGGGCGCTGGTAGCACATCAATCGGCATGCGGTCGGTGATGCTCGATCTCCCTGCTCAGTCCAAAGGCGCGCAGCTACACTAGTCAGAAGCCTCGGCCGCCCAAGATGGCAGCCCCCATTCCGACAAAGACTGTTAACCAGAGCAGGAATAAAGGTACAAATGGTATCAACAGCGCGCATATGGGGAGCACGGCAGATAGCGCAACTCCACGCCGCCGCATCATCCAGGCAGTCCCCGTCAGGATCGCCAATGTTAACAGGCCGAGCATCGGGATGAACCAAATCGGGTATCCGTGGGCC
>JAXDNH010000069.1:0-14701 GCA_034669525.1 Methylobacteriaceae bacterium | reverse complement strand
CTGCTCTCGACGAGGAGGCGCTTCAGGAGGGGAGTCGGGCCGGTGATCGCGCCGCCGCCCATCAACCGCGCCGCGAGGGCCTCAAGCTCCGGACCAAACAGCCGCCCCGCAGCCTCGTTCGCCCATGCCAGCCTCGCATCTACCCGCGAGATCAGAAAAGCCGGACTGCCGCGCTCGCGAAACTCGCGAAAAGCCGGGTCACTGAACAGCCGGGTGATTTCTGGTTGGCTGGGAGCGGGCGCCTCCAAAGGTCCGGCCATTTATCCCTGCTCTCCACTGGAAACATGGGCCGATGACTGGCCCTCCTGGTTTTCGGCCCGGCGCCGTTGAGGTAAACGGAATATTAAGAGCGCCGGTTGAGAGCGTCCACAATTCTCCGGCGTTCATGCACGGCAAATCACGAACATGCTAAACGCGAGGAGCGGCTGGCATTGGGAGCGCGGTTCGCGATTGGGGGCAGGAAATGGCTTACGAAGTGCCGAGCGAAATGCGCGATTTCGCCGAGAAGAGCGTCGAGCAGGCGCGTAAAGCCTTTGAGGGATTCGTCGGCGCCGCGCAAAAGGCCGCAGGCGCCATGGAGGCGGCTCCCTTTCCGGTGCCAGGGCCGATGAGAGATCTCGGCACGAAGGCGATGAGTTTCGCCGAGAGCAACGTCAAGGCAGCCTTCGATCTTGCGCAAAAGCTCGTACACGCCAGGGACATGCAGGAAGTGCTGGCGCTGCAATCGGAATATGTACGGGCTCAGATGACGGCCATCCAAGAACAGGCGCGGGAACTCAGCGCATTGGCGCGCTCGGATATGCCGAAGCGCTAAACGTCTGCCCGTCTGCGGCACCCGCTCGCTTGCAATCGCAGGGGGCCGGTTTTAGGTTCGCGCCGCTTTCGATGCCGCCATAGCTCAGTTGGTTAGAGCACCAGATTGTGGATCTGGGGGTCCCCCGTTCGAGCCGGGGTGGCGGTACCATTTGCATTGCTCTTTTGGTCTATCGCGCAATAGAGTTGCTTTTCAAAGCTGTTAGTTGCCGCCAAGCTTGCAGTCTATCGGCGCGACACAATATCGGCGATATCTTCTCCCTCAGATCGCGTTAAAGCCAAACCGGGGGCTATTGGAGACGCGGGTTCACGTGACCCGCTGGGGACAGATCATGCTCGAACGTACCTCATCGATCTTTGCGCGGCCCTCCGTGCAACTTTCCACCGGTCTCCAGCGCCTCGAAGTGACGCTGAAAGTCACGACCGCGATTCTGGCGCTCGCGGCCGGCGTCTACACCTATCTCGGCGTTCGCGAACTGCTCAACGGCAACGCTACCATGGTGTTTTTTGCCGCAGTGATCTATTCCGTCGCCGTCTCGGTCGGCATTTACGCGTTCTGGATTTTCCTCATGCAGTTCATGCCGCATGTGGTGAGCCGCAACGGTCGCGCGCTGATGTTCGGTTGCATGGCGCTCGGATCGCTGATGATCGTCGCGATGTCGTCTTGGCTGAATGCGTCGGCTTTGGCGGGCGCGGCGGCGATCCAGCAGCATCTGGCGATCACCGTGCAGAACTATACGCGCGATCTCGATGTCGCGAACACGAACGCAATCGCCGCACAAAGCTTGCTGCCCGATATTCAGCTTGCTTCCGGCCGTTTCGCCAAGCTTGCCGAAGCCGAGCGCGCCGGTTCGCTCACCGGCACGTCCGGCTCGGGCACCGTGGTGCAATTGCTTGCACAAATGTCGACGCAGCTCGATGGCCTCGGCCAGGAGGTGCAAGCCTCGGGTAAGCGCGCCACCACGCTGTTCGAGCAAGGCGGCAAGAACCTCACCAAAATGCGCGAGATGATTTCCGACCGCGGGCCGATTGCGACGCGCAGCGATGCGTTCGCGACGGAGTCGCTGGCGCTGATGGGCGTCATCGCCAATCTGCAGCAGACCTCGGTTGCGCCGGCGGTGAAGCGCGCCGCGGTCTCTTTGTCCTCGGGCTTCATCGCGCCGGCGGCGGGCGGGCGCAGCGCCGATCTCGCCGATCGGCAAAGCGCGGTTGTAAGCAAGGTCGAAGCCTCCGTCGCCGCCCAGGCCGCTTCGCTCGCCGATGCCGCCGACAAGATCCTGGCGATGCCACGTGTCGAGCCGGCGCGCTTCCAGCCGATTTCGCCGGCCGAAGCGGTGCTGCGCTACGCCGGCGATTTCATTCCGAGTTGGGCCGGCGCGATTTCGATCGATCTCATGCCGGCGGTGCTGGTGCTCATTCTTTGCGTCGTGCACGCGGCGATCCGGCAGGAAGGCCGCCCGGCGCTCAGCGCGTCGAGCATGACGGCGAGCGATCTTGCCGCGGCGCTGCAGATCGCGCGCGAGCTCGAAGCAACGCGGCGCGGTACCGAGCATGCCGTCGAAATGCCTGCGGCGGCGGCAAGGGCGGAACCAGATATCCCTGAACCGGAAATCGCCGCGTCCGACGACAAGAACGTGACGCCGCTTTCGTCCGCCCGCGCGAGCAAGACAACGTAGATGTCGGACTCCGCCATGCGGCAGCGACTGCATCGCTGGCTCGCCGGCAATGCCGACGAGCAGATGCTGCGTTGGCTCCTGCGCGTGCTGTTGATCGCAACCGTCAGCGTTCTCGCGGTCGATCTTTCCGCAACGACCGGATTTAGGCCGGATGCGCTTTGGCGCGAGGCGACGGAGCAGCCGGTACTGCCGGACATGTCGCCAGTCACAACCGATGTTCCCGCCGCCCCGGATCGCGACCGCCGCGTCGTCCCGGCGCGCAAGGCCGACGGCGCGTTGGCAAAGCCGATGACGTTCAGTCTCGGCAAGAACGGGCGCCTTCTCGCCACAGGCATGATCGCGCCGGGCAGCGCGGGAGCCTTCGCCTCGGAGGTGAACGCCCGCGGCGAATACATCAAGACAATCGTGCTGAATTCTCCGGGCGGCTCTGTCGGGGACGCACTCGAAATGGGCCGGCTGATCCGCGCGCGCGGTTTTGCCACGGAGGTCGAGAAGGACAAAATCTGCGTTTCGTCCTGTCCCCTTGTTTTCGCCGGCGGCGCCCGGCGCGCCGCAGCCACGGGCGCAATCATCGGCGTGCATCAGGTCTTTGCGCCCGATCAGGCCGAAGCCGCGCGGCACGATACGATGAGCGAGGCGCAGCGCGTCTCGGCGCGCTGCCAGCGTTATCTCGCCGAGATGGGCATCGATCTCAAAATGTGGGTGCATGCGATGGAGACGCCGAAGGATCGGCTGTTTATTTTTTCGGCAAACGAATTGCGCGAGCTGAATATCGTGACGCCGGCCAATGTCGCGGCGAATGCGGAGCTGGTGGACAAGAAGCGTTGAGGCGCTCCTCTATGGATTGCCGGCTTTAAAGGTCGGGTTCGCTTCGCTCGAGTATCCTGAGCCTACGCACTCTCAAATCATCCACTTCCAGCGTGCCGATGCGCGCGCGTCCGATTGCCACTCGGCCAATCGCAGCTCGACCGATTGCAATGGCTCCGATAGCAACGGCACCTAACGCCGCTGCCCCCAGCGCGATCGCCAACAGGCTGGCTGCGGGGAAGGTTCGGACTCGCTTTGTTACGTCGCCTGTCATGACGGTCCTCGATACCCGAGGGGAGGTTATCGCCCAAAACGCAAATAAGACACGCCCGCCCGTTTGGGCTGCGCCGCTCGCGGGTGATCAGGCCGGGCGGCTAGGCGTGTCTCGTGAGCGTTATGTGGGGATTGAATGGCCCCGCGCAAGGGTTTGGCAGCCTAAGTGCCTATCACATCACGTAAATTCGGTCCGGCAACCTGCCGCCCGGCGCACCCGGCGCATGTTCGGCCAAAACCGCGCCGCAGCGCGCGATCGCGGCGACAAACCCGTCGGCGATGCGGCCATCCTTCATGTGCGCGGTGAGCGCGTCGACCGCCGCACGCCATTCCCTCGCGTGTATTTTGGTGGCGAGGTGATCGTCAACGACAATGCGCGCATAGCGCTCGGCGAGCGAAACATAGATCAAGACGCCAGCGCGGCCTTCCAGGCGGCCGAGACCGCGCGAATGAAACTGCTCCATCGCGGCGCGATGCGCGCGCGTGCGCTTGATCCGCCGCGGCACCAAGGCCACGCCGATCGGCGTCAGCGCACAAATCGCCGTCGCAAGCACGAAAATAATCAGCTGCGCGACGAGAATGCGCTGCACGCTCCATTGCGTCAGCAAAACAAACGCCCACGGCAGAACAAGCGCGCATAAAGCGCCAACCAGAACCGGCGCGGCGGTATATTCGGAGGACGAGCGCGCCAGCACGCAGACGATCTCGCCCGATGTGTTTTGCTCGGCAGCGCGGATTGCTTCGGAGATGCGGGCGCGGTCTTCGGGCGAGATCGCCATCACCAGCTCCCCGAGGCGCCGCCGCCCCCAGACGAGCCGCCGCCCCCGGAAAAGCCGCCCCCGGAGAATCCGCCACCGCCTCCCCAAGAAGAGCCGCCGCTGCTCCAGCCCGATCCCATCGGAATGAACACCGGACCGCCCCAGCCGCCGCGGCCGCGGCCGCGTGCGTGGCGATGCATCATCCAGAAGATGAAGATGAACAGACCGACGATAAGGAATGGCAAGAGGGCCGCCCACGCATTGTCCTGATCATCCGCGCGGACTTGCTTCTTCTTCTGCCAGTCGCTGGTGTCTGTCGTCAGCGCCGCGATGATGCCGTCGACGCCGCGCTCGATGCCGCCGGCAAAGTCACCGGCTTTGAACTTCGGCACGATTTGATTGGTGATGATGACGTTGGACAAAGCGTCGGTCAGCGTGCCTTCGAGCCCGTAGCCGACCTCGATACGGACTTTGCGCTCCTTCGGCGCGACCAGGAGCAATGCGCCATTGTTCTTCGGCTTTTCGCCCAGCTTCCAGGCGCGAAAGAGCTGGTTTGCGTAAGTCTCGACATCGCTGTCGTCGAGCGAGGCGACGGTCGCGACCACAAGCTGGATACCGGATTTGCTTTCGAGATCGGTGAGCTTTGTCTCAAGCGTGCTGCGCGTCGCGGCGGGCAGGATGTTGGCCTGGTCGACGATGCGGCCGGTAAGCTCGGGAAAGTGCAGCGCGGCGAGCGCGGCGAAGCAGACGAAAGCGCCGGCCGCGACTAGCGGCCACAGTTTCGACCTCAGGAGCATTAGCGGGAGAGTCTCAGAACTTCACATGCGGGGGCGACTGCGCCGCGTCGGTTGCGGTGAATTCCGCCATCGGTTTATTCCCGGCGAAAACTGTCTTGGCCCAGATCATCGTTGGAAACGTGCGCAGCGCCAGATTGTATTCGCGGACCGCCTCGATGTAGTCGCGCCGCGCAACGGCGATGCGGTTCTCCGTGCCTTCGAGCTGGGATTGTAGCGCCAGGAAATTCTGGTTGGACTTCAAGTCGGGATAGGCCTCGGTGACCGCGAGCAGCCGGCCAAGCGCACCTGAGAGCTGGTTCTGCGCGTCCTGAAACTGCTTCACCTTCTCCGGATCGGTCAGCTGCGAGGCATCAATGCGAACCGATGTCGCCTTGGCGCGCGCCTCGACGACCGAGGTCAGCACGTCCTTCTCCTGTTTGGCGTAGCCCTGGACGGTCGCGACCAGGTTCGGGATCAAGTCGGCGCGGCGCTGGTACTGGTTCTGCACGTCGGCCCATTTGGCCTTCGCCTGCTCTTCCAAGGTTGGGATCGTGTTGTAGCCGCAGCCAGACAGGCCGAGGCCGAGAAGGACGATCGCAAGGAGGGCGGCGGGGCGGGGAAGTTTCATTGGAGTGCTCTCCCGATAAAGGCCGGGAGCTTAGACCATGTTCGCGCGGCCGAGAAAAGCAGCGCGCGGATTCACGCACCGCGTGTAGGGTAGTGTGTGAAATCACACCACCGCCACGCCGCGAATGCGCTCCACTCTGCGTGTTTGATGACGAACCCCTTTTGGGCCTCCATCTACCGCCAAGAGATGGAGGCCAAATCTTTTGTGGGGGGGTGCGTTCAGTCAGACCGACAGGCGCTTGCGAACCTCCGCTTCGACCATCGAGCCCTTGTCGCCGGAGATGACCACGACGCCGCGGTCCATCACGGCGAAGTCGTCGGCAAGTTCGCGCGCAAAATCGAAATATTGCTCGACCAGCACGATCGCCATGTCGCCCTTCGAGCGCAGGTAGGAGATCGCGCGGCCGATATCCTTGATGATTGAAGGCTGGATGCCTTCGGTCGGCTCATCGAGGACAAGTAGTTTCGGGCGGGTGACCAGGGCGCGGCCGATCGCCAGCTGCTGCTGCTGGCCGCCGGAGAGGTCGCCGCCCCGCCGCCCAAGCATGGTCTTCAGAACGGGGAAGAGTTCGAAGACCTCCTCAGGAATGAAGCGCTCCTTGCGCTTTACCGGTGCGTAGCCCGTCTCAAGATTTTCCCTCACGCTGAGCAGCGGGAAGATTTCCCGCCCCTGCGGCACGTAGCCCACGCCGCGCCGCGCCCGCTGATGCGGCGCGAGGCCGGCAATGTTCTGCCCGTTCCACGTGATTTTGCCGGCGCGGATCGGCTGGTGGCCGACGATGGCGCGCAGCAGCGACGTCTTGCCGACGCCGTTGCGGCCGAGCACGCAGGTGACGCGTCCGGGTTGCGCGGTGAGAGAGACGGAGCGCAGCGCCTGCGCCGCGCCGTAGAAGAGATCGACGGAGTCGACGCTCAGCATGGTTTAGCGCCCAAGGTACACCTCCACCACGCGCGGATCGGCGCTGACCATGTCAAGCGGGCCTTCCGCAAGCACGGAGCCTTCGTGCAGGACAGTGACTTTCACCCCGAGCTCGCGGACGAAATCCATGTCGTGCTCGACGACAATGACGGAATGATCCCTAGCGATCGCCTTGAGCAGGATCGCGGTCTGCGCCGTCTCCGAATCGGTCATGCCGGCGACCGGCTCGTCGACCAGCAGAAGCTTCGGGTCCTGCGCAAGCAGCATGCCGATTTCGAGCCATTGTTTCTGGCCATGCGAGAGATCGGCGGCATAGCGGTCGCGGTGATCCGTGAGCCGGACTGTCTCAAGGATGCGATCGATGCGCGTGATCTGATCCTCAGGCGCGGCGCCAAACAGCGTCGCAATCGCTTTTCGCGGCGCCTTCAGCGCCAGCAGGATATTGTCCTCGACCGTGTGGCTCTCGAAGACGGTCGGTTTCTGGAATTTCCGGCCGATTCCAAGCTCGGCGATTGTCGCCTCATCGAGCTGCGTCAGATCGTGCGAGCCGCCGAAATAGACGTCGCCCTCATCCGGGCGCGTCTTGCCGGTGATCACGTCCATCATCGTCGTCTTGCCGGCGCCGTTCGGGCCGATGATAGCGCGCATCTCGCCGGGCTGCAGCGTCAGCGACAGGCCACGCAGCGCCTTGTAGCCGTCGAACGTGACGTTGATCCCGTCGAGATAAAGCAGCGAACGGGTAAGAGTGGCCTGATCCATTATTCACCTCGCCGCCGCCGGCACGTCCGCCGGATCGACCTTGCCGTCCTCGACGTCGCTGCCTTTCGGCGCCTCGGGAATCGTGCGCCGGCGCGAGCCGAGGCCAACGAGGCCCTGCGGCAGGAAGAGCGTGACCAGGATGAACAGAAGCCCGAGCGCGAACAGCCAATATTCAGGCAAGGCGCTGGTGAAATAGGTCTTGCCCGTATTGACGAGCACGGCGCCGAGCGCCGCGCCCATCAGCGTGCCGCGCCCGCCGATGGCTACCCAGATCACCGCCTCGATGGAATTCGTCGGCGAAAATTCCGATGGGTTGATGATGCCGACCTGGGGTACGTAAAGTGCGCCGGCAATGCCGGCGAGCACGGCGGACAGCGTGAACACCGCAACCTTGTAGTTCTCGACACGGTAGCCGATGAAGCGCGTGCGCGATTCCGCGTCGCGGATGGCGATCAGCACCTTGCCGAATTTCGACGTGACGATGAGCTGCGCGATGAGCAGCGTCGCGGCGAGAATGATCGCGGTGATCGCAAACAGCGTCGCCCGCGTTGCATCCGACTGTACGTTGAAGCCCAAAATATCCTTGAAGTCGGTGAGCCCGTTATTGCCGCCGAAACCCATATCGTTGCGGAAGAAGGCGAGCAGCAGCGCGTAGGTCATCGCCTGCGTGATGATCGAGAGATAGACGCCGGTAACTCGCGAGCGAAAGGCGAGCCAACCGAAGGCGAAGGCGAGAAGGCCGGGCACGAGCACGATCATCAATAGTGCATAGGGAAAATGATTGAAGCCCCACCAGGTGAGAGGCAGCGCCTTGTAGTTCAGGAAGACCATAAAGTCGGGGAGGATCGGATCGGCATAGACGCCGCGCGTGCCGATCTGGCGCATGAGATACATGCCCATCGCGTAGCCGCCGAGCGCGAAGAACGCGCCGTGGCCGAGCGAGAGAATGCCGCAATAGCCCCAGACGAGATCCAGCGCCACGGCGAGCAGCGCGAAGCAGAGATACTTGCCGAACAAGGCGACGAGATAGGGCGGCATGTGAAAGGCCGACCGGGACGGCGTCGCCAGTGCGAGAACCGGCACCAGGATCGCGACGGCGATCAGCAGCAGGATGGCAATACGGGCGCGCCCGTCAACGCGCGCGAGGAGCGGGCTCATGCTTCGACCGCCCTGCCCTTGAGCGCGAATAGACCGCGCGGCCGCTTCTGGATGAACAGAATGATGAAGACGAGCAGCACGATCTTGCCGAGCACGGCCCCGGCGAACGGTTCGAGGAATTTGTTGGCGACGCCGAGTGTCATCGCCGCGACCAGGGTTCCCCAAAGGTTGCCGACGCCGCCGAACACGACGACCATGAAACTGTCGATGATGTAGCTCTGACCGAGATTCGGCGAAACATTGTCGATCTGCGACAGCGCGACGCCAGCCATCCCGGCAATGCCGGAGCCGAGACCGAAAGCCAGCGCGTCGATGCGGTTGGTATCGATGCCCATCGCCGAGGCCATGCGCCGGTTCTGCGTCACCGCGCGCATGCGCAGACCGAAGGGCGTGAGCCGCAAGACGAGCTGCAGCGCGACAAAGACGACGATAGCGAAGGCGATGATCCACATGCGACCGTAGGTGATCGCGATCCCGCCGAAATCGAACGTGCCGGACATGAAGGCCGGCGCGCCGACTTCTCGGTTGTTCGCGCCGAAGATGGTGCGCACGGCCTGTTGCAAGATCAGCGACAGGCCGAAGGTCGCGAGCAGGGTCTCGAGTGGCCGGCCATACAGAAAGCGGATGATCGAGCGCTCGATGGCAATGCCGATCATGCCGGTCACGACAAAGGCGAGCGGCACCGCAATGAAGAGCGATGCGTCGAACCAGGCTGGATGATGTGTGCGGATATATTCTTGCACGACAAAGGTCGTGTAGGCGCCGAGCATCACCATCTCGCCATGCGCCATGTTGATGATGCCCATGACGCCGAAGGTGATGGCAAGTCCGATCGCGGCGAGCAGCAGCACGGAGCCGAGCGAGAGGCCGTACCAGATGTTCTGCAGATTGTTCCATAAGGCGAGTTTTGCCTGGATGGCGCTCATGCCGGCTTGCGCGGCGTTCCGGAGCGGACCTTCGTTCGATGCGGCAATGCCCGACAAGAGCCCGAGCGCATCCTGGTCGCCGCGGGCGCGGATCGTCTCGATGGCGCCGAGTCGGACATTCTCGGCGACGTCCGCTTTACTCGAGATGATCGCAGCCCGCGCTTCCATCAGCGCACGCTTGATACGCGGATCCGTCTCTTTGGCGATCGCCGTCTCCAGCGTCGGCAGCGCGCTTTCCTCGCGTGACTTGAAGACGGATTGCGCGGCATCGAACCGCCGGCCGGGATCGCTCGAAAGCAGCGTCAGGCCACCCATCGCCGCGTCGACGGTGCGGCGCAGGCGATTGTTGAGCCGCACAAGTTGCAGATCGTTGGCCGAGACGCCGGCAGCAGCAGCCCCGGTCGCAGCATCCTGCAGCGCGCCGGATTTGTCCTTGATGTAGACCTTCTTCGAATCGGCATTGAAGAAAAGGCGGCCTTCCTGCAGCGCGCCGATAACGTCGGCGGCGCGCGGATTGCCGCTCGCGGCGAGATCGGTGATCGCCTTGTCGGTGTCGGAATATTCGTCGGTAGTGAACCCGGCGAGCGCCTCTTCCAATGACTGCGCGTGAGCCGAGTACGTAAGTCCGCCGCCCAGGCACAGCACTAGAAACAGCAAGCCGACGAGTTGGCGCAGTCGCATTGTTTTGAGCCGGACTTGAGAAAGTTGCGGGCGGCACATGGCCGCCCGCGTTTATCGTCGCAAGCGGCAGGCGCTCAGGACGTGCCGCCGCACTTGTTGGTCTTGGTATTGTAGTTGCCGCACTTCTTCTCTTTCCAGTCGCCGATCAGATCCTTCGATCCTTCGAGATACTTGGACCAGGCGTCGCCGGGCACCATGCCGGTCTTCGACACGACGTCGAACTGACCGTCGCCCTTGATCTCGCCGATCAGCACCGGCTTCGTGATGTGGTGGTTCGGCAGCATTTCCGACATGCCGCCGGTGAGGTTCGGCGCTTTGGTGCCGGGCAGCACGTCGATCACCTTGTCGGCGTCGGTCGTGCCCGCCTTCTCAACCGCCTTCACCCACATATTGAATCCGATGTAGTGGGCTTCCATGGGATCGTTGGTCACGCGCTTCGGATTCTTGGTGAAGTCGTGCCATTCCTTGATGAACTTCGTGTTCTCCGGCGACTTGACGGATTCGAAGTAATTCCAGGCGGCCAAATGGCCGAGGAGGGGCTTCGTGTCGATGCCGGCGAGCTCCTCTTCCCCGACGGAGAAGGCGACGACGGGGATGTCGGTCGCCTTGACGCCCTGGTTGCCGAGCTCCTTGTAGAAGGGCACGTTGGCGTCGCCGTTGATCGTCGAGACGACGGCCGTCTTCTTGCCGGCCGAGCCGAACTTCTTGATGTCGGAGACGATCGTCTGCCAATCGGAATGTCCGAACGGCGTGTAATTGATCATGATGTCTTCCTGCGGAACGCCCTTCGCCTTCAGGTACGCCTCGA
Source organism: Methylobacteriaceae bacterium (assembly GCA_034669525.1). Classification (GTDB taxonomy): domain Bacteria; phylum Pseudomonadota; class Alphaproteobacteria; order Rhizobiales; family Beijerinckiaceae; genus JAFASC01. The sequence continues at coordinate 3,720 of JAXDNH010000069.1, read as the reverse complement.
GGATCTTGTTGGTCGTGCGCGGATAGACGTAGTCGGTGCCGGCGAGCACCCAGCGCTTCACCTTCTCTTCCTTCATCAGGTAGTCGACGGCGGGAATCGCCTGCTGGTTCGGCGCCGCGCCGGTATAGAAGACGTTGCGCTCGCTCTCCTCGCCCTCGTATTGCACGGGGTAGAAAAGAATCGAGTCGAGCTCCTTGAAGACAGGCAGCACGGATTTCCGCGACACCGAGGTCCAGCAGCCGAAGACCACCGCCACTTTCTGGTTCGAAATGAGGTCGCGCGCTTTTTCGGCGAAGAGCGGCCAGTTCGACGCGGGGTCGACGACCACCGCCTCAAGCTTCTTGCCGAGGACACCGCCCTTCTTGTTCTGCTCGTCGATGAGCATCAGCATAACGTCCTTCAACGTGGTCTCGCTGATCGCCATCGTGCCGGAGAGCGAATGCAGGATGCCGACCTTGATCGTGTCGGCGGCCTGCGCGCCACTGCCACCGCTTAAAATCGCGCCGGTGAGCGCAAGCGCTCCAAGGCCAGGAACCCTTTTTCTCAACCAAGTAAGCATAGAACCCTCTCCCTTGAGCCGCAGTACGGAACGCAGGGTCGAGGCAAGGCCAATGCCAACTTGGATTTTGTCGGGACAGACGGCGCGGACCTCCGATTAGGCAGCTGCCGCCTATTTTATAGGCACTCTGCCCGGGGCCTGCAAGGCACCTTCAAATCATGGCCGCTGTCCGGCAAGGTGATCGCAACGTCGGGCGCCCTCGCAGCGATCGTGCTAATCGCCCCGACAGGAAGTGCACCGTCCATCTACTTCCAGTTTTAACCTCTTACGGCTAAGGCAGAGGCATGACCGTCCGAGAACCAATTCCCGATCTGGCCGAGGCGGTGCCGGTCAAAGGCGTGAGAATCGACACCATGATTCCGGAGGCCGGTCCGGTTCAGGCCGGTGCCGCCGCCGGCGGTCGCGCACTCTCGCCGCTTTTTGTGGCAACCGTCCTGCTTTATGCAACAGGCGTCCCTCTTCTGTTCGCTTTCCCGCGATCCGCGTCGGCATGGCTCGACGACTTCACGCCCAACCCGGTGATCGAAGTCCTCAGAGTGGGAACAGGAGCTCTGGAATATACTGCGGACAAGGATTGGCATTTCTTCCGTTCTCGACTCCGCCCGCCGGAAATTTCTGAAGCAAATTCAACGGGAAGGCTGATCGCACCTGGCGCTGGTTGTGCGTGATCTGGCGGCTTCATCAAGTTTACCCGCATATAGGCGGACGAGGTTCTCTCCGCGCCCATGCTGATCATCTCACCCGGTTTGGCAATCGAGGAAGCCGAGCTCGAAGAGCAATTCGTGCGCGCCTCGGGCCCGGGCGGTCAGAACGTGAACAAGGTGTCGAGCGCGGTGCAACTGCGGTTCGACCTTGTGGGCTCCCCCGCTCTCCCGCCGGAGGTGAAGCAGCGGGCGGCGCGCCTTGCCGGCCGACGCCTGACGCGTGAGGGCGTGCTCGTCATCGTCGCTCAGCGATTTCGCACTCAGGAGCGGAATCGCGCCGATGCGCGCGAACGCCTAATTGCCCTGTTGCGCAAAGCGGCCAGTCCACCGGCCCTTCGCCGTCCGACCAGCGTACCTCGCGGGGCGAAACGCCAGCGACTCGCCGATAAGAAAAAGCGCGCCGAGCGGAAGGCGCAAAGAGGCGCGCCTGTTCCCGACGGGGAATAGGATGGCACGCAAATCACTGTTGATTGTCAGCGTGCCTCCCCAGTTTTAAGCCACGCGAAACGCTACAGTGCCGCGGAAAGGGCGCCATCAGACATGCAGCTGTCAGCTCCGTCACGCTTTAACGATCCGGCCGCCGACGCGGCAAAGCTGCTTTTTGTGGTCGCGTTTGCGATCCTGTTCGTCGCGACGCCCCTCGCGACAACGATATCGCGGCAGGCGATCTACTCGCTCCTGCCGATCGGCGCGATCCTGGTACTCGTCGCCGCGAGCCTTTCCATTGAGACGAGCGGGCTGGAGGTGGCGACCACGCGTCTGCTCACATTCACGGCCACGGTTGGATTGTGTCTCGTGCTCTGGGCGGCGCTCTCGATCATCTGGACGCCGTTTCCCACCGAGGCGGCGGTGCGGGTCGCAAAAGGCGTCCTCACCGGGATCCTGGTGATCTCGGCTGCCGCAATACTCGCCTCGCGCCCTGTGGGGCCAGATGCGCTGATGCTGCCCTGCGGGCTTGCGGCCGCGGCCTTTGCGGTTGTCCTCGTCAGCCTCATTGCTATTCCCGGTCCGCTGCAAGTCGAGCCGGACGGAACGACACCGTTCGACCGCGCGGCGATTGTCCTCGTACTACTCGTCTGGCCTGCACTCGCCGTGCTGGCCCTGCGTGGCTTGCCTGCGGGCGCCGGTGCGCTCGCCGCCGCAATTGCGATCGCGGTCTTTGCGGCCCGCTTGCCGGTCGGCATCCTTGCTCTTGGCGCCGGCGCTCTCGCCTACGGCGCCGCGCGCTTGCGGCGCGGCCGCACCCGCTTCGTGCTCGGAGTTCTTTTTGCCGGGCTGATTTTGTTCTGTCCGCTCATTCCGCTCGCGCTGAAGCTCCTGGGCGGCAACGATCTGCCGGATTTACTCGTGCCGCTCAAAATTTGGGGTGACATTCTCGGCGCGGACGGCGCGCGGATTGTCACCGGACACGGGCTCGATACCGCGACGCGCGGAATCGCCTACGCTTACCTGCCGGCGCGCACGCCGCACAGCCTCCTGTTCGAGGTTTGGTATGAGCTCGGCATTGTTGGCGCGGCGCTCGCGGCTTTGTTCACCTACCGAATTTTTATGGCGCTCGGCCGCGCGCCGCGCGCGCTCGCACCTTATCTGCTCGCGGGGTTCACGACCGGACTGACGGTGACAATTCTCGGGCTTGGTACTGCGCAGGTTTGGTGGTTGACGCTTGTCGGGCTGGATGTGCTGGCCTTTGCGGTCACGGCGAAGGGCCACTACGGCACGCGTCCTTCGATCATCGTGCGGCAGCGCGCGACGGCAATGGACGAGAGATAATCAGCCCTCCACTCCTTCCCGGAGTATCTCCAATTCCAGCCAGTGTTCTTCGGCTTCCGCGAGCTGGCTTTCCGCCTTCGTGAACGCGGCGCTCGCCTCGGCGAAGCGCTTCGGATCTCTAGAATAGAGCTGCGGATCGGCAAGTACCGCTTGAAGCTTGGATTTTTGCGCGCGCAGGCGCTCCATCTCTGTCGGCAGCCTTTCAAGCGCATGTTTTTCGTTAAATGAGAGCCGCCGCGCGTTGCTTTGAGCACGCTGCCTTGGCTCACGCGGCGCGCTCTTCTTCGCTAGCTCCTCGCGCGCGGGAGCGAGCTGCGAAGAGCCGCGCTGCTTCAGCATGTCGGAATAACCGCCGGCATATTCGATCCAGCGACCGTCACCCTCGGCGACAAGCACAGAGGTTGCGACACGATCGAGAAAATCGCGGTCGTGGCTTACTACTATTACCGTACCGGGGTAATCGGCGAGCATTTCTTCCAAGAGTTCCAGCGTCTCAAGATCGAGATCGTTCGTCGGCTCGTCGAGAACAAGCAGGTTCGACGGCAGCGCGAGCGCACGCGCCAGCATCAGCCGCGCACGTTCGCCGCCGGACAGTTTGCCGACAGGGCTCTTCGCCTGCTCCGGCTGAAACAGGAAATCGCGCATATAGCCGATGACGTGCTTCCTCGCGCCGCCGACCTCGACATA
>JAXDNH010000068.1:0-15044 GCA_034669525.1 Methylobacteriaceae bacterium | reverse complement strand
GAAGGCGAAGTCATCGCGGTGGGCCCCGGCGCCCGCGACGAGGCCGGCAAGGTCGTGCCGCTCGATCTCAAGGCGGGTGACCGCGTGCTCTTCGGCAAATGGTCTGGCAGCGAGATCAAGCTTGACGGCGAAGACCTTCTGATCATGAAGGAATCCGACATCATGGGCGTCATCGAGGGCGCCGCCAAGCTGAAGAAGGCGGCCTAAAGGCCAAGCCCGACCCCGAACCCATTCATCCCCACCCGAGGAACCAACATCATGGCCGCCAAAGAAATCCGCTTTTCAACCGACGCACGCGACAGGCTGTTGCGCGGCATCGACACGCTCAACAACGCCGTCAAGGTGACGCTCGGCCCCAAGGGGCGCAACGTCGTCATCGACAAGTCCTACGGCGCGCCGCGCATCACCAAGGACGGCATCACCGTCGCCAAGGAGATCGAGCTTTCCGACAAGTTCGAGAATATGGGCGCGCAGATGGTGCGCGAAGTCGCCTCCAAGACCAACGAGCTCGCCGGTGACGGCACGACGACGGCGACCGTGCTTGCGGCGTCGATCATGAAGGAGGGCATCAAGCTGGTTGCCTCCGGCATGAACCCGATGGACCTGAAGCGCGGCATCGACATTGCCGTCGCGGCAGTCACCAAGGACATCGAGAAGCGCGCCAAGAAGGTCGGCTCCTCCGAGGAGATCGGCCAGATCGGCACGATCGCCTCGAACGGCGACGCCTCGATCGGCGAGATGATCGCCAAGGCGATGAAGAAGGTCGGCAACGAGGGCGTGATCACGGTCGAAGAGGCGAAGACCGCCGAGACCGAGCTCGATGTCGTCGAAGGCATGCAGTTCGACCGCGGCTATCTCTCGCCCTACTTCATTACCAACGCCGAGAAGATGGTGGCCGAGCTCGAAGACCCCTACATCCTCATCCACGAGAAGAAGCTGTCGTCGCTCCAGGCGATGCTGCCGATCCTCGAGGCGGTGGTGCAGACGGGTAAGCCGCTCTTGATCGTCGCCGAGGATATCGAAGGCGAAGCGCTGGCGACCCTCGTCGTCAACAAGCTGCGCGGCGGGCTCAAGGTCGCAGCCGTGAAGGCGCCGGGCTTCGGAGACCGCCGCAAGGCCATGCTCGAGGATATCGCCATTCTCACCGGCGGCCAGACGATCTCGGAGGATCTCGGCATCAAGCTGGAGAACGTGACGCTGCAGATGCTCGGCCGGGCCAAGCGGGTGCGCATCGAGAAAGAGAACACCACGATCATCGACGGCGCCGGCGAGAAGGCCGGGATCGAGGGGCGTATTGCCCAGATCAAGGCGCAGGTCGAGGAGACGACCTCCGACTACGACAAGGAAAAGCTGCAGGAGCGGTTGGCGAAGCTCGCCGGCGGCGTCGCGGTCATCCGCGTCGGCGGCTCGACGGAGGTGGAGGTGAAGGAGAAGAAGGATCGCGTCGACGATGCGCTGCATGCCACCCGCGCCGCGGTCGAGGAAGGCATCGTGCCCGGTGGCGGCGTCGCGCTGCTCCGCGCGAAGGCGGCGGTCGGCAAGCTCACCAACGACAACCCCGACGTCCAAGCCGGAATCAATATCGTGCTCAGGGCAATCGAGGCGCCGATCCGGCAGATCGCTGAGAACTCGGGCAGCGAAGGGGCCATCGTGGTTGGCAAGATTCTCGGCAACAAGTCCGAGACCTACGGCTTCAACGCCCAGACCGAAGATTACGTCGACATGCTGAGTGCCGGCATCGTCGATCCGGCCAAAGTCGTGCGCGTCGCGCTGCAGGACGCAGCGTCGATCGCCGGCCTCCTCATCACCACCGAAGCGATGATCGCCGAAGCTCCGAAGAAGGAAGCGGCCGGCGGCGGCATGCCTGGCGGCGGCGGTATGGGCGGCATGGGCGGCATGGATTACTGAGAGCCTCTCAGAGTCGATCAACGAAGGGCAGCTCCAGGGCTGCCCTTCGCATTTTTGCGCACGGAAAATATCGGTTCGCATCGAGGGCGCTCACCCCGCGCCCTTGCTCCGGGCGGCGCAAGCTCCTACACCGGCCTCTTATGCCGCTCGCCGCCGCGATCGCCGCACCCCGGCCGTTCTTTCCCCACCGCCATCTTCTCGGCATCGAGGGCCTGTCGCCGCAGGACATAATCGCGCTGCTCGACCTTTCGGAGGAGGCGATCGAAGTCTCCCGGCAGATCGAAAAGAAGCGCACGACCTTGCGCGGGCGCACGCAGATCAACCTCTTCTTCGAGGCTTCAACCCGCACGCAATCCTCGTTCGAGCTCGCGGGCAAACGCCTCGGCGCCGATGTCATGAACATGTCGGTGGCGACATCCAGCGTGAAGAAGGGCGAGACGCTGATCGATACCGCGATCACGCTGAACGCGATGCGGCCCGACATCATTGTCGTCCGGCATGCGCAGGCTGGCGCCGTGCATCTCTTGGCCCGCAAGGTCGATTGCGCCGTGGTCAATGCGGGCGATGGCGCGCATGAACATCCGACGCAGGCGCTCCTCGACGCGTTGACCATCCGCCGCAACAAGGGGCGAATCGAGGGGCTGACCGTCGCGATCTGCGGCGACATCATGCATTCGCGCGTCGCCCGCTCGAATATCCTGCTCTTGCTCGCGCTCGGTGCGCGCGTGCGCGTTGCGGGTCCGTCAACGCTGATGCCGACCGGCATCGAGCGGCTCGGCGTGCAAGTCTTTCACGACCTGCGCAAGGCGCTTGTCGGCGCCGACATCATCATGATGCTGCGTCTGCAGCGCGAGCGGATGAATGGCGCCTTCGTGCCGTCGACCAAAGAATATTTCCGCTTCCACGGCCTCGACGAGGAGAAGCTCGCGCTGGCCAAGTCCGATGCACTCGTCATGCATCCCGGACCGATGAATCGCGGCGTCGAGATCGATTCAATCGTCGCCGATGGCGCGCAATCGCTGATCCGCGAGCAGGTCGAGATGGGCGTTGCTGTGCGCATGGCGGTGCTCGAAGCCCTCGCCCAGCACCTGCCGAATGGCTAGCCGCCGAGGGCGCTGTTCTTCGGCAATTCCACTTCCTCGCAGGGCTGCATTCCGGTCAGCCCGGCGGCGGCGGCGAAATCTTCCTCGTTGCGGAACAGCCAGCGCTGCCAAACCGCGATGTCGCCGTTGTCCGGAAACCGCACCGTCTCGACGAGGTGGTCGCCGCGCACCAGCGCTTCGACCTTGGCGCGTAGATCGTTGGTGTCGGTCAGACGATGCCACAGGCAAAACCAGCTCTCCTCTTCGAGGAGCAGCCAGGCCGGCCCGTGCACGACGATCGGCTTGCCGCGGGGATCTGCCTGGGCGAGGAACTTCGCCGCGGCCTCGTTCACCGGGGCGGCAGTTCGCGTGCGTCCGGCATCGACGAGAATTCGCTTGTCGCCCTCGACCGACACGGAACGTGAGCGCTTGCCACGCAGATGGCCGAGATAGGCCTTGCTGACATGGATCGGCTGGCAGCTCTGGGAGCCCGGCTCGCAAAAGAGAGCGCGGTAGACGGCCTGCCGCGGCGCCAGATTACGCCGCCGTGCATGGTAGCTGAACATCGCCACTCCCAACGCTTTTCCGGTTTGCACAGGCTTTACCGGGTTGTGCCTGAACGATTCGTGGCTTGGTCGTTCACGTCTGGTTTATCCAATCTCAGAAACGCGGCAGGCTTAGCATTTAATCCGTCGAGACTTGGCTTTTTCTCGCGGTTTGGTTGCTAGCGCCAAGCTCGCGCGTTAATCACGCGCCATGTCCCACCCGCCGCTGGCCTTCGTTAATGCGCGTCTCGTCGATCCGGCTGCGCTGACTGAGACGCGCGGCGGTGTGCTTGTGTCCGATGGGGTGATCGCTGGCGTTGGCGAGGCGGTCCGCGCCGATGTGCTGCCCGAAAGCGTGCGCGTCATCGATTGCGGCGGGGATGTCGTGGCTCCGGGCCTCGTCGACCTCTCCGTTTTTGTCGGCGAACCCGGCGCCGAGCACCGCGAGACCATTGCCACGGCCACAGCCGCGGCCGCGGCGGGCGGCGTTACCACAATTGTTGCCAATCCCGCGACCAACCCGCCGATCGACGATCCGGCTGTCGTGGATTTTCTGCTGCGCCGCGCGCGCGACACTGGCCGCGTCCGTGTTCTGCCGGCCGCGGCGCTGACGAAAGCGCTGGCCGGCAGGGAAATCGCCGAGATCGGGCTTCTGCAGGCTGCCGGCGCGGTTGCTTTCACCGATGGTTCCCGGTCGGTGGCGAGCGCGCAGGTGTTCCGGCGTGCGCTGACTTACGCGCGCGATTTCGATGCGCTGGTCATGCATGCGACCGAGGATCGCGAGCTCGTTGGCGAAGGTGTGATGAACGAGGGGGAGTTTGCCTCGCGTCTTGGCCTTGCCGGCATCCCACGCGAAGCTGAGGCGATCATGCTCGAGCGGGACCTGCGGTTGGTCGAACTGACCAAAGCACGATACCATGCGGCGCTGATCACGACGACGCTCTCGCTGCAGCGTCTTCAAGAAGCGAAAGCTCGCGGGCTATCCGTCACTGCCGCGACCTCGATCAATCACGTGACGCTGAACGAGAGCGACATCGGTGATTACCGCACCTTTTTGAAACTGGCGCCCCCGCTCCGGCACGAAGAGGAACGCGTCAGGCTTGTGGAGGCCCTCTCATCGGGTCTCATCGATGCGATCGTCTCCGATCACAATCCCCAGGATGTGGAGACGAAGCGTCTGCCTTTCGCCGAAGCGGAATACGGCGCGGTCGGCCTCGAGACAATGCTTGCGGCGGGCTTGCGCCTCGTCCATTCCGGCGATCTTGCGCTGCCGAAGCTTTTGCGCGCGATGTCGACGCGGCCCGCAGAAATCCTTGGTCTACCGCAGGGCCGCCTTACACGCGGTGCGCCCGCCGACATCATCCGCTTCGATCCTGACGAGCCGTTCGTGCTCGATCCCGCGACGTTGCGTTCGCGCTGCAAGAATACGCCATTCGATGCGGCACGCCTGCAGGGCCGCGTTAAACTCACGCTCGTTGCCGGCGAGATCGTGCACGAGGAGGCATGATGTCGGCCACGCAATTTTTTTCGATCCTGCTGGCGCTGATCGGCGGCTATGCGCTCGGCTCGATTCCGTTCGGCCTCGTGCTAACGCGCCTTGCCGGCACCAGCGACATCCGCGCGATCGGCTCCGGCAATATCGGCGCGACGAACGTTTTGCGCACCGGGCGCAAGGATCTCGCCGCAGCAACGCTCATCTTAGATGCGCTCAAGGGTACCGTCGCCGTGCTGATCGCGTGGCGTTTTGGGCTTTATCCCGCGACGGCGGCGGCCTTCGGCGCGTTACTGGGCCACATGTTTCCTGTGTGGCTCGGCTTTCGCGGCGGCAAGGGCGTGGCAACCTTTGTCGGCTGCATGATCGGACTTTATTGGCCGGCAGCGCTCGCTTTTGCGATCGTATGGCTCCCCGTGGCGTTTGCCACACGCTATTCGTCGGCGGCGGGAATGGCAGGGGCGGCTGCAAGCGTCATCGCGCTGGCATTACTCGGGTTGATCGAACCCGCCATCGCTTCGCTGTTAATGATGCTTCTCATCTTATGGAAGCATCGCGAGAATATCGCGCGCCTGACAGCGGGAACGGAGACGAAGATCGGGCGGTAAGCATTCTTGATCGGCTTGCGTTATCACAACTCCATGTTAGTCTGAAGATGCAAACTGGCGATCCTCGTCATTAGTAGCTCGCGGATAGAAGTGTTGCGTTAGCCGATGTCCCCATCCTCAAACGTTGCCACATCTTCTTCAAAAGGCGCCCGGCACGGCCGAGACAACGCCGTCGCTCCAATGAGCGTAGCGCAAAAGAGCTTAGGCTTCCTCCTCGTTGCTTTCACGGTTTTGCTCGGCCTTGTCGCGATCCTTTTTCTGGCTTGCACGTTGACGCAAACGCGTATGTCGTCGATCACTTTTTCTGGCGTGACCCTCAGCGTCTGGAAACTTTATGACCTTCAAGCCCCGTGGGGAGACTTACGTGGGCAGATAACCAGCCGATCGAAAAACCTCGTGTCAGCCGAGGAAAAGAAGAACGAAACGGACGCATTAAATGCGAAATTCGACTTGACCTATAGGCCTGCTCGAACCGCACTTGATGCCAAGCTCGGGCCCTTCGTCAATCACCTAAAAAAGCTCGACCCCGATCTCGAGGCTGCGATGAAGGATCAGGGTCCTGTCGAACGGCTCGAGCAGATCGAACTCGAAAAAGACAACCTGATAAAAAAGGAAGCCGGCCTTAAAGATCAGATCATCGAGATGGAGAGACTTAGCAAAGAATACAAGAAGATCGACGAAGACCGCATAAAAGTGCGCAGGCAAGCTCAGGACGCGACCGCGAACGCGGAAGCCGCGCAGAAAAATCTGATCGCCGCCCAAGCGGCGCTGGATAATGTTTTCGCGAGACAACTCGGAGTTCAATCAATCGATCCGCCCACGCGGGCGCGGATTGAGAATGCGTTGTTTGAGCTGCAGTCGAGCCCCAGACTCGCACCCTTGATCAAACCCATATTGCGTCTGCCGCCCGAAATCATGTCGCTTATCCTTGTCGTGCTGATGGGGATTTTGGGCAGCAGCTTGCAGCTGACGCATCAGCTTTTCATACGCAAAGAAGCAGAATCGGTCGGGGTATATGCTCTGCGGCTGAGCGTCGGCGCGATAACGGCTCTTGTGATTTTCATTGTCGCGAAAGCGGGCGTGCCGATCGTAGCCGACGCTTCAAAGCTTGGCGGCGATACGCCGATCAATCCTTATTTCGTTTCTTTTCTGGCGATCATTTCGGGACTGATGTCGGAGAAGGCGATCGCCAGTGTGCAGGCCCAAGCCGGCAAGTACTTTGACAGTGGAACCAACGAAACGCTTCGCTGGGCTCGCGCTGAGTTACGGGAGGCTGTGGCACAAACCCAGCGAACGCCGGCCCATCTGGCGAAAAGCCTCGATGTGTCGGAAACAGCGCTCAACGACTGGCTTTCGGGAAAAGAGCCGGTTCCCGTGGCGAGTCAGAAGCTGCTCGCTGCGGTGGTCGATCGGCCGGTCCGCGATCTGTTCAGCGATATAGCGCCCGAAGAAAACTTACCGCCCCCGACTCAATCAAGTTCTGATCAGACATCCCGAGCGCCGAAAACAGCGAGCCCAACCTCCCAGACGGCAGCGGAACTCGCTGATAGGGAACCCCCGCAGCAGCCTGCTTCAGCGCCTCCCCCAGCTGCCGAGCCGCGCTCGCCCTCGACGACGTCTGAAAAGGCGGAGCCGCCGGCCGATGCCAATGCACGAGGCGGGTGAATTCCCCCTCTTGTCGAATCCCGTCGTTTATCTGCTCCGCATCAGGTTTACCGAGACATCCCTGATGTCTCCGCCGCTCGGGCGGATTGTCACCGATTGCCTGTTGCCGCTCGTGGCAATCGACAGACCCGCCGAGAAAGCCGGGCCGCTGACCGAAACTTGGATATCTCCGCCGCTCAGGCGGCCGGAGACATTCCCCGAAACCTGACGGGTAACTTCGCTCCAAGTCCCGGAAAGTGCGCCGCCCTGGTTCACGATGTTGCTTGATACCTGGAAATTGTAGCTGTCGCTGGCGCAGCGAAGATCCTGATGCACGGCGTTGGCACCCGTGAGCGCATAGCTCACCCGGCAGCGGATGCGCTCGCTGCCGCTCGTCGTGGAGATGGTACCGGTCCCGGCCCACGAACCGACAAATTGGCCGAAGCTTGAATCGGCACGCTGCGCGAGCGTTGGAGGCGCGAGAGCAACGAGGGCCATCGATGCCGCACCGGCGACAACCAGGCGCCGGGCAAATGCCTTCGGTCCTTTATCCAAATGGTTCAATCCCACGATTTCCTCCGATCATGCAGTGGTATGGCCGCTGCACCGCAAGCGCTTTTCTCATTTAGGCGAGCGCTCGCAAAAGCAAAGGTTCCGAAGCGGAGCAATACTCTAGCCTTGCCGCGCCCGCCTGTGCGGAATCGCACGTCAGGACAGCTCGCGTTCCCGCCGGAGCCGCTACTCCGCCGCTATACCCGAGACGCCGGCTTCAGCCGGGGCTATGGTGATCGCGATCTCGCCGAGCTTGTCGATGCCGCCGGTGATGCGATCCGCAGGCACGACCGGCCCGACGCCCTCCGGTGTGCCGGTCATGACGAGGTCGCCCGGCATGATCTTCATCGAGCGTGACAGGAACGCGATGATGTCCGGGATCGGCCAGATCATCAGCGACAGATCGGACTCCTGCTTCGTCTTTCCATTGACGGCGAGCCAGATGCGGCCGTTGTCAACGCGCCCGACCTCGGAGGCTTTGTGGATTGCCGATACCGGCGCCGACTGGTCGAAGGCTTTGCCCCAATCCCAGGGGCGGCCCGCGTCTTTCGCCTGACCCTGCAGGTCCCGGCGGGTCAGATCGATGCCGCAGCAATAGCCCCAGACGTAGTCGAAGGCGCGCTCGGGCGGGATGTTGGCGCCCTCGCGTCCGATCGCTAGAACGAGCTCCATCTCATAGTGCAGGTTCTTGGTCTCGGGCGGATAGGGGATTGTTGCGCCGCTCTCGACCACGGCGTCGGCGGGTTTGGTGAAGAAAAACGGCGGCTCCTTGTCGGGGTCCTTGCCCATCTCGCGCGCATGCGCTGCGTAGTTGCGGCCGACACAGAAGATGCGCCGCACGGGAAAACGCGCTGACTCGCCGACGACGGCAACGCTCGGCGTGGCGATCGGGAAAACGAATGACATGGGAAACGCCTCGCGTTTCGGGTGACGTGAGGCGCTCATAATTAGGTGAATGGATGCGGCTTGGGAAGCGGCGGCGCTCTATGCCGGCTGCATTCTTGCCGAGCGGCGCTCGCCAACTTTGCGGCGCGCATTGCGGCGGATCACAGCGATGAGCGTGAGCAAAAGACCAGCCGCGAGCGCGTACCAGACCGGGCGCGCCATCGTGATGTCGAGATCGGCTTCAAGCACGAGCCGCGGATCGACGCCGGTCAGCGCCGCAAACCATCCGGCCTCGATCAGCGCGGTGGCAGCGGCGACGGCGAGCGCAACAGCTGCGACGGCGAGCGGGTTCTCGGCATTGCCGTAGCGCTTCAGGAGACGTAGCGCGATTAGGAGGACGGCGAACGCGGCGATGATCGTCGCGTCGGTGACATCGATCTTCGACTGCAGGAAGGAGTGCAGGACGGCGAGCGGCGTCAGCATGAAGATGACCTTGTGCAGCTTCGTCCAGCGCTGCGCACCCAGACGCTTGATCGAAGCGTCGGTCGAGGTCGCAGCGAGAATGCAGAGGCCGACCAAGGCGGTAAAGCCGATGAGAAGATAGTAGCGCAGCGCGATTTCCGCCGCGACGTGAATGAGATCGAAGCTCTGGCTAGCGATGTACAGCGAGAAATGCAGCGCCGCGTAAGCGAACGTCGTCAGTCCAAGATAGCGGCGGATGCCGATCAGTTTCGGCCAGCGTCCGAGGACGCGCAGCGGCGTCACCGCGAGCGTCGCGATCAGAAAGCGGATCGTCCATGTGCCGGTGAAGTGGAGCGCTTCATTGATCGGCCGCGAGCCGAGATCATTCGTCAGCGTGCGCTCGATGAGCCACAGAGCCGGGAGCACAGCAGCGATCAGCGCCGCGGTGCGGAGCCAGGAAAATGCGCCGGTTCTGTCGCGCCACAGGGCAGTCAAGCCAAAACTCCTCGAGTAAGCACACGCCTTATATAGGCGAATCGGGCGAAAAGAATTTCACAACGCCGTGAGAGCGCGTGAGAAGCTCACGCCGCCGCGCCTGCGGCCGCAGGAACCGGCTCGCGGACCCGCCGGCGCCGGTTGTGCAGCTTATCGAGCAAGAGATAAATGACCGGCGTGGTGTAAAGCGTCAGCACCTGCGAGACGACAAGCCCGCCGGCAATGGTGATGCCGAGCGGGCGCCGGAGATCCGAGCCCGGCCCCGAAGCTATGATCAGCGGCATGGCGCCGAAAAACGCGGCGAGCGTCGTCATCAGGATTGGGCGGAACCGTTCGAGGCAAGCCTCGCGGATCGCCTCGAGCGGGGGTGCGCCGCGTCTGCGCTCCGCGTCGAGAGCGAAGTCGACCAGCATGATGCCGTTCTTCTTGACGATGCCGATCAGGAGAATGATGCCGATGAAAGCGATGATCGACAATTCGGTGTGCGTCCATTGCAGCGCGAGAAGGGCGCCGAGACCGGCCGAGGGCAGCGTCGAGATGATCGTCAAGGGATGCGCGAGACTCTCGTAGAGCACGCCGAGCACGATGTAGACGGCGACAAGGGCACCGAGGATCAGCAAGGGCTGCGCGCCCGCACTTGCCTGAAAGGCGCGCGCATCGCCGGCGAAGTCGGCCTGCAACCCGTCGGGCAGATGCATGGCGGCCATTACATTAGTGATCGCCTGCGTCGCATCGGCGAGCATCATGTCGGGCGCGAGATTGTAGGTGATCGTGATCGAGGGAAATTGTCCCTGGTGGTTGATCACCAGAGCGGCAGTGCGGGTCTCCACTCTGCTGACGGCAGACAGCGGCACCTGCGCGCCCGTATTGCTCGGGATATAGACCTGATCGAGATCGCGCGGGGATTTCTGTAAGCTCGGATCGATTTCGATCACGATGCGGTACTGGTTGCGCGGCGAATACACCGTTGCGATCTGGCGCTGCGCGAAGGCATCGTTCAGCGTGTCGTCGATCGCCTGCACCTGCACGCCGAGCCGTGACGCCGCGGCGCGATCCACCACGACGTTTGCCTCAAGCCCGTTCGATTCACGGTCGGTCGACACATCCCGTAGACCGGGGATTTGCCGGATTTTTTCGAGTATCGGTGGCACATTGCGGGTGAGTTCATCGAAATCCTGATCCCAAAGCGTGAATTGGTATTGCGCCTTGCTCTGACGGCCACCGATGCGCAGATCGGCGGTAGGGAAGAGGAATGTACTAATGCCGGCGACGTGACTGAGCTTTTGCCGGAGTCGATCGACAACACGGATAATCGGCAGGTTATCGCGCTCACCTATAGGCTTGACGCTGATGAACAGCCGCCCCTGGTTCACGGACGCATTGAAGCCGGAGGAACCGACCGACGAGCCGACACTCGCCACCGCGGGATCGGCTCGCACAATATCGGCGGCGCGCAGCTGCAGTTTCGCCATCGCCGGAAACGAGATGTCGCTCGCAGCCTCGGTCATTCCGAAGATGAAGCCGGTATCATCCTGCGGGAAAAATCCCTTTGGTGTTTTGATGAAAAGCACGACGGTTGCCGCGATTGTCGCGAGCGCGACCAGAAGCGTCCAGTTGCGGCGGCGCAGAACAATTTCGAGACTCGCCGCATAAGCTGCGATCACACGACTGAGCGCGCCTTCGACTATCCGGTCAAGCCACGTCACGCGCGTGTCGTGCTTGACGAAGTGCGCGCAGATCATTGGTGTAATCGTCAGCGAGACGAAGGTCGAAATTGCGATCGCGAAAGCGAGAGTTACTGAGAATTCGCGGAACAGCCGGCCGACAAGGCCGCCCATGAACAGGAGCGGCGTGAACGCCGCGACAAGCGACAGCGAGATCGCAAATACGGTGAAGCCGATCTGCCGCGAGCCGGCGCGCGCCGCCTGCCAAGGCGTCATGCCCGCTTCGATGTTGCGAAACACATTCTCGATCATGACGATCGCATCGTCGACCACGAAACCAACGGAAATGACGAGCGCCATCAGGGAAATGTTGTCGATGGAGAAGCCGACGCACCACATCGCCGCGGCAGTGCCAGCGAGCGACAGCGGAACGGTCACGCCCGCGGCCAGCGTCGGCGGCGTGCGGCGCAGAAAAGCATAGACCACAAGCATAACCAGCACGATGGTGACCGCGAGGGTCAGCTGCAATTCGGCGACGCTGGCGCGGATCGTCTTCGTACGATCGGTGAGGACGTCGACATTGATGCCCGCCGGAATCCAGCGCTTCAATTCCGGCAGAAGCGCATAGATGCGATCGACCGTCTCGATCACATTCGAGCCGGCTTGCTTTGTGACGACAAGCAGGACCGAAGGCTTGCCGTTGAACGTCGCGGAGGAGCGCGTATTGCGCACACCCCTCTGGATATCCGCCACGGACGAGAGCCGTACATTCGCGCCGTTCGAATTCCGCACGATGAGATTGGCAAAATCCTCCGGCTTCGTCAGCTGGCCGTTGGCGCCGAGCGTGTGGGCGCGATCGTCGTTGTCAATGAGGCCGAGCGGTGCCAGCGAATTCGCGTTGGCGACCGTGTTGCGGATGTCTTCGAGGCTGACGCCCATCGCCGCGAGGCGCTGCGGGTCGGCGCGGATGCGCATTGCCGGCTGATCGGCACCGTTGACGCTGACTTCAGCGACGCCGTCGACCTGCGAGAGACGCTGCGCCAGCACGGTATCGGCCGCATCATAGATTGCGCTCGCACCGACCGTGTCCGAGGTGAGAGCGAGGACAAGAATTGGTGCGGCAGCAGGATTGGTCTTTTTGAAGATGGGCAACGTCGGCAGATCGGAGGGAAGATCGGTCGCGGCGGCGTTGAGCGCGGCCTGCACGTCGCGCGCCGCGCCGTCCGCATTGCGCGACAGATCGAACTGCACCGTGATCATCGAGGTGCCAAGCGAGCTCACCGACGTAATCTCGGTTACGCCGGAAATCTCGCCGAGACGTCGCTCGAGCGGTGCCGCGACGCTCTTCGCCATCGTTGCCGGATCGGCGCCTGGACGCGACGCGCTGACACGGATCGTCGGGATGTCGACGGAGGGAAGGCTCGCGACCGGCAGCAGCCGATACGCGACGATCCCGACAAGCAGAATGCCGATCGAGATAAGGATCGTTCCAACCGGGCGGCGGATGAAGACGTCAGAAAAATTCATTCCGCCGCCTCGCGCGTGATCGGCCGCTCTTCATCTCCGAGAAGTTCGCGTGGGCGTGGACCGGAAACGCGAGTTCTGATGCGCTCGAGTAAGAGATAAATCACCGGTGTCGTGTAGAGCGTGACAAGCTGACTCAGCAAAAGCCCGCCGATGATCGTGATCCCGAGCGGGATGCGCAGCTCTGAGCCCGTACCGTGGCCGAGTGCCAGCGGCAGTGCGCCAAACAAAGCGGCGAGCGTCGTCATCATAATCGGGCGAAAGCGCAGGAGTGAGGCTTCGAGGATAGCCTCGTCCGGCGGCAGCCCGCGCGTTCGCTCCGCATCAAGCGCGAAGTCGATCATCATGATCGCGTTCTTTTTGACGATGCCCATGAGCAGAATGATGCCGATGAGCGCGATCAGCGACAAATCCATGCGGAAGAACATGAGCGCGAGCAGTGCGCCGACGCCGGCGGAGGGAAGGGTGGAAAGAATTGTGATTGGATGAATGGCGCTTTCATAAAGTACGCCGAGAACGATGTAGATCGTGACAACAGCGGCGAGGATCAGCCACGGCTCGCCTTTCAGCGAACGGGAAAACTCGGCGGCATCGCCAGAATAGCTGCCGGTGACCGAGCCGGGCATTCCAGTCGCGCGCTCGGCCTGCGCGACTGCCGCAACTGCATCGCTGAGCGCTGCGCCGTCAGCGAGATCGAAACTGATCGTCACCGCCGGAAACTGCTCCTGATGACCGATGGATAGCGGTGCAGTCGTATTATCGAAACGTGCGAACGTCGCGAGCGGCACCTGGGTGCCATAGATCGAGCCGACATAGAGCTTGGACAAACCTGCCGTGTTTTGTTGGTATTTCGGCGAGGCTTCCAGGATGACTCGATATTGGTTCGCCTGCGCATAGATTGTCGAGACCTGCCGCTGGCCGAACGCATCGTACAGCGCATCGTTGACGGCCTGCATCGTCACGCCGAGCGTGCCGGCCTTCTCCCGGTCGACCGCCAGCTGCAGCCGAAGTCCGCCCTGCTCGGCTTCCGACGCGACATTCCTGAGAGCAGGGGAGCGACGAAGTTCTTCGGCCAGACTGTCGGCCCATTGCGACACCTCGTTCTGGTCCGTCCCGGTTAGCGTGTACTGATATTGGGCGCGGCTCGCACGCGTCGTGATCTGGATGTCCTGCACGCTCTGGAATGTTGCGCCGATCTGTGGAACATCGGCGGCATCGGCTTGCAGGCGCTTCAGAATCTCCTGGGCGTCCGCGCGGCCTGAATCCCGGGGTTTCAGCGTGATCGCGATCCGGCCCGCATTTGGCGTCGCATTGAGCGCGCCCACTCCGACAACCGAGATCACGCTTGCGACGTCCGGATCGCGGCGAACTCGTTCGCCGAGGATATTCTGCAGCCGCGTCATCTCAGTGAAGGAGACGGTCGGCTCCGCAGAGGTGGTGGCGACGAGCAGTCCCGTATCCTGCGGCGGCAGAAAGCCTTTCGGAATGGTCACATAGAGATAGAGGGTCGCCGCGAGCGTGCCGAATGTGACGAGCAGCATCAGCGTCTGGTGCGCCAGGACCCATTCGAGGCTCACGCGATAGCGGCCGAGCACATAATCGAGCGCGCGTCCGGCGCCGGATAAGCGCGTAGCGCGCCTTGTGTCGCGGCGACGTAATAGTCGCGCGCACATCATCGGCGAGAGCGTCAGCGAAACGATGGCCGACGTGACGACCGCGATCGTCAAGGTCAGCGCAAATTCGCGAAACATTCGCCCGACAATGCCCGTCATGAAGAGCAGCGGGATGAAAACTGCGATGAGCGAGAATGTCAGCGAGATCACGGTAAAGCCGATCTCGCGTGCGCCCTCTAATGCGGCGGTGAAGGGATCTTCGCCGTCCTCGATATGGCGATGAATGTTCTCGATCATGACGATCGCATCGTCGACGACGAAACCGGTGCCGATCGTCAGCGCCATCAGTGAAAGATTGTCGAGGCTGAAGCCGCAGAAATACATGACGCCGAATGTCGCGATCAGCGACAGCGGCAGCGCGACACCGGCGATCACCGTCGCCTGCCAAGTGCGCAGGAAGAGCAGCACGACGAGCACGACGAGGGCGACCGACACAATCAGCGTGAACTGCACGTCGCGGATCGAGGCGCGGATTGTCTGCGTGCGATCCTGCACGATCGTCAGCTTGAT
>JAXDNH010000067.1:0-20495 GCA_034669525.1 Methylobacteriaceae bacterium | reverse complement strand
GAATCGTTCCACCACAAAGCGACTTCGACATTGATGCCGTCGCGATCGCCGCGCACGACGATCGGCGTTCCGATCAGCGGCTGCTTGGTGCGGTCGAGATAACGCACGAAGGCTTCGACGCCGCCTTCGTAATGCAGCTCGTCGCGTTTTATTTCGGCATGGCGTGCGTCGGTCAGGATTATGCGCACGCCGGAATTGAGGAAGGCGAGCTCGCGCAGGCGATGTTCGATGGTCTTGGCATCGAACTCGACCATCGTGAAAGTCTGCGGGCTCGGCATGAAGGTGACTTCGGTGCCGCGCTTCGGCCGCCCGTCCTCGATCGGCGCCTCGCCGGTGACGAGGAGCGGCGACACCGCGTCGCCATGTGCGAATTCGATGAGGTGCTCCTTGGCGTCGCGCCAGATGCGCAGCTTAAGCCAGGAGGAGAGCGCGTTGACGACGGAGACGCCGACGCCGTGCAGGCCGCCGGAGACTTTGTAGGAATTCTGGTCGAATTTCCCGCCGGCATGGAGCTGCGTCATGATGACTTCGGCGGCCGACACGCCTTCCTCCGCATGGATGTCGGTCGGGATGCCGCGGCCGTTGTCGGAGACGGAGACGGAGCCGTCAGGATTTAGCGTGACTTGAATGAGTGTCGCGTGTCCCGCGAGCGTCTCGTCGATCGCGTTGTCGACGACCTCGTAGACCATGTGATGCAGGCCCGAGCCGTCATCGGTGTCGCCAATATACATGCCCGGGCGCTTGCGCACGGCGTCGAGGCCGCGCAGCACCTTGATCTGCTCGGCGCCGTAGCTTTCGGATGAAGTATCGACGGGAAGGATGCGCGCGGGTTCGGCCATGTTGCTTTTGAACAGTCTGAAAAGGAGGGTCGGCCGCAGCCTCGATTCGAGGCGATATTCTAGCCGAAAAGGATTGCGGATTGCACCCCGAGAAGCACTGTTTTTAGACGGATTTCCCGGGGCGAAAAGCGCCGGAAATCATGAGGCTAATATAGGGCTGCCGAGGCCGGTTTTTGAGAGCTGGATTTGCGCTAATTTGCGCTCGAAATGCGCCCCGGCGTGACGCGCAGGATTTGCGCCCGGTGGGCGAGCTCGGTAAAGGCGGCATCATCGGCGCCGGTCATCCAGACCTGGCCGCCGATGGCCGCGAGCTCGTCGAAGAGCCCGGCGCGGCGCTTCGGATCGAAATGCGCGGCGATCTCGTCAAGGAGCACGATCGGGGCGATGCCACTTGCGGCCGCGACAAGATGCGCATGAGCGAGAACGAGGCCGGTGAGCAGGGCCTTCTGCTCGCCGGTCGAGCATTGGCGCGCCTCGAGCTGCTTCGGGCCATGGCGGACAACGAGGTCGCTCGTATGCGGGCCGATGAGGGTGCGGCCGGCGGCGGCGTCGCGGCCGCGATTGTCGGCGAGCATCGCGCGGTAGCGGTCCTCGGCGGCGAGCGCCGGCATCTGCGCGACGAGCGCCTCGATCTCGCCATCGAGCGCGATCTCGGCCCACGGAAACAGCTTGTCGTCGGCCTTGTCCGCGGCGATCAGGGCGGCGAGCCGGGCGACGATATCGTGGCGGGCCGCGGCGACTGCAACCGCAAGTTCAGCGACCTCGTGCTCCGTGGCCTCGATCCAGCGCCGGTCCGCGACGCCCCCTTCGAGGAGGCGGTTGCGGTTGCGCAACGCCCGGTCGAGCGCGTTGGCGCGCGCGCCGTGGTCGGGATCGACCGCCAGCACTAATCTGTCCAAGAACTTTCTGCGATCGCCCGCCGGGCCGGTAAAGAGCTGGTCCATCGCCGGCGTCAGCCAGACGGAGCGCAGATGATCGGCAAGCGCGCGGCCGGAGGGCGCAGGCATGCGGTTGATGCGGAAGCGCCGGGCCTGCTTGTCGTCGTCGTCGGCGGCGGGCGGGTCGAGGCCGACGCCGAGCTGGACGCGATCGCCCTCAGCCTCGATCTCCACCGAAACCGCGAAGCCGCCACGCCCGCCGATCCGGGCGCAATCGGCGAGTTCGGCGCGGCGCAGGCCGCGGCCGGGCGCGAGCAGGGAAAGTGCCTCGAGGACGTTGGTCTTGCCGGCGCCGTTCTCGCCGGTGAGCACGACCATGTGCGCGTCGAGCGCGACATCGAGCGCCGGGTAGGAGCGGAAATCGGCGAGGATCAGCCGCCGCACCGCCGGCGCGCGGGCGCTTTGCGGGCGGGCCGCGACGGGGCGAGACTCGGCATTCATTAGCACGCGGTGTGCCACGGATGGGGGAACAGGGACAGTCCGGCGTCTATTGCCGGTGCGCCCGCGTCAAAAGCGCGAGCAGATGATCCTCATCCGGGCGTGCGGCAACCTGCGTCCGAGCGCCGGCCGCCGTCAGGGGTTCAGCGACATCGGTTGACAAAGCAAAATGCGGGACTTTTTCCGCGATCGGCCAAACTTCGGCACGCTGCGCCAAAGCAATGAAGAGTTCGGCACTGCGGCGGGAATAGTGCAGGACGGCATCGAGCGCGCCGGCTCGTAACGCGCGTTTGGTTTCGTCGTCGAGCGATGACGTTCCGCGGGCGGCATAAGTCTCGATCACGTTGAGATCGAGCCCTACATCTTGCGCGGCAGTTTCGATATCCGGCTTGCGGTCGCGACCGGCTAGATAAAGCACGTGCCGGGGTAGAGACGAGTCTCGGCGCATTACTTCAACAAGCCCTTTGGCATCCTCGCCAACGTGAATTGCCGCGATCCAACCCACCGCTTGCGCCGCCTCGCGCGTGCGTTCGCCGACAACATACAATGGCGTGTTCGAAAGCTCCCGGACATGCACAGCCGCGAAAGCATGCGCGCTTGTCGCAACAATTGCGTCGAATTGTTGCGCCGGCAGTTTTGCCGGCACGCCGATAATCTCGATCACCGGCGAGACGATGCTTTCATGTCCGAGCGCCGCAAGCCTCGCCGCGCTTCGCGCCGCATCCTCCTTGGCGCGCGTCAGAAGGACACGCATTGCTCAATCGCTTGCCACAGTGACGCGCGCCGCACCTGGATCCCGGATCGCATTCCGCTTTGCTCCACGCGTCCGGAGATGTGGCTCACGCCGCGAGCACGCCGGCCGGCAGTCGCGTCAGAAGTTCGCGGCCGGCATTCTCGCCAATCGCGATTGCGTCTGCAGCAACACCCGATCGCTGCACCTCGAAAATTTCCGATCCGTCCGGGCGCAGCACCATGCCGCGCAGCGACAGCTGTCCATTGGCAATTTCGGCGAGGCACGCGATCGACGTGCGGCATGATCCATCCAGCGTCGCCAGAAACGCGCGCTCGGCCGTAACCGCGAGACTCGTCGGCTCATGCAGGATGGGCGCGATGCAGTCCTGCGTCGACGGATCGTCGGGACGGATCATGATGCCGATCGCGCCTTGTCCGGGCGCCGGCAAAAAATCGCGCGTCGACAGAATCGATGTCGCTTTGTCTTGCAATCCGAGCCGCTTCAATCCGGCGAGCGCAAGCAGTGTTGCGTCGACCTCGCCCGCTTCGAGCTTGCGCAGCCGCGTCTCCACATTGCCGCGCAGAAGCGGCGTCGCGACATCCCGGCGAATATGCTTGACCTGCGCCGCACGCCTGAGCGACGCGGTGCCGAGGCGCGCGCCGTGCGGCAGGTCTGCGAGGTTTTTTGCGATCTTGGAGATGAAGCAATCGCGCACGTCTTCGCGTTCGAGAAAGCCGGGGATCGCAAGATCCTCGGGGATGAGCGTCGGGATATCCTTTCCGGAATGAACCGCAAGATCGATCTCGTCATTTAAGAGCGCGAGATCGAGTTCTTTCGTGAACAGGCCCTT
Organism: Methylobacteriaceae bacterium; assembly: GCA_034669525.1. GTDB lineage: Bacteria > Pseudomonadota > Alphaproteobacteria > Rhizobiales > Beijerinckiaceae > JAFASC01. Next base: position 16,697 of record JAXDNH010000067.1, on the reverse strand, counting down.
GCCGCCGGCTTCGCTCAACGGGCGGTCCTGGATCGCATCGCCGGTCGTGCGGATCACGCAGACGGAGATCGCCTCCTCGGAGACGCGGTGCGCATGCGCGAGCTTGGCGCGCACCTGGTGCGTCTGCGCCAGCGCCAGGGGAGAACCGCGGGTCCCGACCCGCAATCGTGGAAAGCTCATGCCCGCAATTTCGCCGATTTCACCGGGATATGCGAGCCTTCCGGCTTCGTTGACAAGGGGGCGCGTCGCTTCGTAAGAGACGCCCGGGCCCAGGTGGCGGAATTGGTAGACGCGCTGGTTTCAGGTACCAGTGATGCAAGTCGTGGAGGTTCGAGTCCTCTCCTGGGCACCATGAAACTTGTGAGTTGCCGATCCGGTAGCGCTAGGCGCGAATTTGCGATTGGTGCCAGCACGCGCAAGCGTCGTGACGCCGCGCCCCCGACACGTTTGCGGAGCAGACGCATAGTGAGCGCTCCGCAAAGATGTAGATGTAGCCGCAGTAACAACTGAACTCAGGCTGCGGCGTTCGCCCCCGAGGCAGAATTCCTTCCCTGTGCTGTTGTTTGATTTCCGCGTGCGGCCTTCAGAACGAAGCGCGGATCGCCATAGAAGACATAGTCGGCCCAGTCGGCACCCCCAGTTTGCAGTCTGCTGACAGCGAGTCGCGCGTTTAGCAAAGCCTCGCTGATCGGTTTTCCAACGAGGAGTTCTCCATAGAACGTCTCGGCGAAACTCGACGCCGCGGCATCGCCGACCGGCCAATATGTCCCGACATAATTCGCTACGCCGCCGGCGAGAAATGCTTCCGCGAAGCTGACCGTGCCGCCCACAAACTCGTTCGCTTCTTCTTGGACGACCTTATCCTCACCCGGACTTATAACCCGCCGGACGCGCGCCGACTCGCATCCGTTGAACACGACGAGAGTTGGCAGGCGCGTGAGCGACGCCAGATCGGCACCGGAGAGTACCTCGTTGCCATAGCAAAGGATACCGCTCCGGGAACGATTGGCTACATCGAAGTAGGCATGGCCGGCATAATGCACTACGTCGTAATTCCCCGTGCCGAAGCATGCGAGTAATTCGCTGCGGCGCGCCTCTGGGCCGCGCAACTCTTTCAGGGTTGCGCGGGGAAGCTTTTGTTCTATCAGAGTTCTGACGCGGTCTCCTTCCCTACGTGCGCCTTCAAGGTTTTCGGTCGGATCGACGACAAGGAGCACGCTCAGGTCCGGACTTTGCACCCGCTCCTCCATCCACTTAGCAACCGAAAGCATGCCACCGTTGTAGCGGTGACTGAGACCGCCAAGCAGGGCCGGAGCGACCGGGACTTCGCCCACCTTAAGATGGAGCGCTTCCCAGGGTACGCGCGACATCGCCGCGTCGTGAACTACGACAAGCGGCGCAGGCGTCTTCCCCGTCGTCTCACGCGCCAACACGGTCAGCAAGTCCGGCGGGAGGGCGATCTGGCTCAGCTCCGAGCCGAATTTAGCCATGTTGCCGATCCCTTGAGAACCTTGGCGGATTTTGGCGAGCAAGTTCTCCAGCCGCGCCACATCGAGTTCGTGGGAAAGCTTGATGATCGAGGCCTTACCGCCCGCCGTCAGCACGGTCCCAACGACATGGGCTCTTTCCGACCCGTCAAGCTCCTGCTGCACGAGGAGGTAGACTGGATCTGGACCGCTCGCCAATACAGATGGCGCCCCAACCCGCACCGCCGGCGCCTCCAATATCCTTGTCGTGAGGGTGATCTCGACATCATCGAAAAGCGAGGTACGCAGGAGCTGATACAACGTGTCGCCAATCTCGCGATAGCGGTCATCATCCGTCTCGCAAATAGTAAAGCCGCGCAGCCGAGCGATGCCTTCGGCGCCGCGTAGAACCTTCATGAACCCCTGGACAAGGTGCTGCACAGCGACCCTGGACGGTGTGCCCGCCGATGCGCCGATCGGTACTACCGCAAAATCCTCGAAGCGTGAGAGCAAGGCGGTGCGCATGATGCTCTCGCCGACAGCTTCGAGCACCGAGTCGGTATATTCGCCGATATTACCCAGCCCGGCGAGCAAGATCGCGTCTGCCCGCACGCGTCGGGTCCGGTTGACCGGCAATGCGGTGATCTCACCGACGCCACCTGAAATCATGCGACGCGCTATCAACTCGGAAATCGGTCCGCCCGTACCACCTGGGGGAATCAGCGCGGCGTCTACTGCAGCCGCAGCACCCGCCGGCGCGACGCCACGAAAAGCACCCAGGACGTAAGCGTCTGCGTCCGCCTCAGTGATGCTTCCGTGGGCTAACGTGAGCTCCAATCGCTGCTGCTGCCGCCGGCCAACCACCAAGCCGCGGCTGGACGCCGCGGTGGCGGAAGGAGGCGCACCGGGAGTCGGCATGGCGGTGGCGCCCGTCGTGAGGCTAGGCACGCCGTCCCTCGGCTGCGGCAGCGTTAAATCCCGCTGCGTTGGAGGAGCGGCGACCTCGGTCAGAAGCTCTCGCTGGTCGCGCACACTCATGCCGCCGCGAACGGAATCCGGGAGCGGACCAAGCGCGCTCAGCTCGCTGTCGGATATGCTGCGAGTCGAGGCGCTCCCGCGCTGCGCTGCAGCCGACGCTTCAAGGGTTGGCAGTAGTTTGGTCGTCCCGGTCGTGATTATGTTGTCGAGGGCCTGAGCCAGGTTGGCGTCGTTTGGCATTCCGCCGTGGCTCGCCGCTGTCACGTAGGTCGGCAGGCCTGGTACAACAGCAAGGTCGACTGGCACGGTGCCATCCCCGTCCGGCGACAGATCGTAGACAAACTCGTCGTTGCCGCTCTGGAGACGTGCGCCAACAACGGTCTCCGATCCTCTGCCGACAATGAGAACTATACGATTGTCCAGCGGCGGCAACTTGACTGTGCCAAGATCAGGGAGGCCTTCCTGTACGCTAAGTGCCGCCTTCAACATCCGGTCATCTGGCCGTGCGCCCTGCCGGGGCCAAGCGCCGGGATCGAAGAGGTTGGGATTGGGCCGCAACTTCGGCGACGGAATCATCTGCAGCAGGCCCGGGAACGTCCCGAAAATCTTGGCCAAGTCGGTCTGATCGTGGCTTAGATCGAGCGCAGCGAGCTTGCGCACGATTGAGTAGACGCCACGAAATGCCTGCACAGGCGAATAAGAGCCGTTGTGCGGCGTACCAACTGTAATCAAGCGCCCCAGATTGGCCGGTGCGCCATTCGCGAGCATCGCCCGTGCCACCAGTCCACCCATGCTATGGCACACAAGATGCGTACGCTTCCCGTCGCTGAGCTGCTTGGTAAGTTGCCGCCCAAGCTGATCAAGCGAAAGCCGCCAGTCAAACGGGAAGAACTCGGCCGCATGTCCCCTGATGCGCAGTCTCAGTTTGAGAGCGAGATAAGCAAACAAGATCACGCCGAGCGCACTGATAGTACCGGCTCTGCGCTGGAGCTCAAGTTCGCTGAGCCGGCCTAAAGCGATGGCCGCGGGGTCCACCCAGATCGTGTCATTGAAAATGAGAGGACCCGGAAAACCAAGCTTAGAACCCATGATCCCGGGCAGAATGAGGACGCGGTCGCCACCCCGTACTCCGGTCGCTTCGGCGTCACGTGAAAGCCGGCGCAGCTCGTCGAGGGCTGGGGCGCCGAACAAGTCTTCCAGCATACCAAGTTGGTCGCCGGTGCGCAGCGCACGTTCGACCTCGGCGTCGGACATGGAGAATGGGGTGCGAGTTGCAATGCTCTCGGAGCCCCCAGCCGGCATCCTTGCCGCCCTCTGGGCGCCGGCAGCAGCGCGCTTTGAACGAGGGCGCGCAGGAACCTGCCCACGCTGAGGTCGCCTTTTCTTTGCTCCCTTTGTCGCTGACCGAGCCATCGCCATTTCCCCCTGAAGTTGTGGCGCACAATATGCCCAAGCGCACGGTTCGACAAGGAACGCATTTGCCGTTCGCGCCACGGGGGTCTTTGCGGCGACGAGCTCTTCGCCAAGCGTTAGATCCTTTCCCGACTTTTCCGATTCGTTACGCCCAATGCGGTGCTACAAGCCTCCCTTCTGCGGAGTGCACGATGCATTTCATAAAGAACGCGGCCTCCGGCCGCTCTCGTCCATCAAGCTGCTCACGGCTGAACGTCGGGGTTTTTGCGGCCCGCTGATTCAAGCTTCGCTCGCGCCAGCAGCTTCGACATGACGCGGCCGACGGTTGCTTCCGTCTCCGACGTCCAGCCGGGCTTTGCGTCCTCGAGCTCCGGCGCCGTCTCGCCCGGCTCGATGTGAACCACGCGATAGTTCCGCGCTTTCAGCTCGCGCAAGAATTCCGGCATCATCGCCGCCGTCGAGGGGCGGCTGTCGTGGAACAGAACGATGCCGCGTTTTGCCTCGTCGAGCCGCGACATGATCAGCTTCAGTTCGGCGTCCGGCGTCATGTCGAGCCAGTCGGACGCCCAGAGATCGGCGCCGAACACCGCTATTTTCTGCGATGCAAGCCAGGACAGCAGCGGCTTCGTGTCGGCAAACCCGGGGAAACGGAAGAACGGAACGTGCGGCGTCCCGGGAGATGCAGGATCGGGATAGCCGGCGCGCTCATCGGCGGCGATGCCTTTCAGGATGTCGGCGCGCGCGGCTTCATCGGACAGACCGCGCATCGTGATGGAGGGATGCGACCAGGTATGATGACCGACGCTGTGCCCCTCGCGGATCTGCCTTTTCACGAGCTGCGGGTTCGCGGCCGCGTGTTGCCCGATGAGGAAGAAAGTCGCTTTGACGCATTGCGCTTTCAGTGCGTCGAGGACTTTGCCGGTCGTCTCGGGCAGCGGACCGTCGTCGAAGGTCAGAACGACCTCGTGATCTTCGAGCTTTAGTGTTTTGGGATAGGTCTTGAGTCCGACTTCAAGGCCGTTTGGCGCGCCGATACCGATCGTGCGCGACGTGCCGAGCACATCTTTGCGTCCCGCGCACGGCTGTTGCGCGTTGGCCGCTCCGGTCGGAATCTGCACCGGCTGACGGGCGCGCTTTGTCCGCCTGACGCTGCTGCTGTTTGGGTGGTCGCGAGCTGGAGGCATTTGCTCCTGCACGGACGAACCCGCGCGTTCGCCCTGCTGCCCCTGATAGATTGGAGGCTGCGCCGAGGCAAGGTTCGGAAGAAGCAAGCCCGTCACGAGCGCCGTGGTCATGGCCGCTACGCAGGCGGAAAAACGCGGGGACATCATCAGCTTTCATAAAACGCATGCGCGGCATTGACGTGGCAGGGAAGCCATTCGTGGACAGGATTCCACCGGAATGTTAGGAAGGCGGGCGAGCAGCCTTGAACCAGCTGATTTCGTGGGCTTTTCGGGATTTCGGGATTCTGCGGGAATAGCGCAGCCAAATGCCAAACTCAGCCGTTCTGGACGAATGGAAGCCGATCGCGACCGCACCGATGGACGGCACGCTGGTGCTCGTCGCCATCAGGGAAAGCGAACAGGGACCCGCGCAGGTCGATGTTGCGCGCTGGGCGAAACCGGGCCGGGCTCACGAGAAATGCTGGGTTTCAGCCGATTCCACTCCCGATTGCCCCATCATTTATGCCGAAGGCGAACTTATCTTCTGGATGCCGCTGCCGACGAGCGTTCCGCGCCTAAGCTCGGGCGCCATCGCCGCGTCGAAATTGCCGCAGGTGCCGGGCGAGATCGAAGGGTCCGGAATCTAACAGCACCGATCAGCGCCCGACGAAAACCGGCGCGCGCTTTTCGACGAAAGCTTTCGCCGCCTCGCGGTGGTCTTCGGTGCGGCCGGTTCTGATCTGACCGACGGCTTCGGCATCGAGCAATTCGCTGAGCGTACACGATTCCGCCAGATTGAGGTTCTGTTTCATGAGCCCAAGCGCGACGCGCGGGCCTTTGGCGAGTCCGCGTGCGAAGGCCGTTGTTTCTTTCGCGAGAGCGTCGTCCGGGAAAACCCGGTTGGCGATACCGAGCGTCAGCGCGTCGCGCGCGGAGACCGGGTCGGCGGTAAAATAAAGCTCGCGCGCTTTGGCGCTGCCGACGAGCTTTGTCAGAAAATACGTCCCGCCGAAATCCCCGGAAAATCCAACCTTTACAAACGCTGTGACGAAGCGCGCGGATTCTCCGGCGAAACGCAGATCGCAGGCGAGCGCGATTGAAAGGCCGGCGCCTGCGGCCGCGCCGTTGACCATTGCGATCGTCGGCTTCGGGATTTCGTGCAGCATGCGCGAGACCTCCATCCGTTGACGCAGGTTTGCGCTTGCTTCGGCTTCGCTCGGCGGCTTTTCGTCGGCTGCCATGCGTTTCACATCGCCGCCGGCGCAAAAGGCACGTCCGGCGCCGGTGAGCACGATCACCGCCACGGAGGGATCGCCTGCAAGCCGCGGCAATCCTTCGAGCAGTCCATCCATGATCGGTTTGGAAAGCGCGTTCATCCGTTCCGGCCGGTTGAAGGTGAGCGTCGCGACGCCGTCTTCGATGCTTTCGATCAGTTCCGACACGGCGCTTCCTCCATTGCCGGCCACGCTGGCCTTTTTCGCTTTATTTGATAGCGTCAATCGACCGGGACTCCAAAACGAAGAAGCGCCGGCGGGGGGCAGGTGAACATGGATGTCATCACGCCCGTTCACGATCAGGGAACGGCTTATGAAATGCCGCCCTCCGCCTATAAGGCAGCGCTGACCGAGGTCCGGCGCGGCACGCCGATGGGGGAACTGCTGCGCCGCTATTGGCATCCGATCGGATTGTCGAGCGACGCTTCGGCAACGCCTCGTCAGGTGAAAGCGCTCGGCGAAGATTTGATCCTGTTTCGCGGCGGCGAGGGCAAGGCCGGCCTGCTTCATTCACGCTGCGCACATCGCGGCACGACGCTTTATTATGGCAGGGTCGAGGAGCGCGGCATCCGCTGCTGCTACCACGGCTGGCTCTTCGATGCGGAAGGCCATTGCCTCGAACAGCCATGTGAGCCGGAAGGCGGACCTTTCCGCGATAAAGTGCGCCAGCCCTGGTATCCCGTCGCCGAGCGCTATGGTCTCATCTTCGCCTTTATGGGCCCTCCCGCGAAAAAGCCGGTTCTGCCGCATTACGAGTGCCTCGAAGCGATGGAGGAGGGCGAGTTCGTCGAAGCTGACGACACATCGCTCGGCGGCGGCGGCCCCACGATCATTCCCTGCAATTGGCTGCAGCATTACGAGAATGTCGTCGATCCCTTCCACGTGCCGATCCTGCACGCGGCCTTCAGTGGCGCGCAATTCACGCAGGCAATGGCGGCGATGCCGCAGGTGACGTTCGAGGCGTCGCCGCGCGGCGTGCTGGTGCGCTCCGTGCGCAAGCAGGATGACGGACGGGTTTTCTACCGCGTGTCCGAAGCGGCGCTGCCGACACTGCGCGTCGTGCCGAATCCGCGGGTTGCGCAATTCGCGCGCGTCGAGTCGATCGGCTGGGTGCTGCCGCTCGATGACACCAGCTTTCGCATCTATGTCGCAGGCCGCGTGAAGCAGCCGGGCGACATCGGCCGGATGCGCTCAAAGTTCAACGGCAAATTCTGGTGGGAGATGACGGAGGAGGAGCATCAGCAACACCCCGGCGATTATGAAGCGCAGGTCGGGCAGGGGCCGATTACCCTGCATTCGGAGGAGCATTTCGGCCAGAGCGATCGCGGTGTGCTGATGATCAGGCGAATGCTGCAGCAGCAGCTTGATGCAATCGACAAGGACGAGGACCCGATCGGCGTGAGTTTCGATCGCGACGCGCAGCCGATCGAATTTGAAGCCGGCAATTACATTCGCGGGGCTTGAGCGGATGGTCACGATCGAGAAGCCGGTCATATCGGCCGCTGAGGCGAGCGCATCCACGACAAGCCGCTATTACGTCCTCGTCCTGCTGACGCTGATCTACGGGCTCAATTTCCTCGACCGCACGATTTTCAATGTGCTCATCGAGCCGATCAAACGCGAGTTCCAGCTTTCCGACACAGCGATGGGGCTGCTCGCCGGCTTCGGCTTCGTGCTCTTCTATTCGCTTCTCGGCATGCCGGTGGCGCGTTTCGCGGACCGGGCGAACCGGCGCAACATCGTCGCCGTCGCGTTTGCGTTCTGGAGCGCGATGACGGCGCTCTGCGGGATGGCGCAGAGCGTCACCGTGCTCGCGCTTGCGCGCATTGGCGTCGGCATCGGTGAATCCGCGGGAACACCGGCCTCGCAATCAATCGTCGCGGATCACTTCAACAAGGACGAGCGGCCGCGCGCACTCGGGATTTTTGCGATCGGCACTTATCTCGGCGTTTTCCTCGGTTATTTCGTCGGCGGCTGGGTCAACCAATATTACGGCTGGCGCACAGCCTTTCTGGTTGCTGGCCTGCCGGGAATTTTCCTCGCGCTTTTATTCCGGCTGACGGTGCGGGAGCCGCGTCGCGGCGCCGCCGATGGCGGAGTCTCGCAGCCATCGGAGCCGCTCGCGCCGACCTTTTCATTCCTGTTCTCACAAAAGACCTTTGTTATTGTCCTGATCGGCTTCTGCCTCACATCGTATCTGAATTACGCGACAGCCGCCTGGATTCCGCCCTTCCTGGCGCGCGTGCATCACCTTTCGAGCGCTGAGGTCGGCACTTACGCCGGCACGTTCAAAGGCCTGTTCGGCACCGTCGGCACGCTTCTCGGCGGGTTTGTCGTCGCGCGGATCAGCCGCGACGACGACCGCTGGAAGCTCTGGGCGCCGGCAATCATGTCCGGCCTTGCCGGCCCGGTCTTTGCGCTTTGCATGCTGACGCCGAGCTTCGGCACGATGATCGCGATGCTCGGGCTGACCTCGCTCTTGGTCGGCTTCCATCTCGGGCCGATTTTTGCGATCGCACAGACGGTGGCAAAGCCAGGCATGCGCGCGCTTGCCGCCGCGACGGTTCTATTGACGGCAACGTGTTTCGGCCAAGGCGTCGGGCCGCTGGTCGTCGGCGCGCTCAATGATGCGTGGAAAAGCCAGTACGGCGTCGATGCCGTTCGCTACTCGATGCTCTCCTGCAGCATCGCGACCATGCTCGGGGCGCTTCTCTTCGTCTGGGCAGCACGCTCGATACGCGCGGATATTGCTCGCGCGAAGGCGGGGTAGCGCGTAAATAAAAAGGGCGCCCGGCCTGCCGGGCGCCTTCCGAAAATCCGACCAGCGAACTGGTTAGTGCAGGCTCACCGGCTGCAATTCGTTCTGCCACGCATTGGCGATCGCGGTCTCGCGCGATTCGGTGAGCAGGATCGGCGTGCCGTCAGCACCCAGCAGGGCGAAGAGCGCCAAGCCTGGCTGGATCGCCTCTGCCTGCGGGAACAGGCGATTGAATTCCTCGGAGCGGATCGGCCGGACATAGGCGATCGCGCCCTGGCCGAGATGGGCAAACTGCTCGGGGGTGAATGGTTCGGGCTTTTCGGTCTTCACTGTCTCTATCATCTTCCTTCTCCTGCGGTCCGTGTTCGGCCCCGCTGTTTGGCCGGTGCGTACTCTTTAGTCCCGCACCGCGATCTCTATGCGTTTCACCACCCTTTCAGGCTCCGGGCGTATCAAATCGATAGCGAGGAGCCCGTTTTCAAGGCTGGCGCCCTCGACCTGCATGCCTTCTGCCAGCAGGAAGACCCGCTGGAATTGCCGCGCGGCGATGCCGCGATGCAGAAAGTGTCGCTCCGGCCCGTCACCTTGTCGACCGCGGATGACAAGCTGGCCGCGCTCGATGACGATTTCGAGCTCATCCTGTGTGAATCCCGCAACAGCGAGCGTGATCCGCAGGCACTCGGGCGAACTTTCGGTCCGCCCTATCCGCTCGATATTGTAGGGCGGATAACCGTCGCCCGCCGTACGGCTCACCCGCTCCGAAGTCCGCCCGATTTCATCGAAGCCGAGCAGGAAAGGCGAGTTCAACGACGGCACGCGCGACATGGACGAAGCCCTCAAAGGCACTTCGAGAGGCACGCTTCAAGCCTCGAAAGCACCATGAGCGTGCAGGAGAAATATGTGTTTTTTCTGAACAGGTTCAAGGCGCAGCGGCTAATGCGGCCAAGGCTTCGTTGAGCATGGCGGGCGGGAGTTCCACGATCTGCGGCGCTTCGGTCCAGATGAGGAAAGCGCGAATCGGCCGGTCCGGGTAGAGCGCGGCGAGCGCAGCTCGGTAGAGCGCGGCTTGGGTGACGTGAGTGCGCGGGGTGGCTTCCAGCGAAGGCGGCGACGCGCCGGTCTTGAAGTCGCAGAAGCGAACTTCGTCAGGATTGACGAGGAGGCGGTCGACGCGGCCTGAGACCTCAATGGTTTCGTCGGCAGGCAACGGAACTGTTGCTCCAATTTCCACCTCGGCCAGCGAGCCGGACGCAAACAGCGCGGCACACGCGGGATGATCGAGAACCGCGCAGGCTTGGTTAACCAATCCGCTGCGCCCCTCGGAGTCCATATTTAGCGCCTGCGCGCCGAGGAAGCGCTCGCCGGCAGCGGCACGGGCCTGCGGATGCACTTCCGGCAGATGTTGCAGGAGAGCGTGAAGCAGCCGCCCCTTCTCCAATGCGGCCTCTGAATGCGTCTCGCGGAGTGACGGATCGCGCGCATGGGATGGCCGGATCCGGCCGGTTCCCCCCGGCTCCGGCAAAATCGCGGCGCGCAGCCAGGCCGGGATGTCGTTGTTTGCCGCGCCCTCCCGAACGGCCGTGGCAGCTCCCACATTGGCCCGCGGGCGCCCGCGTCTCAGGATCGTCATTTCCGGGGAAACGGGATCGGCCATCACCTCCGCGCCCGGCTCCAGCGAGCGGCGCACCATCCTGTACCAGCAATCCTCCGGCGGTGTTCGCGCGCCCTGATAGCCGGCAATGATCAGCCGCTCCTCGGCACGCGTCATCGCGACGTAAAGCAGGCGGCGATATTCGGCCTCCTGCATCTCCTTCTGCTGCAAGCGCGCATCCGCCACCGGGGCGGGATCGCCGGCCTTTTTCGGGGACCAGACGATCAGCGGCTGCCTCTGATTTCCGATCGGAAAAAGGCACGGCGCGCTCTGCGGCGCCGGCAGCGAGCAGGTGTCGGGCAGGAAGATGATCTTCGCCTCGAGCCCCTTCGCCGCATGCACGGTCATGACCCGCACATTGTCTTGCGCCGTATCCATGTCGCGCTTGATTTCGAGTTCCAGCGCCGCGAAGCGCGACAGGAAGGTCGCGAGCGCCGGCGCTTCCTCGCGCTCATGCGCGAGCGTCAGGCGCAGGAATTCATCGATCGCGTCGTTGGCTTCCGGGCCGAGCCGCGCGAGGAATCTTTCGCGGCCTCGCTCCGGCCCGAGGATTTGCGAGAAGAAATCGAACGGCGTCCATGTGGCCGCGCGCTCGCGCCATGTATTGATTCGCCGCACGGCTTCAGCGTGCCAGAGCTCAGTCGACGCCAAGAGCGCATCGTAGAGGGATCCCTTGCGCCCCGGCGCGAGTGCCAGCAGGTCGTTGTCATCGAGCCCGATCAGCGGCGACTTCAGCACCGTCGCAAGCGTCAGATCATCTTCGGGCAAGAGCGCCGCCTGCGCGGCCGCGATCAGGTCCATCACGGCGATATGTTCGCCGAGCTTGAGCCGGTCGGCACCGGCCGTCGGAACGTCGCGCTCTTTCAGCGCGCGGATCATCGCTTCGAAGAAGGCGTCGCGCTTGCGGACCAGAATGAGAAAATCGCCGGGGCGCACCGGGCGTGACGATTCCGGATGCTCGCCTTCGACGCCTTCGACCGAACGCGGGTCGAGAATTGTCTTGATGCGTGCGGCGATGCGCCGCGCGAGTTTGACCGGCGGGTCCGCATCATCGAGCCGGTCGAGCGGGAGACGCCAGTCGCGCGGCTCCTCGCCTTCGGCTTTGCTTTCGAGATCCCAGAGCTCGACAATTCCGGGGAGATTGGATTTCCACGCTTCGTGCGGCGGCGGCTTCTCGTTGGGATCAGCAAGCAGCCCACGATGATGCGCCTCGGCGGCGAACACCTCATCGACCGCGAAAAGAACATCGGGGCTCGAGCGAAATGAAAGATTGAGCGGCACTTCGGCAAAATTTTCGCCGCCGGCAATCACGCGCGTTTTGAATTCGCGGTGCATCTCAAAGAATTTTTTCGGCGCCGCACCCTGGAATGAAAAGATCGACTGCTTGTCGTCGCCGACGGCAAAGAAGGTGCGGCGCGTGATGCGCTGACCGGCGCCTGAGAAGAAATCCTCGGTCAATTGCGCAAGGATGTCCCATTGCGCTTCGCTCGTATCCTGCGCTTCATCGACGAGCACGTGGTCGAGCCCGGCATCGAGCTTGAATAAAATCCAGCGCTGATCCGAGCGCTTGAGGAGCTGGACTGTCCGTGCGATCAGGTCTTCGAAATCGAGCAGACCGCGATCGCTCTTCATCCTGACATAGCGTTGCAGGACGGCATCGGCGATCTGCAAAAGAGCGAGGCTGCGCTCGCATGTGGCGGCGGCTTTGCGCTTCTCGCGAAGCGCGCTTAGCCTCGTCGCCTCGCTTGCGAAAATTTGCACAAGATGAGGATGCTCCTTCGAAACACTCTTGGTGACAAAATTATCGAATACGTTTCCTTCGCCATCTTTGCTAAAGAACGCACAGAGATAAGAAGACAAGGAGAGAGATAGGTCGCCACCTTCATATGCCCTCGCCGCATTGTCCAGTTCGAGCGCTTTCTTCTTATCGTTCGCGCTCCCACAAGCCTTTAGCGCTTCGCCAATCGCGCGCCATTCCAGCGGATGAATGCCGCCTTCCACCATTTCACGGATGATCTCACTTTCGGTTTCGTCGCGCGAGAGAGACAACACTTGGCGCAACGCGTCTTCGACGCCGCTCTGATCGACAGGCAGCCACGGCACGAGCGCCGCGCGGCGGTTCAAAAGTTCGCGCAAGAGATCCTGAAAGCCGCGCGCGTATGTTTCGGAGGCAACGCGGCGCACCGCTTTGCCAAGCCCATCGCAATCGCGCGCCGCGTCGGCGAGCGCATGCTGGCGCGCGATCGAGAGAAGCTCTGCCTGCTCGACGTCCTCGACGACGCGGAAACCGGCGGCGACATTCGCCTCGAACGGAAACAAATGGAGGAGCCGCTCGCAAAAGGCGTGGATCGTCTGCACTTTGAGCCCGCCGGGGGTCTCGACGGTTCGCGCAAACAGTCGCCGTGCGAAACGCAGCTTGTCGCGATCGATTCCATCCTCGCCGATGTTTTCGATTTGGGCGCGGAGCTCCGCATCCTCCATCGTCGTCCAGCCGGCAAGCATGTCGAAGACGCGCGCCGCCATGTTGGCCGCGGCGGCCTTCGTGTAGGTCAAGCAAAGAATGCGGCCTGGCGCGACGCCTTCGAGCAGCAGGCGCACGACGCGTTGCGCTAGCACATGTGTTTTGCCGGAGCCGGCATTCGCCGCGACCCAAACCGACGTGTTCGGGTCGGAGGCCTGCCGTTGGCGCTGGCGCGTCAGCTCCGGAACGGGACGTTTGGCGGCGCTCAGCATCAGACCACCTCGTCGGTCGTGCCGCCGGTCGCCGACCATTCCTTCACACGGGCGAGGTGATCGAAGTCACTGTATTTCGCTGCGTATTTTGGGAAGGGCCGCGGAATGTAGGGCGTGTCCCCGGACCGGAATTGATTAAGCAAGCCTTCGACCTCGGTGCGATGCCGGGCAGCCACGTCGTTGAAGCTCTCGTTCTTCCATTCCAGCTTGCGCTGAAGCCCCCCTTCTGCACCTCCAACCAGCTTCAGATACAACGCTTCGTCGGCGCCACGTGCACCAATCTCCGAGAAAGCACCTTCGGCGATCATAGCCGCTTCCAGCGTGAGCTGCGGCGCGAACCCGACGCGCACTTCTTCGAGACCGGGAGGTGTGCCGGTCTTATAATCGACCACACGCACGCACCCGTCCTGCGCGATTTCGATGCGGTCGGCTTCCGCGCTGAGCGTGAAGCTCGTACCATCATCAAGCGGAATGGTGATCTCACCGCGCTGCTCGACCAGAATGGACTGCAGCAAGGGCCGGCGCTCCGATTCATATCCGAGATAGAAGCCGACGGCCTTTTCTATGCGCGGCCAGTCAAAGGCCTGGAAGTCCGAGTCGTTATCGAAATCCGTCAGCTTCTCACGCAAGAGAGCTAGCAATCGATCGCGCGCATCGCGCGGGAGCGCGCCGATACGGTGCGCCCTGGTGAACTCCTCCAGCGCTTTGTGTATATGCGTGCCGCGCTCGCGTGCGCCGGGCTCGAAATTTAAAGGCTCCAGCGGCTTCAGCCGCAGGATAGATTCGGCATAGATCGAATAGGGATCGCGGCGCAGCGTCTCGATTCGCGTGACGCTGAGTTTTTGTGGGCGTAGCTCGATCCGCGGCTTCGGCTCAGGACGCCGGATTTTGCTGATCGCAGCGGGGCGATCGATATGCCGCGCAAAATCGATCAGCCGCGTACCGCGTTGGCGGCAGACCGCGACCTCGTCGCCTGCAAGCGCCTCGAGCCGCTGGAGGAAGCGCGAGGGAATCGTTGGCGCGCCGCCGCGTTTCAGCGCGCGGCTGATCACAACTTCGTGCGCGGCCATCGCCATTACAAAATCATGCGCGGTCTGGCCGATGCGGCGCTCGGGCGGCGTCAGGCCAAGCGCCTGGCGCATCGGGCGATTGAGAAACGCATCGGCGTTTGCCGCCGGCGGCCAGATCGTCTCGTCTAATCCGCCGAGCAGCACCACGTTTGCGTCGAGCAGGCGGGCTTCGAGCAGGCCGAGTATCTGCACGCGCGGATGGGTGCGCGTCGGGCCGCGGACCATGCGCTCAGTGGCGATGCGATCGAAAAACGCGCTGTAGCTTTCGAGATCGAAGCGCATCTTTGGCGCCGGCGCGGCGGCAAATTCATCGAAAAGCTTTTGCACGGCATCGTCGTCTTCATCGAACGGCCCATCGTCCCCACCCAAGCGAATCGCTTCGAGCACGCGCCGATGTTTTTCGATCCACGACGGCAAGTCCGTTGCTGTTTTCTGATCTCGCAAGGGGGCGAGGTTTGCTTCGATCTGCTGAAGCAGGCGGCCGACCGAAGTCCATTGGTGCGACAAGAGTTTTTTTGCTGCGGGATGCGCGTGCCGACCGCTCGCCGCGCGCTGCGCCGCCGCGAGCAGCCCCGCAATATCGGACATTTGCGGCAGACCGGCGCGCAGCACGCCAATTTCCAATGCCGCCGCGCACTGAATGATTTCGTCGCGCCGCAGACCGAAACAGGCGAGCGGGTGATTTATCAGCGCGACGAGCGCTGCGCGATCGTCAGCGCGCGCAGCTGCAAGCACGAGCCGCGCGAATGTGCCATGAGACGTGCGGCCGAGCGGCTCGCCGCCGGAATCATCGACATCGATGTTCCAGCGCTTGAGGTCGGCGCCGACGCGGCGGGCGAGATCGCGATCGGGGGTGATCAAAGCGCATGTTTTGCCTGCAGTCTCCAAGACCTCACGCATACAGATCGCGAGTGCGAGTGCCTCTTCGCCTTCATGCGCGGCTTCGATGATGGCGACGCCGTCGAGAGCCGGCGGGAACGAAGCCCGGAACGCGGCCCGAAATTCGCGCCAGTGGTCGGTCGTGTCGGCAGGACGTAACGCCTCCGCCACGAGCCGCGTGCGGGCGGCGAGCGCCGGCTGCGGCGCGCCGAGCTCGATCGCATCACGACGATTGGTTCCAAGCATCAGCATCAACCGCTTCAGCGCCGCCTGCGGATGACCGAAGCCGCCCTCGGCACGATCTGGCCGCGCGTCTGCGATCTCGGCCCAGGCCTCGTCGTCGAGCTGGCGGTCCAGGCCGGGCAGCACGACAGCGCCTTGCGGATGATCTGCGATCGCAGCGAGCAAGCGCGCCGTTGCCTTGTTGGTACCCGTCGAGCCGAGTGCGACCACCGGGCCCCCCATTGCGCCCGCGCGTAGCCGCGCAATCTCGCGCTCAGCAAACGCGACCTGCCGGCGCGCGCGATCGACGCGCGGCGCAAGAATGTCGGGCCATTCGGTGATTGCGATGTTCAGGAAGTCCGTCGTGATGCGCCAGAACGGATCGAACTCGCCGGCGCCGGCATTCGTGACGTTTTTCCAGGCGACGTCCTCGATGATCAGCTCGTCGATAAGTCCGGCAAGGTCGCCGGCAAGCGACCACGCATCCGCGGGCGTGGTCGCGACGATCAGCGTCTCGTTGTGATCCTGCGTGCGCCGACCATGCTCATCAATCGAGATGATCGCGTGTTTGACACCCTCCGCCCATCTCAGCACGAGATCGGCGAGAAGCAGCCTGCGCTCCACGTCGGGCACGGCGCGCGGCAGATCGGGCGCGGGGCCGTCAGCGACGCCCTCGTCGAAATACAGCCCGTCGGTCGCCTCCATCGCGCCAAGCGGGAGGATGCGCGGCAGGATCGCTGCAGGTTTCGCGAACGCGTCCCTGACCGCGGCGATTAACGCAGCCCGCGACCGGCGGGTCGGCACATAGATCGTCGCGCGCCCAAAGGCGAGCGGATCGCTGTCGCGCGAAAGACCGGGCACGATCTCGCCGTCGAGCAGCGCCCGCGCGAAAGTCGGAAGGAAATCGACGCCCGGCGGGATCGTGAAAACGCGGCGACCATGCATGGCCTGCTCTTACACCAATGCAACCGAGTCGCGAGGGTGGCTGTCCGGGAATAGCGGGGATTGGTCCAGGCCGGAGAAATGCCTCTAGCATTAGACATTTGCGCCGTCTCATGGTCGGATTGTGTTGATGCCCGCCCTCGCCGAA
>JAXDNH010000066.1:0-3491 GCA_034669525.1 Methylobacteriaceae bacterium | reverse complement strand
TACAGCCAGTATGGCGAGGGCATTCCGTTCGGCGAGGCCGTGCCGCGCGCGGCCAACGATTCGGGCGGCGGACAGCCCGGCCGCATCTTGAAGTGCAAGGGTTGGGAGAAAGATCCCAATGCCTACACGTATTTCATTACCCAGGCTCCGGTTTGGGAGCCGATCTGCGACATCATCGGCGAGCCCGGATGGAAGACGCATCCGGATTTTGCGACGCCCAAAGCAAGGCTGCCCCGTCTCAACCAAATTTTCGAGCGCATCGAACAATGGACAATGACCAAGACCAAGTTTGAGGTGATGGACACCCTCAACGAATACGACGTGCCCTGTGGCCCGATCCTCTCGATGAAGGAACTCGCCGAAGATCAGTCGCTGCGTGCGACCGGCACTGTCGTCGAGGTCGATCATCCGAAGCGCGGCAAATATCTCTCGGTCGGCAATCCGATCAAGCTTTCGGCGAGCCCGAGCGAGGTGACGCGGTCGCCGCTTCTCGGCGAGCATACGGAAGAAATCCTCCGCGAGGTGCTCGGTTATAACGATAACGAGGTCGCTGCGATCCGTGCGTCGGGTGCGACTGCGCCGGCGCCGAAACGCGCGGCTGCGGAATAGACTAAGGAGAGACTGAGGGCATCTATTCGTCCTAAGTCTAACGCAAACGGTAGGTTGAGATCTTCGAAAGGGCTTGCGCGCCTGTGCATCCTGCACGAAGCTGGCATCAGATATACCAAACTAAAGCTCCGAAAAGAGAGCACCCAGGGAGAGACTAATGCCAACCACCACGATACCCGCGGGTGTGCCTGCCGGCCGTGTCTCCGATTCATTCCGCTGGACACAGCTTGTCCTCGGCATCGCCTGCATGGTGATGATCGCCAATCTGCAATACGGCTGGACTTTTTTCGTCCCCGATATCCAGAAGGCGTTCAAATGGGACC
This sequence comes from Methylobacteriaceae bacterium, assembly GCA_034669525.1. Lineage (GTDB taxonomy): Bacteria > Pseudomonadota > Alphaproteobacteria > Rhizobiales > Beijerinckiaceae > JAFASC01. Next base: position 2,559 of record JAXDNH010000066.1, on the reverse strand, counting down.
GTGCATCGATCCAGTTGGCATTCACGCTGTTCGTCCTGTTTGAGACTTGGCTTGTCCCTGTCGAAGGCTGGTTTGTCGACAAATATGGACCGCGGCTCGTTGTCCTTTTCGGCGGCGTGCTTTGCGCCATCGGCTGGGTTATCAATTCCTACGCGACCTCGCTGACCGGCTATTACATCGGCCAGATCGTCGCAGGCATTGGCGCCGGTGCTGTTTACGGCACGTGCGTCGGCAACGCGCTGAAATGGTTTCCTGACAAGCGTGGTCTTGCCGCCGGTTTGACGGCGGCCGGCTTTGGTGCAGGGTCCGCTCTGACGGTCGCGCCGATCCAGGCAATGATCAAGGACAGCGGCTTCCAGGCGACGTTCTTTTACTTCGGCATCGGCCAGGGGATCATCATCGTGATCCTGTCGGTATTCCTGCTCGCGCCGCAGCCGGGCCAGGTGCCGCAGCCGATACAGTCGAACCGCATCGCACAGACGCGCCGCAATTATCGCCCGACCGAAGTCATACGTCACCCGATCTTCTGGCTGATGTATTTCATGTTCGTGATCGTCGGCGCGGGCGGATTGCTTGTGACGGCGAACCTGAAGCCGATCGGCGCGGACTGGAAGATCGACAACGTGCCGGTGACGTTGGTAGGTCTTACTATGACGGCGGTTACCTTCGCCGCGACCCTCGATCGTATCCTGAACGGACTTACGCGTCCGTTCTTCGGCTGGATTTCCGACCAGATCGGGCGTGAGAACACGATGTTCATCGCGTTCGGCCTCGAGGGGATCGGCATCTATCTGCTTTATCTCTACGGCCAGGATCCGGTTTGGTTCGTGATCCTGTCGGGCGCGGTGTTCTTCGCATGGGGCGAAATCTATTCGCTGTTCCCGTCGACCTGTACGGATACGTTCGGATCGCAATACGCGACAACCAATGCAGGCCTCCTCTACACGGCGAAAGGCACGGCGTCATTGCTCGTGCCGCTGGGCAACTATCTGCAACAGAGCAGCGGCAGCTGGGACGGTGTGTTCCTGATTGCTGCCGGTGCGAACATTCTTGCCTCGCTGCTCGCCATCGCCGTGCTCAAGCCTTGGCGACGACGCGTAGTCTCGGAGTCGACGGCGCAGACAACAGGCGACCTCTACGTGCAACATTCTTCTGCACGATAACACGCGTAGCCGCGAAACGCCCCTTGCTCACTACAAGGGGCGTTAACATTCAGCTTATGACGAATTGCCGCTAATTGTACCCAAGACAAACACGCGCAACGCCGAGGAAAGATTCGCTCTACCCCGATCGGCATCAACGGAAGCCACGAGCGACGCGATCGACATCTGCCGCTCGCGTGCAATCGTCTGCAGCGCCTCCCAAAAAGCGCGCTCCAGCGAAATGCTGGTGCGGTGACCCGCGATAACCAGAGAGTGCTTCGATAAGTCGGTCCGCCGCGGCTCGTCCACGTTCGCCGGGCGCGCTCGCCTGATCACGTTTTTGGAGGCGACGTGAGCCGATGCTGATCAAGATGCCGCACGCCGCGATCGGTTTCGGTCTTCAGCCGCTCGCGTTCGGCGGCGCTTAGACCAAAGGCTGCGCGGTTGTCGGCGGCGATCGCCTCGGCCTTCTTTCGCTGCGCGGCTTTGCGCACCCGGCGCAGATTGACCAGATCAGCGCTCAAGTCTTTTTCCGAAACGAGTCGATCGACACGATCTTGTCGCTGCCCCCAGCCGCCGGCTCTTTGCTTTCCGTTTTGACCGCGCGCGGCCGCGGCCTGATCTCGGCGGGTTCCGAGCCGCTGCCGCGAGGCTTCGCCTTGTCGGGGTCGCCACGCTTTTCGGCCTTATCGGCAAGACGCGGCTTCGGCAGCGCCGGGACGCTCGCAGGTGCCGTGGCTTTCGGCTCTCCCTTTTTCGGTTGGCTCTCGGCAGCCTCCGACGCCTCGCTGAGGCTCTCGAATTTCAGTCCGAATTGCACGGACGGATCATAAAATTCCATCAATGCATCGAACGGCACGTAGAGCCGCTCCGGCACGTTCTTGAACGACAGCCCGACCTCGAAACCGTGCTCACTGACGGTCAGATCCCAGAACTGGTGCTGCAGGACGATGGTCATCCGTTCGGGATATTGCTGGCGGAGGCGGCTCGACATCCGCACGCCTTCAGCCTGGGTGTCGAAGCTGATGTAGAAATGATGGTCGCCGGAAATTCCCTCCTTGGCGGCGTCGCTGAGGACGCGACGAACCACACCACGCAGCGCTTCCTGCACGCGCAGGTCATAACGGATTAGATCGGTCGACATTCGCGGAGCGGCCTTAAAGCAGACTGAAACGCGAGTTTACGCCAAAGCTCAGTTGCGGAGAAGTGGAGGCTTCTGTTGCCAGGTGCCTCCGAACCCCGCCTGATGGCGCTAACCCTCAGGACTTGATTTCGGTTACCGGCACCGCATTACGCGGCGACAGCCACCGGAGCATAGTTGTCATTCGCAACTATAGGTTCGGCCCGATAACGGCGGAACCATGCCGGGCAAAAGCGCACCCTTTACACCCTCGTCGATCCTATTTCGCCCCCGCCG
>JAXDNH010000065.1:0-5244 GCA_034669525.1 Methylobacteriaceae bacterium | reverse complement strand
CGAGCAGCATGCCGCGCACGGCCTCGCCTGGCTTGCCACATACGTGCAGGCGATCCGCGAGATGCTCGCCTATCGCGAGCGCCTCTCCGGCGAGGGGCGCTTCGGCGAGACCGAAGAGCTGCTGACGAAGATCGGTATCGGCGAATATCTCGCGCAGATTTTTGGCGGCATCCCGATGAGCCAAAGCGAGATCGTCCGCCCGGCCGATTTCGGGCTCGGCGCGGACGTCGTCGCGCGCCATCGCAGCGACTCGGTGGAGCGGCTGATCGCGACCGGCAATACTGTCGCCAACCGCAAGCGGCTGGGGGAGCTGATCGACCATGCCGACGCGCGTGGCACGATCGGCGATCCCGGAATCGACGAGACGCTCGAAGCGATGCGCGGCGAAATCCGCAAATACGCGGAGGCCGAAGTGCTGCCGCACGCGCATGAATGGCATCGCAAGAACGAATACATCCCGCTCGAGGTGATCGAGGGCCTGTCGGGCCTCGGCGTCTTCGGCCTGACCATCCCGGAAGAATTCGGCGGCATGGGGCTCGGCAAGGTCGCGATGTGCCTCGTCTCCGAGGAATTGTCGCGCGCCTATATCGGCGTCGGCTCGCTCGGCACGCGCTCGGAAATCGCCGCGGAGCTGATCCTCAGCGGCGGCACGAAGGAGCAGAAGGAAAAGTACCTGCCGAAGATTGCCTCCGGCGAAATCCTGCCGACCGCGGTCTTCACCGAGCCGAATACCGGCTCCGATCTTGCGTCATTGCGCGCCCGCGCCGTGCGCGAGGGCGAGACCTACAAAATCTCCGGCAATAAAACCTGGATCACCCATCCCGTGCGCGCCGATCTGATGACGCTGCTTGCGCGCACCAATCCGAACGAGAAGGGCTACCGCGGCCTCTCGATGTTTTTAGCGGAAAAGCCTAGGGGGACCGACGCCGATCCCTTCCCCGCGCCCGGCATGTCGGGCGGCGAGATCGAGGTTTTGGGCTATCGCGGCATGAAGGAATACGAGATCGCCTTCGACGGATTCGAAGTGCCGGCAGAGAACCTGCTCGGCGGCGAGGAAGGCCAGGGCTTCAAGCAGCTCATGCAGACATTCGAGTCGGCGCGCATCCAGACCGCGGCGCGCGCCGTCGGCGTCGCGCAATCGGCTTTGGACTTGGGCCTGCGCTACGCCAAGGAGCGTATCCAGTTCGGCAAGCCACTGATCAACTTCCCGCGCGTCGCCGACAAGCTGGCAATGATGGCGGTCGAAATTCACATCGCACGGCAGATCACTTATTTCGCCGGCCGCGCCAAGGATGACGGCCGCCGCTGCGATCTCGAAGCCGGCATGGCGAAACTGCTTGGCGCGCGCGTCGCCTGGGCGGCAGCCGACAACGCGCTGCAAATCCACGGCGGCAACGGCTTCGCGTTGGAATACCCGATCTCGCGCGTGCTTTGCGACGCGCGCATCCTCAACATTTTCGAGGGTGCGGCGGAAATCCAGGCGCAGGTGATCGCGCGACGGCTGTTGGAGGGGGGGAACTAAGACCCGTTGCAACGAAGCCGCGCCAGCGCAAAATCGTGCAAGAGCGCCATGAAAGCATTGGCCGAAGCGGCCCCGTGTGAGGCAGGTTTGTTAAGCGATTCAACCGCACTCTGAGTGCCTGATTCAGCACGGGGGCTTTATGCGACGCGTCTTCGGTCTAGCGACAGTGGCCGCCGGTCTCATCGGCCTTCTTTTCGTGGCATCACCCGCCGCGGCGGCGACCGTCTCGATCGATCTCTCGACACAACGCATGCATGTCGAGGGCGCAGGCGGAGCCCGCTACGATTGGCCGATTTCATCGGCCCGTGAAGGCTATGTCACGCCGACCGGCAGCTTTCAGGCAGAACGCTTCGCCGCGGTCTACCACTCGAAGAAATACGACAATGCGCCCATGCCGCACGCAATCTTCTTCTATTACGGATTTGCGATCCATGGCACGAACGCGGTGCGCCACCTCGGCAGTCCCGCTTCGCACGGCTGCGTGCGGTTGGCGCCGCAGAACGCGACCAAGCTCTTCAACATGATGAGGGCGGAAGGGGGCACCATCACGATCTCCGGCTCGCCTCCCGGGCAGCCTCCCGTGAACGCCGCCGTGAATGGCGGCGGGGTGCAGAGGGCGGGCGGCCTACTGTCCATCCTGGGACTATAAGCGTCGGCTCACCTCCCCGATCCGCGGATTGATTAAGCCCGCCTCCGGCGCGACACTCCCGGGGTGATCAGTCGCGGCAGGTGACGCCCGTGAGCCTCGAAATCTTGTCGGCGCTGGAGCGCAAAGTGCTCTGGCTCGCGACGTGGATGATCCACAACGCCAACCACCTGCGCGCTGACGACGGGCTGAAAGTCGGCGGACATCAGGCTTCGTCGGCGTCGTCGTCGACGATTCTGACGGCCTTGTACTTTGCAATTCTGCGCCCGCAGGACAGAGTCGCGGTGAAGCCGCATGCGAGCCCGATCTTCCATGCGATTCAGTATCTTCTCGGTAATCAGACGCTCGACAATTTGAAGAATTTCCGCGGCTTCAAGGGAGCGCAATCCTACCCCTCGCGGACCAAGGACATGGACGACGTCGATTTCTCAACGGGCTCTGTCGGCCTCGGCGTGGCGCAGACTTTATTCGCCTCGCTCGTGCAGGATTTTCTTCGCGCCAAGGGTCTCGACAACGACAAGCCGGAGGGCCGGATGATCGCGCTGCTCGGCGACGCCGAGATGGACGAAGGCAACATTTTTGAAGCGCTGCTCGAGGGCTGGAAGCACGGCCTGCGCAATACCTGGTGGGTCGTCGACTACAACCGCCAGAGCCTCGATGCCGTTGTCCGCGAAGGCCTTTGGTCGAAGTTCGAAGGTATCTTCCGGAATTTCGGTTGGGACGTCGTCGTCCTGCGCCACGGCAAGATGCAGCAGGCGGCGTTCGCCGAGCCCGGCGGTGAGCGCCTGCGCGAATGGATCGAAGCCTGCCCGAACCAGCTCTATTCGGCGCTGACCTTCCAGGGCGGCGGGGCCTGGCGGCGGCGCCTCAACGACGATCTCGGCGATCAGGGCTCCGTTTCCAAACTGATCGACAAGCGCACGGACGATGAACTCGCGGCGCTGATGGGCAATCTCGGCGGCCACGATCTGCCGTCGCTGCTCGAGGCTTTTGAGGCCGCGCAAAAGCACGATCGTCCAGTCTGCTTCATCGCCTACACGATCAAAGGCTTCGGCCTGCCGCTTGCGGGACACAAGGATAATCACGCGGGCCTGATGACCGCCGCGCAGGTCGATGCGCTGCGGCGCATGATGAACATTCGCGAGGGCCGCGAATGGGATCGCTTCGAAGCCCTCGCAGACCAGGCCGAAGCAATCGAGCAATTCCTCAAAGCAGTACCATTCGTACAGCAAGGACCGCGTCGCTATCGCGCGGAAACCGTCGCCATTCCTGAAGTGCTGCACGTCTCCGCACAACCCGCGATGTCGACGCAGCAGGGTTTTGGGCTGATCATGAACGAGATCGGCAAAAGCCATTCCGAATTCGCGCGGCGCATCGTCACGACGTCGCCTGATGTCACCGTCTCCACCAATCTTGGTGCGTGGGTGAACCGGCGTGCGCTCTTCGCTCGCGAGGAAATGGTCGATCTCTTCAAAAAGGAGCGCATTCCCTCGACTTATAACTGGACCTTCTCGCCGCGCGGCCAGCATTTCGAACTCGGTATCGCCGAGATGAACCTCTTCACCATGCTTTCCGCGCTCGGCCTGTCGCACTCGCTGTTCGGCGAGCGGCTGCTACCGGTCGGCACGCTCTATGATCCGTTCATCGAGCGCGGTCTCGATGCGCTGAACTATGCCTGCTATCAAGATGCGCGCTTCATGGTGGTCGCCACGCCATCCGGAATGGCGCTCGCACCCGAAGGCGGCGCGCATCAATCCATCGCGACGCCGCTCATTGGGATGGCGCAGGATGGACTTGCCAGTTTCGAGCCGGCCTTTGTCGACGAGCTCGCAATCATCATGCGCTGGGCGTTTGATTACATGCAGCGCGACAGCGATGCCGAACCCGGCGAGGCCGCGTGGCTGCGCGACGAGGTCGGCGGCTCGGTCTATCTCCGGTTATCGACGCGCACGTTCGACCAGCCGCAGCGCAAGCTGTCCCCTTCGCTTGGAGACGACATTATCAATGGTGGTTATTGGATACGCCGTCCTGGCCCGAATGCGCAGGTCCTCGTTGCCTACACGGGTGCCGTCGCGCCGGAGGCAATCGAGGCGGTTGGACTTGTCGGCGAAGACCGGCGCGACGTTGGGCTTCTCGCAGTCACCTCCGCCGATCGGCTCAATGCCGGGTGGACCGCTGCGCAACGCGCGCGGGAGCGCGGGCTCGTTCATGCAAAAAGCCACGTCGAGCGGCTTCTCGCCGATGTGCCCGCGCATTGCGCCCTCGTGACGGCGATCGACGCCCACCCGGCGACGCTGGCTTGGCTCGGCTCGGTCTATGGTCACCGCACGCGCTCGCTCGGCGTCGAGCATTTCGGCCAGACCGGCACGATTGCCGATCTCTACCGGCACTTCGGCATCGACGCGCAGGGCATTGCGAAAGCCGTGCAGGCGATCACGCCGGGAAAACCAATCCGGCACGTGCGCGCGGTCTGAACTGTCTGCGGCCGAACGCGGGAACCTCATGCCGCGCGGCGCTTTTCCGGACAGAGCTTGGGAGGCACGCCATGGCGCATTTGAGGATCAAGAACGGCGATTGGGTCTTCGTCGGCGACGGCCGCAAAGCTCTGCTGCTGCGCAATGAGGGCGATCCCGATCTTCTCGATCTCCGGCGTATCGAGGTGCGCGAGGATGACAACCCGCCAAGTCGCGAGCAGGGCACGGACAAGCCCGGCCGCACCAGCATGCCGATCGGGCCGCGCAGCTCAGTAGAGTCGACCGACTGGCATGCGATCGAAGAGGAGCGCTTCGCCGCGACGATCGCTGAGCGTCTGAACCGCGCCGCGGAGGAAAACCGCTTCGAGCACATCGTCATCGCCGGGCCGCCAAAGATCCTTGGCGAACTGCGCCGCGAATATTCAAAGAAGCTGCAGGGCAAGATACTAGCCGAGATTGACAAGGATCTGACGCATCACACGTTCCCGGACATCGCCAAGGTTTTGGGCGTGCGCGGCGTGTGAACCATCAACTCATCGGCGTGACCAGTACCGACTTGATGTTGACGAATTCCAGCAAACCATAACGCGAGACTTCGCGTC
>JAXDNH010000064.1:0-5428 GCA_034669525.1 Methylobacteriaceae bacterium | reverse complement strand
GCGGTCAGCGCGGCCACCGCCTGGGCCAGCGAGTGTACGATGATGACAGGGTCAGGCGAGCGCGCCGAAATAGGCGGCGACCTCGACCATTCGATTGGAGAAGCCCCATTCGTTGTCGTACCACGACAGGACGCGGCAAAACCGCTTGCCGATGACGACGCTCTGCGTCACGTCGAAGGTCGAGCTGTGCGGATCGTGGTTGAAGTCGATCGAGACGTTCGGCGCCTCGGTATAGCCGAGAATGCCTTTCAGCTCCTGCTTTGCCGCACGCTTCACGGCTTCGGTGATCTCCTCTTTGCTCGTCGAACGCTTCGCGACGAATTTGAAATCGACCACCGACACGTTCGGGGTCGGCACACGGATGGCAACACCATCGAGCTTGCCGTTGAGTTCCGGTAGCACGAGGCCCACGGCCTTCGCGGCGCCAGTCGAGGTCGGGATCATCGACAAAGCCGCGGCGCGGGCGCGATAAAGATCCTTGTGGATCTGATCGAGCGAGGGCTGGTCGTTCGTGTAGGAATGCACCGTCGTCATGAAGCCTTTATCGATGCCGACGGAATCGTTCAGCACTTTGGCGACAGGCGCGAGGCAGTTTGTCGTGCAAGACGCATTCGAGACGACGAGGTGTTCCTTTGTCAGCTTGTCGTGATTGACTCCGTAGACGACCGTCAGATCGGCGCCGTCGGCCGGTGCCGACACAAGCACGCGCTTGGCGCCCGCCTCGAGATGCACCTTCGCCTTGTCCTTCGATGTGAAAATCCCCGTGCATTCAAGCGCGATGTCGACGCCGAGTTCCTTGTGCGGCAGCTCGCCCGGATTGCGGATCGCCGTCACCCTGATCTTCTGTCCATCCACGACGAGCGAGTCCCCCTGCACCGACACTTCGCTCGGAAAACGGCCGTGAACCGAATCGAAGCGCAGCAGATGGGCATTGGTCTCCACAGGACCGAGGTCGTTGACGGCCACAACTTCGATGTCCTTGCGCCCGGACTCGACGATGGCGCGGAGCACGTTGCGTCCGATTCGCCCGAAGCCGTTGATCGCCACCTTGACCGTCATTATTCTTCTCCTTGCCCCAGCGTCGCGCCATCAGGACGGCCAGCCCAGCGCCGATATGGGGAATCGATCCCGGCAAGCGACGCAGAACGGCGGGAAAAGCGCCTGGAAGGCTGAAATAGCGAGGCTCGGGCCTGATAACAGGTCACCTCCCCCTGTCAACGCGAGCGTTTCAGAAGCCGTTGCCGATCGCAGGGGATGGCGTGCGTTGGTACATTGACCCTCCTGCGCCTCCGCGGCCTAATGCCAGCAGAATGGTGGCACAACCGGTCCGCGGCGACGCGATCGAAGCTGCGCTTGAGCGGCTTTCGCGAGCGCTCACTCTTTTGGAACAGGCGGCGGAGGCACGTTCAGAAGCCGATTCCCGGCGCGCCGAGCGCGACGAGGCGATTTCCGTCCTTGAAGACGACCGCTCCCGCCTGGCCGTAGAGCTGGACGGCGCGCTGGCCCGCAACCGTTCGCTGGAGCACGCCGCGGACGAGGTCTCCCGACGCCTCGAGGCGGCGCGGGCCACCGTGCAGGGTCTCCTCGGCGTCACACTGGCTGACCAGGCAGCCGGTAGGGATCACCGCTGATGGCCCAGGTTGTGGTCACGATCGCCGGCCGCACATACCGCATGGCATGTGACGATGGCGAGGAGGCGCGGCTCGAACATCTCGCGCGCGACTTCGACACCCGGATTGCAGGCCTGCGCACCTCCTTCGGCGAGATCGGCGATCAGCGCATCATTGTCATGGCGGCGCTGACCCTCGCCGACGAACTTGGAGAAGCGCAGCGGCAGATTGCCGATCTCAGGAATCGGTTGGCCGACACCGATGGTGCAACGCGGTCACGGGAAGTGCAGAACACGCAGAGGCAGGACCGCGTCGCAGCAGCTCTCGGCGAGGCGGCGCAAAGGATCGAGCGGATCGCTCACAAGATGCGGGATACGCCGCGCAGCTAGCGCCTGCCGCTTCCATTATTCCTTTGGTCTCCAGCAGCACGCCACCCGAAGGCGGGCAGTTGCCTTCGATGCTGCGCGCGGGCTACCCACCCGCATAACAGAGCTCCTGACGTCACCCCATGTTCAAGCCAATGGAAAATACCGAAGACGCCGCGACGGGCAAAAGTCTTCTCCGCCGAGCCAAACACATATCCTCTCTCGTCGTTATCAACGTCGCAGTATTCATCGCGTTGTTCGTCTTGTTCGAGCTTGCCGTGCACATCATTTGGCCTGAGGAGAATCCGTGGCTCACGCCACCTTTTGCCAAGAGCAAAGTCAGAATAGCCAATCCGCTCTACGGCCATACGTTAGTGCCAAACTTCGAAGGCCAAGAGGTGTGGGGCAGCGCGCGGACCAAAATCATAACGAATTCGCTCGGTTTCAAAAGCGCTCGCGGAGGCGACGTACCATTGCGATCAAATAATAAGCGTATCCTGTTCCTCGGCGATTCCTTTACCGAGGGCGTGGGGCTGCCATACGAAGAGACGTTTGTAGGACGTTTCGCTGCGGCCCTCCCGCAGGTCGATGTGTTGAACGCCGCGGCGAGTTCGTACGCACCGTCTGTATATTACGCGAAAATGAAGTATCTTCTCGACCTCGGCCTACAGGTCGACGAGGTAATTGTTTACATCGATCTCTCCGATATTCAGGATGAGGCGACAGCTTACCGGACGGGCGACGACGGACGATTGGAGGAAGGCGATTTTGACAAGGAGTGTCCATCCCCGGCCTACATAGTCCGCCTGCAATCACCTTGGTGGGCACGGTTCTCGTACGTGCTTGATTTGTTTTACAAGCAACGTGTTATAATGAGTGTCATTAGAAATCCTCCGAATGCGGAGTTTGCCGCCCTAGCTCAGCCAAAGCAAATATACGCCAGGGATTTTGCACGTGGGGCGTGGACCTACGACTCGGGCCTTCCTTGTTATGGGACCATGGGCGTAGAGGGGGGCATCGCCAAGGCCGTTGCGCAAATGGACAAGCTTTATGCACTGCTTTCCGAAAAGCACATTCCGCTGTCGGTCGGCGTCTATCCCTGGCCGCAGCAACTCCTTTATGACAAGGAGGACTCTCGGCAAGTCACGATCTGGCGCGATTGGTGCGAGAAAAGATGCCAGCGGTTTCTCAACCATTTTCCGGCTCTGTTCGCCTACAAGCATCAGAACCCGGACTTTCTTCGAAGTTTATTCTTTTGGGGAGATTATCACTACAACCCCCTTGGCAACGAGATCATCGCGCGCGGCCTCGTCGTACAATACTCTCGATAAAAAGCACCTCCGAAATTGCCGTGCCTCGGCGACCGCTCATCAGCGTGTCGCCGGGGCTTCCCTCGTGCTGGTCATTCGGGTGGCGGACACGACCAAGGCATGCAGTGCTTTTAGATGGTCCGTCTCGCCGATATTGAACTCGTTCTCCTCGAGAAGAATAACGTCGCTCCTGGCGAGGTCGGCCAAGCGATCCTCATCGCTCGGAGGCGCCGATTGGCGTTTTCCGTTCGCGTAAGAAACATGAGCGAAATTCCAATAGAACCAATAGCTGATTTCCGGGGGACAGCGGCTGTCGCGCAATGCGACGTTGACCTGCTCCAGGAAACTGCCGCCGACCTCCATGATTTTAGCAGGCCGGCAGGCCTGCTCGATCGCCGATGAATTGCGGGCGATCTTCGGAACCGGATAATCGGTGTCGAACCAATACAGGTTCAGCATATTGACGAGATCGCGGTCGGTCCCCTCCGGGCTGCGGCTTTCGGTCCACAGAGTGCTGACACTATCCAGAGCGAGACTGGAATTTTGCGCTTTGAGGAGCGAGATAAGCTGCGTCGTCGCCAAGCCCGCGCCGAGCGCGTTCCAGTGGGTGCCGCCGCGTGGAAAGAGTTCTATCTCGTGACGGCCGCGCTCAGCTGCCAGCAAGTTCGCTCCTTCGATGTAGTGAATGCGTCGTTCAACAAGCGCGCGATCATATGATGGAAGCTTGTTTGTGGTGCCCCGCAGGACAGCGGGACACAGATGATTGTCGGGCAAATGTTCGGGATAGACTGCCGCTTTGGAGGGCGTGATCAGATACACAAACGCTTTCCCGTGTGACGTTGCGTAATCCTGAATGTCCCTGATCTTGTCTGCCCAATCAGCAAGCGTCCTGGCGTTCGTCTCGCCGTTTCGTCCGCAATATTCGTTGATGTAGGCCCATTCATAGAGCCGCTTATCGCGGCCGAAGGCGACCGAAGCGGCGTTGGGGAGATCGAAGATGGAATACGCGACTTGATTTCTTACGCGCACGGCAGGCGCATAGATCGGCAGAGTGGCTCCGATCTGACGCGAAAATGCGGTTTGCTCCTCGCCGCGCAGAAAGCTCGCGACACTCGGCGGCGCGGATTTCTCCTCGACCACACCATAAAGCTGATCCCAGTTGCGAATGGAGAGGCGCGGAAAGACTGCCGCGACGCTTAGATTCCAGACCGTGATGACCGTGCAGACGGCAACAAACGCAGCCGCAAGCACAAGAGGAATGCGATCAAAGCGAAGGCGGCGCATTGTCAGAACCGGAAATACAGAAACGGCTTGAACGGTGCGGCAACCGACTTGCCGATGCCGATCACGAAAAGAACGGCGAGCGCAGTCTGCAGCGCGATCCGTGAGCCTGGCCCCTCAAAGAGCCGCTGGAAATCCGGCCGATGGGCAAACACACGCTGCATCACGCAGATCAAAAGACCGGCACCGGCCACCGACTTCACGTCCGCGGTGACGGTGATTGCGCTTAAGGGTGCAGAGGCGACGTTCAGCATCAATTCGAGAATGTGCAAAGCTTGACTGAGCGAAGTGGACCGGAAGAAGACCCAACCGATCATCACGATGAGCACCGTGAAGAGGTTGGCGAGCCAGACCGGCATACGGTCCAGCCACCTCAAGAGGAAAAGTCGGTCCAAAATAAGGAAAAACCCGTTATAGGCACCCCAAACGACGAAATTCCAGGCGGCGCCGTGCCAAATGCCGGAGGCGAGAAAGCAGATCCAGAGGTTGAAGTAGGTCCGGCCTGCTCCGGCGCGATTGCCGCCCAGCGGGAAGTACAGGTATTCGCGAATCCAGCTTGTCAGAGAAATGTGCCAACGCCGCCAGAAATCGGTGATGCTGGTTGCGATGTAGGGCATGTTGAAATTCTCGAGCAGGCGAAAGCCGAGCATGCGCGCGATGCCGATCGCCATGTCGGAATAGCCGGAAAAGTCGAAATAGATTTGCAAGGTGAAGAACAGGACGCCCCACCAGGCATCGGAGGAGGTGAGATTTGCCGGGTCCTGCGCGAAGACCAGATCGGCTCCGGTCGCGAGCGTGTCGGCAAGCAGCGTCTTCTTGATGAGGCCGAGCATGAAGCGCGACAAGCCGATGAAGAAATCGT